>NZ_JBEPPD010000001.1:0-472006 GCF_040547165.1 Pedobacter sp. UYP30 | reverse complement strand
CCATACAAAGATACATATAATTCCCTTTTTTTTAGGTCAAATTGAGTTTTTTTCTGGAAGGTTGTTTAGGTCGAACTATTTCTGCTAACGTTTTGGAAATTTGTGCAGAAATGGCATTGCTTGCAGAACCATTGTCGCACCGCACAGACCAAAGTTAATAACGAAAAACCCGAGTTGAATCACTGTCAGCCATTTTTGAACAAATTTGCTGTTACCTGTTGGTGTTTTTTTGTTAGTTAAGTTCTCCATTTTTCCAATAATCTTCTGCAATGTCAAATTTCAATAATACGTCTTTACTGATTTTTTTATAAATGTCGCCAAGACCAAACAAATATTTTCTGTCATAACGAAACCAGTTGTCTGTTGAACTTCCTTCTTTATTTGAATTAATTCGCTTTCGTTTATATACGTCGTGTGCAGTCAGCTTATTAGGTTTAATTTCAAGTCCCCAAGGAGTTGTAAAACCGTCTGGTTTACAATTTGCAAGTTCAATTACAAAACCGCCACCGCTTCTGTCAAATTGAAAAGTTAATAGATTTATTCGTTCAGATGTCTGTCTTCTAAAGTGCGGAAAAGAACCCTTGAAATTTAATTGTCTTAATTTAGGAACAACAATTTCACTTAAGTTTTTTATCATTTCGTCTCTTCCTAAACTACTCATATTAAATCTCTA
This sequence comes from Pedobacter sp. UYP30, assembly GCF_040547165.1. Classification (NCBI taxonomy): domain Bacteria; kingdom Pseudomonadati; phylum Bacteroidota; class Sphingobacteriia; order Sphingobacteriales; family Sphingobacteriaceae; genus Pedobacter; species Pedobacter sp. UYP30. The sequence continues at coordinate 471,333 of NZ_JBEPPD010000001.1, read as the reverse complement.
ATTTCCTTCCTTTCGAGTTTATGCGGTCTGTAACACTTGCAGGTAACTTATATATAGGAGCTATAAACATTCCGTAATAAACCCAAAGTGGCGATATTACGGGCGTTTTACCTCTCATTAATTGCGTAAATATAGCAAACTTCATAAATCATCAAACGGGCTTTTTATATTTTGTAAACTTTTGGTGCTTACATGTGTATATATTTCGGTGGTCTTGCTGCTCTTATGTCCCAAAATTTCTTGTATATATCTCAAATCGGTTCCGCTTTCTAATAAATGTGTAGCATAACTATGTCTAAGCCAGTGCAAGGTTACCGGTTTGGCTATCTTTGCCTTTTGTAAAGCTTGCTTTAGCACCTGGGCTAAGCTTCGTTCATCGTATTTGGTGCCCTCTTTTTGTCCTTCAAAAAGCCAAGTCTTTGGTTTGTAAACCTTATAATAGCTTCGTAACATCTCTAATATTCTGCTGCTTAATGGCACAATTCTATCCTTTTTGCCCTTTGCTTGTCTAATAATAATGATCATTCGTTCTCCATCTATATCTTTTGGCCTTAGGTTAATCAATTCACTTCGCCTTAAACCACAGCTGTAAATTACGCTTAACATCGTTTTGTGTTTAATATTGCTGTGGGCATCGAGTATCTTCTTTACTTCGTTTTTGCTTAATACATTTGGTAATAATTTTTCTGTTTTGGGCCGATATATTTTTTCTACAACGATAGCTGTCTCTCTAATCGTTGCAAAATAAAGTTTAATGGCATTCACAATTTGGTTTTGATAGGAAGAAGAGAGGTTGTTTTTCAAAATATAGTCTTGATGATAAAGCATAACATCGGCATTGTTGATGTCTGCAACATTTTTATCGTTAAAATATTTAAAAAAAGATTTTAGTGCTTCCACATACGTTTTAATAGTACTTGTGCTATACCTTTTGGTTAATAAGTAGTTGGTGAAATTTCTTATGGCTTCTTGCTTTTCTTCGTTTAGCGGGTTGAAAACTAATTCTTTTAACTTAAAGAGCTTTCTATTTGCAGGAATATCTGGCAAATGCCAAACTTTTAAACTCTGGCTCCATTTGGCTCCATTTAAATTTTTAAAGCGATTTATCAATTCGCGCGTGTTGGGAAAATACACTGCAATGCGCCTTTGGTTCCGATGTGTTATAAGCTTAACTTCTATTGCCATTTTACAGCTGTTTAGTGCTGTTAAAGTTAATGAAAATCTGATTGTTATAGGTTGATTAGAGGTTTAGCCGGCGAGGTGTTTAGTCGTTTGGTTATTCAGTTTGCGATATGTTTTACAGATTAAAACGGTTTTGGGATACTTGGTGGTGGCTGTTTCGGGGTGGCATGCGGCCTGGATGGTAAGGGCCGAATGCAATGAGGGTTAAGTTTTTTCTTTCAGAAAAAAAACTTAACGGAACCCCTGCACAGCCAGAAATTGCCGCCCAAAAAAAGGGAACAAAGAAGAAAGACAAAAAAAAACGAAAAACGACTAAACGGAAGTTAAATGTTACGGGTTATGAGTTAAAAGTATAAACGACCAAACAAAAGGAAGACTGAGGTTTAGGTTAATGTTGAGCGAAAACAAAGACTAGCGAAAAACGACTAAACGACAAACGGAAGGCTGAGGTTGAGGTTGAGGCTGAAAGCGAAAAAGCCGAAAGCTAAAACCAGCACATACAAAAGTTTTTTATCCTCAATTTCTAAATACTTAATACTAACTACTAAACTCAATGATGCTTTTTCAAACTTCGGTAACAAACCACCAACGCAATACAGGTAAGAAAACCTGCCATTAAAAACGGGGCGCCGGGTAAATAAATGGATGGGGTTTTGGCCGTAAAATAGGCAAAAAGCCCGGTCATTAAAATCGGCCCGATGATGGAGGAAACGCTCATTAAACCGGCCATTATGCCTTGCAGTTCTCCCTGCTCATTTGAGGCAATTTGATTAGAAATTAACCCTTGCAAGGCCGGGCCGCTAATGCCAGCAAGCGCGTAAGGGACCATAAACGCAAACATCATCCACCCTTGGTTGGCCAGCGCAAACAATAAAAAACTTATGGCATACAAAAGCATGCCTATAAAAATAGCTTTCTTATTGCCGAGCTTTGGAATGATAATTCTAATTAAACCACCCTGAACAATGGCAACGGTTAAGCCAACAAAACCAAGCGAATAGGCCACTAGCTTTTCATCCCATTTAAATTTTTGCATGGTGTAATAAGTCCAGGTGGACTGGGTGGCCTGTGCAGCAATGTACAGCAACAAAATAGAAGAAAGCAAGCCGATAAGTGCTTTGTACCTGCTTACCTTTTTTAGCGCCCCCCATGGGTTTGCGCGTTTCCACTCGAAAGCACGTCTATTTTCCTTACCCAAACTTTCGGGCAAAATAAAATAACCATACAGCCAATTTAACAAAGATAGTCCGGCGGCGACCATAAATGGAACTCTAAGTCCGAAACCAACGGTTAAGCCGCTAATTACTGGGCCAATAATAAAACCTAACCCAAATGTGGCGCCGATTAACCCAAAATTCTGTGCCCGCTTTTCTGGTGTAGAAACATCGGCAATGTAGGCCGAAGCGGTGGTAATGCTTGCCCCGGTTATGCCAGAAACAATTCTACCGATAAACAACCAAAATATAGTAGGGGCGAAGGCTAGGAACAAATAATCTAGCCCCATGCCAAATAAAGAAATAAGCAAAACGGGGCGCCTGCCATATTTATCGCTCAAAGCCCCAAAAAAGGGGGCAAAGAAAAATTGCATAATTGCGTAAGAAAACAACAACCAACCGCCATATTTCGAGGCCGCATTTAAATCTCCATGAATTAACGTTTCTATTAACTTCGGAATAATGGGGATGATGACCCCAAAGCCTATGCAGTCTACCAAAACAGTGATAAAAATAAAACTTAAGGCAGATTTTTGATTTGCAGGCATTTCTAAAAATAAGAACGTAAAAGTATTGATAATTTTGCTTTTAAGGGCATCTAAACATCAATAACGGATGTTATCCAGAGGTTTTCTGTCCTCAAAACTTTTCAACAATGGCATATTTAAGCATATTTTTGTTAAATTCGCAAGGTTAAACTATTAGCTTTTTAAAATCGTTTTTAACAACGATAAAAACAATTATGGCAGAAGATTTAGAAAATCAACAGAACGACAAAATAATTCAAATCAACATCGAGGAGCAGATGAAATCTGCTTATATAGATTATTCGATGTCGGTTATTGTATCTAGGGCTTTGCCCGATGTAAGAGATGGCTTAAAACCTGTACATCGCCGCGTATTGTACGGCATGCTAGATTTAGGATTGAGCAGCTCGAAACCACATAAAAAATCTGCCCGTATTGTGGGCGAGGTTTTAGGAAAGTACCACCCACATGGCGATGCCTCTGTATATTTTACCATGGTGCGTATGGCCCAAGATTGGAGCTTGCGTTACCCAATGGTAGATGGACAGGGAAATTTTGGCCACATAGATGGCGATTCGCCTGCGGCAATGCGTTATACCGAAGCGCGTTTCTCTAAAATTGCAGAAGAAATGCTGGCCGACATTAATAAAGACACGGTAGATTACCAGTTTAACTTTGATGATACCTTGCAAGAGCCGACAGTGCTGCCTGCAAAAATACCGAACCTTTTGGTAAACGGATCATCTGGAATTGCAGTGGGTATGGCCACCAACATGGCACCACACAATTTAACGGAAGTAATAGATGCTACCATTAATTTTATAGACAATAGAGAAATTACCATAGAGGAATTGATGAAGTTTGTAAAAGCGCCAGATTTTCCTACCGGTGGAATTATTTATGGCTACGCGGGCGTAAAAGAGGCTTTTGAAACGGGTAGGGGTCGCATAATGATGCGCGGAAAAGCAGAGATAGAAAATATTAAAGACAGAGAAGTTATTATTGTGACAGAGATACCTTACCAGGTAAATAAGGCACAAATGATTGAGCGTACTGCAGAATTGGTGGGCGACAAAAAACTAGAAGGCATTTCTAATATAAAAGACGAATCTAACAAAGATGGCATTAGAATAGTTTACGAGATAAAGCGCGATGCAAATGCGGCGATTGTGCTAAATAACCTATATAAGTATACTGCACTGCAAACTTCTTTTAGCGTAAACAACATTGCACTAGTAAAGGGCCGACCACAAATGCTTAACCTTAGGGATCTTATCTTTCATTTTGTAGAGCATAGGCATGAAGTAGTTACACGCCGTACCAGATACGAACTAGCAGAAGCAGAGAAACGTGCCCACATTTTAGAAGGTTATTTAATTGCTTTAGATCATTTAGATCAGGTGATTAAATTAATTAGGGCATCTAATACACCAGAAGATGCCCGCCTTGGTTTAATTGAACAGTTTGCATTAAGCGATATCCAAGCTAGGGCAATTTTAGATATGACCTTGCGCCGTTTAACTGGTTTAGAACGCGATAAGATTAAAGAAGAGTATGCAGAGCTGATGAAAACCATCGAATATTTAAAATCTATTTTGGGCGATGAAGGCTTAAGAATGGAGATTATAAAAAGCGAGCTTTTGGAAATTAGGGAGAAATATGGCGATGAGAGAAGAACTTCCATCATCCATTCTGCCGAAGACATGAGCATGGAAGATTTCATCGAAGATGAAGAAGTTGTAATTACCATTTCGCACGAAGGTTATGTAAAACGTACGCCAGCAACAGAGTTTAGGGCGCAGGGTAGAGGAGGAAAGGGAGCTAAAGGCAGTACCTCTAGAAACGAAGATTTTATAGAGCACATGCTCATTGCCTCAAACCACAATTACATGCTTTTCTTTACAGAAGCTGGACGATGTTTCTGGTTAAGGGTGTATGAAATTCCAGAGGGATCTAGAACGAGCAAGGGTAGAGCGATCCAGAACATTATTCAAATACCGAAAGAAGAAAACATTAAGGCATACATTAAAGTTAAAAATCTAAAGGACAAAGAGTATTTAGAAAACAACTTTATCATTATGTGTACCAAAAAAGGGGTAATCAAAAAAACATCTCTAGAGGCGTATTCTCGTCCGCGTGTTAATGGTATAAACGCCATAAACATTAACGATGGCGATATGTTGTTAGAGGCTTGTTTAACTACCGGAGAGAGCGAAATTGTTATGGCCCTAAAGTCTGGAAGAGCCATTAGATTTAATGAGAGTACCGTTAGAGCCATGGGAAGAACTGCCACTGGCGTAAGAGGAGTGAGGTTGGCAACAGAACAAGATGAGGTAATTGGCATGATTGCTGTTAATGATTCTGAGACAACGGTATTGGTGGTATCAGAAAAAGGCTACGGGAAACGTACAGATATTGAAGATTATCGCGTTACCAATAGGGGTGGAAAAGGTGTAAAAACCATTAACATTACCGAAAAAACCGGCGCGCTGGTTTCTATAAAAGGAGTTACAGATCAAGAAGATTTGATGATCATTAATAAATCGGGCATTGTAATACGTATTGCAGTTGCAGATTTGAGAGTTATGGGCAGAGCGACACAGGGCGTTCGTTTAATTACATTAAAAGGAAATGACGAAATTGCATCGGTAACCAAAATAGATCATGAAGAAGATGTAGAGACTGATTCTGAAGTACTAGTAGAGAGCGATGCCGAGGCATTAGAAGAAAGTGTTGAGCGTGCTGAGCCTGAAGAAGAAGCTGGTGAAGACGAACAAGAAGATGAGAACACTGAAGAATAATTAAAATAATAAAAACAGAATTAACATTATGAAAAAATTAATTTTAAGCATCGTTTTTGCTACTGCCGTAAGTCTTGCTTTTGCACAAAAGGGAGAAATTGCCGACGCAAAAAAAGGTTGGAACGTATTCCAGGCGGTAGGCACTAACTTGCCACTTGATAAAAAAATAAGCTCGTTAAAAGAAGCTTTGGCGCATGCAACTACCGCCACGCAGAACGACAAGACTAAAGATTCTCCAGAGGCTTGGTCTTATAAGGCTTTGTTATCTTCGTCTATAGCGATAGCAGATACATTAGATAATGCAAACTCAGATGCTAATGTGAAAATTGCTGAAGATGCGGTAGTACAAGCGAAGAAATTAGACGCCAAAGGTGAGTTTAAAGATTTAATAACTTCTGCTGATGAAAACGTGGTTATTGCAATAAAAAATGCCGGATTTTTAGCGTACAACAAAAAAGATTTTAAGAGGGCTTACGATAACTTCATTAAAGCTCAAGATATAAACCCTAATGATACGGCCATGGTGTTGAATGCCAGTATTTTGGCTAAAAACTTAGAAAATTATCCAAAGGCGATAGAACTTTCTAAACGTTTGTTAGAGATGAATAATCCGCAAAGCGAAGGTATTTATACCGATATTATAGGTATGGAGCTTAAAAACCAAAAAGATACTGTTGCCGGTTTGGCCACTTTAGAAGAGGCAAAAGCAAAATTTCCGGAAAATATAAATTTTATCACCACAGAAACAGATATTTATATCAAAAAAGGACAGATTGATATGGCAGAGAAATCTTTGTTGAAATTGGTTGAGAAAGATCCAAAAAATGCGCTCTATCAAGCTGCTTTGGGAAATGTTTATCTACAGCAGGCCTACAAGAAACAAACCGAGCTTGGAAATATAGATCAAGTAAAAAAGAAAGCAGAATACACAAAAGCAAAAACAGAAAGAGATGGTTTGGTAGACAAGGCAATGCCATTCTATTTGAAAGCTAGCGAGTTAGATCCGAAAAATCTTTCTGCTCTAGATGGTTTAAAAACAATCTATTTCTTTAAAAACGACACAAAAAATTACGAAGCGATTAAGAAAAAAATAGGGGAAGCTGGGGCAACTAAGCAGTAATAAAGATTCTAATTGTAAAAAAGAGCCCTAATTAATTTTGGGGCTCTTTTTTTTTGCATATTTTTACAAAAATTGTGTTAAAACATTAGGCCTACATGAGAAAAACTGCAACAATTGCTTTATCTATATTTGTTTTTATTTCTGTAAATACATTTGCGCAGAAAACCCAAATTCTAATCGCCAGAAATTCTGTGGGAAAACTTCAGCTATCTATCCTAAACAAAGAAGACAATACGAAGCAGCTCGACCCTGTAAAGGAAGGGCTCAAAGCAATAGAGTCTGCGGAGAACGATAAGAAAACAAAAGACTGGGCAGAAACCTGGGCAATTAAATCCTATTTAAATTCTTATGCCGCAATTATCGAAACGGATGCAAACGCATCGCAAAGCTTTTACAATACCGCAGTTGATGCGGTTAAGCAAGCGCGAAAGCTAGACCGTTACGATGATAATTCTGGATTGATAAAAGCTTCTGATCACAACCTGCTTATTAAAAAACAAGATATTGGCAATCAGTATTTCGTAGACAATGATTTTAAATTGGCTTTTACCAATTTAAAGGAGGTTAGTGATAATTTTCCTGCAGATACAACCTTGGCACTCAATACCGCAATTTGCGCTATAAATTTGCAGATGTATACTGATGCAATGACGTATTTTAAACGTGCTGTAGAAAATGGAATCAGGAATCCGGCAGTTTATCAAAAAATGGCTCAGATTTATAGTGCCAAGTTTGATGATAAGACTGCATTGGCAACATTAGAAGAGGGATTGGCCTTAAATCCACAAAATATTGTTCTTACCAATGATTATATTAATCTTTTGATAGATGTCGCCAACTATCCAAAAGCACTGGCATTAATTAATGGTCAGATTAAGGCAACGCAAGGAGATAAATTGTTATATTATCTCGTGGGTTATTTGGAACAAGCAACAGGTAATAAATCTAACGCAATTCTTTCTTATAATCAGGCCTTAGAAAAAGATCCAAATTATTTTGATGCCATGTACCAACTTGGTCTAGCATTTATAGAAGCCGGTAATAATGAATTGAAAAGCAGCGATCCCAATAAAAACGAAAAATATAAATCATTTATAAACCGTGCGGAAATTGCGTTAGAGCATGCTAACGAGATAGATCCAAATAGCAAAAACTGCGTACAGTTGCTGATCGATATTTACACTAGAAAAAACGAGCTAGACAAAGTGCAGGAGCTTGAATCAAAATTGCGGGAATTCTAGCCAATATTTATTGTGCAAGACAATATTTATCTCGTTATATAGCCGCCGCGAGATATTTCTTATGATTGACAGGACAATACATGGTATTCTTAAGTTACTAACATTGGGGTTAGAGCGGGTGGTTAGATTGAGAATGCCTGCACTTGTTTAGACTGAGTCTCTGTTCAACTTAACATAATATTAATTATAAGACAAAATATCCTGTTGTAATTTATCTTGCGATCTAGAGTTATTCTCAAACCCAATCAATTCCTTTTCTTAGCAACTGTAAGGTTTTATATTCTTCAGAATCTTTTAATGGCTCATAGTTGTAAACCCAATTGGCTTGTGGTGGTAAACTCATTAAAATAGATTCAATCCTACCATTTGTTTCCAGACCAAATTTTGTACCCGAATCATACACCAGGTTAAACTCTACATATCGGCTTCTGCGTTGGAGTTGCCAAGCTTTCTGAGCTTCTGTAAATGCTTTGGTTTTATTTAGGTTTATAAGTTCTGTATAAGTTGGCGCAAAAATTTTTCCCACAGCTACCGAGAACTCTAAGATTTCATCCCAAGAAAGCTCGGTATTTTCTGGCTTCAACCGATCGTAAAAAATTCCGCCAACACCGCGAGTTTCGTCTCTATGCTTAATAAAAAAATAGTCATCAGCCTGTTTCTTAAATTTTGAATAAAAATTTGGATGAAAAAGATCACATGTTGCTTTAACTTGCTGATGAAAGTATGTAGCTTGTTTCTCTATAACATAATGCGGTGTTAAATCAATGCCGCCACCAAACCATCGTGTTTGATCATCTAGTTCGAAATACCTAATGTTCATGTGGATAATCGGCACCATTGGATTTTTTGGATGGATAACAATAGATACGCCAGTTGCGAAAAATTCTGCTTGATCTACACCAAATGCCTTTTTAACACTTTCTGGCAAAACACCATGAACGGCAGAAAAGTTAACACCGCCTTTCTCTATAACTTCGCCGTTTTGCATAATGCGCGTGCAACCGCCTCCGCCACCTTCTCTACTCCACAATTCTTCCTCAAAAGCCCCGCTCCCATCTGCCTTTTCTAAAGCCTTACATATTTCATTTTGAATTGCTTTGTACCTCTCTGCAACTTTATCTTTAAAATTATCCATTCCCACACATTTTCTACAAACTTAGGGCTATATACTGTTTTGCGCCTAGTTTTGTTCCTTTAATACAATAAACTGACAGATACCTCGCCTAGCTAATTTCTAGGTAATCTAAATCTTTGTTAAAACTCTCTTTTAATTTACTTAATGCAAACATGGCTATTGCGGTAAGCAAACCCATTACAATATAAGCAGCCGTAATATTGCTATACTTTTGAGCAAGAAAAACAAAAAGCATGTTAATTGGGATAAGTGCTCCCCTAACAAAATTAGGTGCGGTAGTAGTTACGGTGGCGCGAATGTTGGTACCAAATTGCTCTGCCGCAATGGTTACAAAGGTAGCCCAATATCCCACAGAAAAACCCATAAAAAGGCAAAGCCAAATAAAAGTATTGGCTGTTAAACCAAAACTATTAAGGTAGACAGCTACACTTATTAAGCTGATAATGTGGAAGATAAAAACAGTTTTTTTCCTCGATTTTAGAATTTGAGCTAGAAAGCCTGTAACCACGTCGCCAATGGCAATTCCAAAATAGGTAAACATAATGCCCTTGCCGGCATCTAATGTCTCCTTAGCGCCAAGTTCCATTCCAAACTCTCTACACAAGGTAATTAACACGCCGACCACAAACCATAAAGGCAGACCTATTAAGATACAATACAAATATTTTAGGAACCTTTTTTTATCAGAGAACAACATAAAAAGATTTCCTTTAGCTATTTGCTCATTTTTGATAACATTTTTAAACATCCCCGATTCGAATGTGCCCAGCCTTAGTAGCAATAGAACTAAACCCATACCGCCGCCTACAAAATAAGAAGTCTGCCAACTAAAATTCTCGGCCACGGTTGCAGCCACAGCAGCTCCAAATAGCCCAACGCCAGCAACAATCATAGTTCCATAACCCCTTTTGTTTTTATCCATTGTTTCTGCAACCAAGGTAATACCCGCGCCAAGCTCTCCTGCCAGTCCAACACCGGCAAAGAAACGGATTAAAGCGTAACTGTGGACGGTGGTGGCAAAACCATTTGCAATATTTGCTATTGAGTACAATAAGATAGATCCAAACAATACTTTTATTCGCCCAAGCTTATCTCCCAAAACTCCCCATAAAATACCACCCAAAAGAAGGCCAAACATTTGAGAATTGATGATGTATATCCCTTCTGTTTTTAAATTCGCAGCGCTAACTCCAATACTTGTTAAACTTTGAACCCTAACTACAGAGAATAAAACAAGGTCATAAATATCTACAAAATAGCCAAGCGCAGCCACAACAACTAAAAAAATTACATTTCGGTTTTGTTTGAGTTTGTCGTGCATTTAATTGTCGGTTAGCGGCGTCCAAACTAGCAATTATTTATAAAAAGAAAAAGCCTCTTTTCGTTTTATCGAAAAGAGGCTCGTCGTTAATTTTTTACGCCTTATTTTGGCATCAATACTTGATCAATTACATGGGTTACGCCATTGCTATCCATAATATCTGGAATGGTAACAGTTGATCCATTAATCATCACTTTACCGTCTTTAACCGATACTTTTAACTTTTCACCTTGAACAGTTGTTAATTCCATACCATCTTTTAAGTCAGCAGCTTTTAGAGCGCCCGAAACTACGTGATAGGTTAAAATTTTTGTCAAATCAGCCTTCATGGCTGGTTTCATTAAATTCTCTAAAGTTGCTTTCGGAACTTTATCAAAAGCTTCGTTAGTTGGTGCAAATACAGTAAAGGGGCCTTTACCACTTAAAGTTTCTACCAAACCTGCAGCTTTAACCGCTGCAACCAATGTAGTATGATCCTTAGAGTTTACGGCGTTTTCTACAATGTTTTTAGATGGAACCATCATTGCTCCTCCAACTTCAACACCTTTGTCGCTCGATGCCATCATAGAAGTATCCTTCATAGAAGTATCTGTCATGGTGGTAGAACTCATGGTAGTGCTATCTGTTGAGCTACTGTCTGTCTTTGGAGAATTACACGCAGCGGCCATAGCAACAACTGCCACACCCATAGCAACATTTAAAAATTTCTTTTTCATTTCTTGAGTTTTTTATTTATGTTTTGTTTGCGTGTATATACGTTTGAAATATGGTTTTAGTTTTATTTTATCTCATAATTAATTCGGTTGTTACATTTTAGTACTTTTACCAGCTTTATAATTCATAACAAAATCTATTATAAACGATAATTAGTCACCTTTTTTTGTATATGATTGTTTCAGAAAAAACATTAAGATGGGCGTTAAACTTATATCCTCCTTTGTTGTTTCAGCGGATTTGGATAAAAAAATTTCATCCCGGATTTTTAGGTGTTGATGTAAAGATTAGTAACAGCCTGTTAAATAGAAACTACAATGGTTCTATTTTTGGCGGTTCTATTTTCTCTGCAACAGATCCATTTTATGCAATTTTATTTGACCAACTGATGCAGCGTAGAGGTTTTAAAGTGCGCGTTTGGTTAAAAAGCGCCTCTATTCAATATTTAAAGCCGGGCATGACTACCTTGTACTTTTCTTTGAAGATAACCGAAGACATGATTGCAGACGCAGAACACAGTTTAAGAACCAATGGGAAATTTGTAAAAAGCTATCCAATCCTATTGTTCGATAAAAAGGGAGATTTATGTGCATCGGTAATGAATGAGGTATATTTACGCAACAAATTTGAAGGAGAGAACAAGAAAGTATCCATTTGACAGCAGCCTTCTATCTTATGAACATCAAAAGATTGATATTTGAGGGAGAGAACGATAGAATCGACTTTAAAAAAACGATCAGCAGTTCGCCTAAAATCGCAAAGACCTTAGCCGCTTTTGCTAACCATAAAGGAGGCAGTTTACTAATTGGTGTTGCAGACGACGGCAAAATTACTGGGGTTAAGGCAGAGGATGAAGAAAAATACATGATCCTTACCGCGGCCAGTCAGTTTTGCAAACCGATTATCGAATGCAGTTTTTTAGAAATTTATATAGATGAAAAATTAGTATTGGTAGCAAACATTCCAGAGAGCGATAAAAAACCGCACTATGCAATGGATGAACAAAAAAAATGGTGGGCATTTATAAGGGTGGCAGATAAATCTGTCCTGGCTAGCAAAATTGCTTTAGAAGTTTTAAAGCAGACAAAAAATAAAAATGGAATGCTTATCTCCTATTCAGATAGTGAAAAAAAATTGATGAGCTTTTTAGCAGAATACGGAAAAATAACACTTAGAGAGTTTAGCAAATTGCTAAGGTGCTCGCACAAAAAAGCACAAAAAATTTTGGTAAGTCTTATTGTTACCAATGTAATAAAAGCACAGGGATTAGAAAAAGAAGAATATTTTACTGCCGTAGATTAATTTTAAAAAGTTAAACACGCAAAACATCAATGCGGTATGTTACAAAAAACCTATCAAAAATATAAACCATATTATAAGGAGAATTTACATCTCGCTTTGCCCATCGTGGGCTCTCAACTTGGACATACCCTGGTTCAAATTGCCGATAGCGTAATTGTCGGACATTTTACTGATACAGAACAGCTTGCTGCTGTTTCTCTGGTCAACAGTATATTTATTCTTATATTGGTTATAGGTCTTGGTATTTCTTATGGTTTAACCCCGTTAATTGCTCAAGAAAGCGGTCGGTTAAGGAGAAAAGATTGTGGCAAGTTATTGGCAAACAGTTTGTTAATCAATTTAGTTATTGGCTTACTACTTTACTTCTCTGTTCGCCTTGGCGTTTTTGCAATTTTAGACCATTTAGACCAAACGGCTTCGGTTGTTTTATACGCCAAGCCCTATTTAAATCTGTTGTCTCTCTCGATCATTCCGTTATTAATTTTCCAGACGTTCAGGCAGTTTGCAGAAGGACTGGGTTTTACAAAGCAGGCGATGTTTATTTCTGTTTGGGGCAACGTAATCAATATTATTTTAGGAGTAATTTTGGTAAGGGGCATGTTTGGCATAAAGCCCATGGGCGTTTCTGGTGTTGGTGTAAGCAGCTTGGTCGATAGGATTTTAATGGCTTCAACCATGTGCATTTATGTTTTACACTCTAATCATTTTAAAAGATATTTACTGGGCTTTAAGTTTAGGTTTGTAAATAAGTTAAGGCTGCTGAAAATTATAAAAATAGGTGCGCCTGTGGCTTTACAATATACTTTCGAGATTAGTGCATTTAGCGGCGCAGCTTTGTTAATCGGTACCATTGGAGATGTAGAGCAGGCGGCTCACCAAATTGCCATTAGCCTTGCAGCTATGACTTATATGATTGCCAGCGGAGTTGCCTCTGCCGCAACCATTAAAACGGGAAATAATTTTGGAAAAAGAAGTTTTTTAGATTTGAGACGGTCTGCCATAGGAAGTTATCACATCATCCTTGTGTTTATGTGCTTTACCGCGCTTGCTTTTGTAATCTTCAACAGGCAATTGCCCTACATTATAAGCAGTGATGTTGAAGTGGTTGATATTGCCGCACACCTATTAATTATTGCTGGTTTTTTCCAACTGTTCGATGGCACACAAGTGATTGGCTTAGGAGTGTTAAGGGGATTGGGCGATGTAAACATACCCACGTTGATTACTTTTTTCGCTTATTGGGTGGTTGGAATTCCCATTGGTTACTTATTGGGCTTTCATTTCCACCTTGGTGTTAATGGCATTTGGTATGGTTTAACTTTTGGTTTACTTACTGCTTCAATACTGCTTTTCTTCCGCTTTCAAAATAAAACGAAATCGCTGAGTATTATTGATTCTTCCCGCCCACATTAAAAATTAGCCCAATGGTAAATATAGAATTGCCTGCCGTAAGGTAGTCTCTGTTTTTTAAACCAATGTTACTACTTGTTGTGTACTGCAACTGAAGTGTATTGTTTAGTGCCATTCTGGTAAAGAAAATCGGTTCAAAAAAAACATTGTCTTCCTTAGGTTGAACAACTCCATTTATAAAAAACCTATCCATGCTTACTTGGCTAATCCGCAATGCAGTTCCGTAACTAAGCGGAAATTTAGCGCCAAAAAGTTTTAGCAAACCCGATTTTTTACTGCTGTAATTTACTTGCAAAAAAGATTTCCGATAGGCTACTTTCTGCACTTCGCTACTTTGAAGTACATCATGGTTGTATGTCCTGTAAGTAATGTCGCTACTTCCCTTTCCTACACCTGCATAAATTTCTAAAATGCGCGTATTTTCATTACCGAAAGTCGTAAAATATCCTCCTCCAATCTCAATTAACCTATGGCTAAAATCTTTAGCTCTTCTGCTAGAATTCATTGTAGAACCGCTAATTAGCAAGCCAACATGGTCCGACACGGCATAGGCACCATTTACACTTGCATTACCTTTTAAAGAGGTATGTGCGCCACCACTAAATTCTCCTTGCTTGCTCAACATAGGCGTGTTTGGCACGTTGGGCATATAAACTGAAGAGCATCCGCTAAAAAGGAAAACGATACAAAAGAAGAATAGAACAGATTTAAACATAGAAATAGTTAACAGTTAACGCGGCTGAATATTGTATATACCTTTAAAATATTTTAATCGAGATTAGTTCCTTTATAAAAGAAACTACGAAACTATGCTTACTTTATAAATAGTAGTTTGGCTGTAAAGATCTTCTGGTTCTAATACCGTCGAAGGAAATTCTGGAATGTTTATGGCATTTGGTTGATGTTGTGTTTCTACACAAAAAGCCTCAAATGCACCGTAATCTTTTCCCTCTTTTGCGTTTTTAACGTTTAAATATTTAGCGGTGTAAAAATGGACTACCGGCTCTGTAGTGTAAACACTTAGCATTAGCCCGCTCGCTTTCTCTGATGTTCTACTCGCCAAAGTGAGTTCGCCGTCAACTTTGTCCAACACAAAAGATTGGTCGTATCCTTCTGCGCTATCCCAATTGGCTCCAATTTCCTTTGGCTTCGAAAAATCAAAAGCCGTATCCTTCACATCTATATGTTTTCCCGTTGCGGCAAACGTTTGGTCTTGTGCTAAGTATGTAGAGGAAAAAATTTGTTGAATATGTTTAGCTATGCTCCCACCATTTGGAGATAGATTAAAATAATCATGATGTGTTAAGTTTATAGGCGTTGCCTGATCTGTTTTCGCCTCGTAGCTTAAAATCAGCTCATTATTTTCGGTAAGTTCAACATTTAGCCTGACCCACAAATTTCCTGGAAATCCTTCTTCCCCGTCTTCACTCTCATATCCGAAAGTAACAGAAGCATGTGGCTGACTTTTCGTTTCGGTAATTTCCCAAATCTTCTTGTCGAACCCCTCTATCCCACCGTGCAGCATATTTCCATCAGAGTTTTTCGACAAAGAATAATCTACGCCTTTCATTTGGAATTCCCCATCTTTAATCCTATTGGCATATCTGCCGATAACTGCTCCTAAATAAGCGCCATTGGCTAAATAATCATCAGTAAAATATGCCGATATGTCCTCAAATCCTAATACGATGTCTTGTAGTTCTCCTTTAGCATTTAGGGTTTGGAAATGGCTTATGATGGTTCCGTAGTTAAAAATCTTAACGTATGTGCCCTTTTGATTTCTTAATTCTACTGCTACAATCTCTTCTCCATCAATAAATTTACCCGTTGGTATTTGGTTTACTGTCATAAATTGTAACTTAGCGATCTTAATAATGATCGACAAAAATACTATTTAAACTTGTTTTCATCTCATTTAACCAATGAAAAGTACACTAACAGAAAAATTCAAAGACCAGTACAACCACAATCCATCGGCAGTTTATTTTACTCCTGGGCGCGTAAATTTAATCGGAGAACATATAGACTATAATGGAGGCCTGGTAATGCCATGCGCCATAACCTTGGGTACCTGGGTTGCTATAGCTCCAAATAACGACGGCAAATTTCGTTTTAGAAGTCTAAATTTCGATGCTCAAACTGAGGTTGAAAGCAACGTTAAGCACGAAAAAGACGGCGGAAATTGGTTCAATTACCCCATTGGCGTAATAAATGAATTTTTAAAAGATGGTAAAAAGATTGATGGGATAGATTTTCTTTACCATGGAAATATTCCTATTGGTTCTGGTCTTTCTTCTTCTGCATCTATAGAAATTGCCACGGCATTTGCGCTAAACGAATTTTTTAACTTAGGTTACGAAAAGTTAGATCTGGTAAAGATTGCTAAAAGTGTAGAAAATAATTTTATCGGGGTAAACTCCGGTATTATGGATCAGTTCGCCGTAACATTTGGAGAGCAGGATAAAGCTATTTTATTAGACTGCGATACCCTTAAAAATAAAATGGTAGATATAAATTTGGGAAATTATGTACTTGCCATTATAAACACCAACAAACCTAGAGAACTGGCCGAGTCAAAATACAACGAACGCGTAGAAGAATGTCAGACAGCATTGAAATTATTGAACGAAGAGATTACGTTGAATAACTTGTGCGAACTCAACACAGAAAAATTCCTGCTCCACAATCATTTACTTACCGATCAAACTATTTTAAATAGAGCAACACACGTTGTTAAAGAAAATGATAGAGTATCTCTTGCCGCAAAAGCCCTGAACGCTGGCTATTTAGAGGAATTTGGACGATTGATGTATGCTTCTCATGAGTCTTTGCGAGACTTATATGAAGTAAGTGGTAAAGAGTTAGACACAGTTGTTGAATTTTGCATGGACTATGAGCATGTTATTGGCGCAAGAATGACGGGCGCTGGATTTGGTGGTTGTGCCATTGCACTTTTAGAAAAAGGTTTTGAAGAAGACTTCACTAAAAAACTGGTCCATTTTTATGAAGACCGTATCGGTTACGCAGCAGACGTATACGTAAGCCATATTGGCAACGGCCCTCGACAACTTTAACAACAGCACAAAAGTTTGTACAAGTATTCCTTCAATGAAGAAACTAAAGTTAGACGATTTAAATAGAACGGACGTAGCAAGTTTTAAGAAACAGCCTAAACTTCCAATCGTGGTGGTATTAGATAATGTGAGGAGCATGCATAACGTTGGTTCTATTTTTAGAACATCAGACGCTTTTTCCATCGAAGAAATTTTACTTTGCGGAATAACCGCTCAACCTCCACATCGTGAAATAGAAAAAGCCGCGCTGGGGGCTACAAAATCTGTAGATTGGCGTCATTTTACGTCCACTAAAGAGGCCGTCGAGTTCTTAAAAGCCAATAACTATCGAATTTTAGCAATTGAGCAAGCTTCAGGAAGCACTATGTTAAACCTGTTTGAGCCACAAGAAGATGGAAAATTTGCTTTAATTTTCGGTAATGAGGTAGAAGGTGTTAGCGACGAAGTAATGAATATAGTTGATGACTGCGTAGAAATACCTCAATTTGGAACGAAACACTCTTTTAATATTTCCATTTCTGCAGGAATAGTGCTTTGGGATGTAGTATCTAAGTTAATGTTACGGGCAAAATAATCGACAGTTATACGTTTGCAAAACCCCATTAGCACAAAAATAAGCTGTAAAAACTAAGCGCATGTATTAAATAATATACATTTCTTGCTTAAAAAATTTCGTGTTTTATAGAAAAGTGCCTATTTAATACACACGTTCCTTCGTTTAGGTAAAAAATAAGCCATTTAAAATAAAAACTGAAGTATCAAATATTATTGGCAGGGTTTTTTAGTATAGGTGTACCACAGCGCATTGCTGCTTAAATTTAAAAACATAAAAATGAAATTTACATTTACAAAGTTAACGATGATGATGGCCTTTCTAGGCTTATCTACTCAATTATTTGCCCAAGATTCTACCTCAACTTCAGGTAGATTTTCACCACAACAATTCCGCACATGGAGTGTTGGCGCTCACGGCGGTATTTTAAGTTACAACACCATTTTTGGTGGAAGTAGCGTTAGAGCAGAAGAATTTAATAGCATTGGTTACGGGGCATTTGTTAAAAAACAAATTTTGCCAGCCTTAGGAATCCAAGCAGATTTTTTAAGAGGGAAAATTAAAACAGCTGCTACTCCTGGAGAAACTGAGCAAAATATTCAATGGTCTGGTGCTTTGACAGCCGTGTTGAATGTTGCAAATTTTAGTGGGAGAAATGAAAATGCTTATCTAATTCCTTACATAAAAGCAGGCGCGGGATATATGTCTTCTGACTTTAGCTCTAATGTAACTTCAGTTGGCACAAATCCTAATACTAATGTTAACGGAAGCTTCGATAAGAGAGAAGGATTTTTTATTCCAGCAGGTGTTGGATTTAAAATCGGTGTATCTAAAGGTGTTAATTTAGATTTTGGCTATGACGTGAATTTCGTAAAATCTCCTGCTAGCATCGGCAAATATGAATTTGCTTATGGGCACGGCGGTGTAGAATTTGCGTTGGGAAGTGCAGACAAACCACAATTACAAAATTACAGTGCCATTGCAGATTTGCGTAAAAAAACTGCCGCAGAAAGTTCAGAGCTACGTAGAGCGCTATCTTCTGCAGAAGAAAATGCAGCAAGAGACAGAGCACAGTATGCTAAAGACTTAGGTGATGATGATAACGACGGTGTAGCTAATAAATTCGACAAATGTGCTGGAACGCCAGGAGGAACGGTTGTAGACGGTTCTGGTTGTCCATTAGCAAAACCACAAATTATTAAAGAAACTAAGGTAGTTGTTACAGAAGCAGATCGTAGAGTTGTAGACGAAGCCATCAAAAATCTTGAATTCGATTTGGGTAAATCTACCATTCGTTCAAAATCTTATGCAACTTTAAACAGAGTAGCAGGATTATTGATGCAAAAAGATTTCAGTCTAAAATTAGCTGGCCATACGGATATCACGGGTTCTAGAGAACTTAATTTGCGCCTTTCTAAAGAAAGAGCAGAATCTGTTAAGGCATATTTAGTTTCTCAAGGTGCAAATGCCTCGAGAATTGAAGCTACAGGTTACGGTCCAGATCAACCTATTGCAACCAACAAAACTGCAGAGGGTCGTCAACAAAACCGTCGTGTAGAGTTTACCATTTATTAAGATTAGATTTTAATTCAACAAGAGAGTCTCGGCGAAAGTCGAGACTTTTTTTTTACTCCAAAACTTCTATAACTAGTTGGGCGTGCCCCAAGCTGCGGAACGGTCGGGCTCATTCGCTACAAATCCTCGCTCGTTCCTCGCTGTGGGTTTTCCGCGGCTATCCCTCACGCAACAAAAATGTTCGGCAGTCAGCGATCAGAAATCAGCTATTTTACGATCAAAATAAAATTTACGCAGATCGTTTGTCAGTTTGAGGTTTAATACACTTCACATAAATCAATATAGATGACGTTTTGGTTTAAACTCGCTATAGCCAGCCCGGTAGAATCGGCATCGCAGCAGTTTGGAGGAAAAAACGCCTGAAGCTGCTTGCAGAAACCGGACACTTTGCAGCTACGAAGAGGCTTCGCAGCCGTGGGCGGGGTTAAGACTGAGGGAAAAGGCCTCGAATCATCGATGTTAAACAGCTTGGCGAATTTTTACCCAAAGGGATACAAGCCTTGAGTTTTGTCTCTTTTTGTCAAGAAAAAGAGAGACGCCCCTCCGGCTAGGAGAACGTAAGGAAGAGTTGGAGGCCATTTTTTATAAGACTGAAGGAACGAGTGATGAAAATAAGATATGATTTAATTAACCGATAATAAATAACTTATGTAAAAACGTCAATGGTAGCCTCCCGAATAGTCGGGACAAGTAGTCGAAGACCATTAAAGCAAAACGGCTATAACGAGAAACCTTTAGATGGGGATCCGCAATCCCGTAAAGACTCCTTTTAAAACATTTTGTTTGGCGAGTTCTGAAATTTGTCTGGGTTTAAGTTTAGACGCTATTGCAAATTGCTTTTACAGCGTTAGAGATACCATTAAATCCCCCAAAATGCCTTAATCACTTAGGGTAAAAAGATTGTACAGACCCCTTTTCGAGGTAATGCCCTAGTAGTTATTTTGCGAACTAACCATAAAAAGATACGTTAACCCTTTTTATTTTTAAAAGTCATTTTTGCTTTTTGCCCAGCGCTGTAGTTATAAGTTTTGGTGTTTTTTGCTTTCTTGGCTTGAATATCACTTTGCGCTTCTATAGGTTCTTCGTTATCTTTCCTTTTATTCTTGTTCGATCCATCTTTCAAAGTAAAGTTTTCTGGCAAGTCTAATACCACCATTTTCTTTCCTAGCGCTTGCTCAATCCTTTTCACCGTCGCCAGCTCAATATCAGTTGCCAAAGTGATGAAGTTACTTTCTTGTTCGTCCTTTTTTAAAACCCTATCTGTAAAAATGTTTAGTTGCTCTGGCACCTCTAAATGGATGACGAATGGAATTCCGTCGCAATCTAACGTGTCTAAACGCTCACTCGCAACAATTAAAATTCTGCAAGATTCATCTTGCTTAAATTCCTCTACGTCTGAAAAACCAAAGTCGTCTGCAAAAAGAGGATTGTATATGGCAACCTCGCCGTTGTCTTTTACCATTAAAGCTTTGTACACTTTTTGCGCCGTTAATCGGTTCTCTACAAAAACCAAAACCTTGTCAAACACCTCATCATCGCTCAACAGATAAGCAAGAAAATAAAGTTTATTTTTAAAATCGGGCAACTTGTAGAGCAACATCTCCTGAATTTCGGTTGTAGACTCCTCCAATTCATCAATTTCTATAATGGCAGGCATTTTCATAAAAGGCGCCATCATTTTCTCTATCTTATCGTGCAGCACTTCTGTAAAGAGCAGGTGCTGAGATTTATAGGCACTATTGGCTAGTTCTGTAATAGGTAGTTGCAAGCCTTTTTTAATCATCAGCTGTGCATCATCTATAATAAACAGCTGAATTTTATTTGTATTGAGTGCTAGTTTAAGGTAAAGCGCCCTGGCCCTATCCGGCACCGCAACAATAATATCTACACCATCTGTAATTAAATTCATTTGATTTGCAATGGTATCGTTGTGGTCAATGCCTAAAATGCGCATGGTTTTATTACGATTCAGCAAATTAAATTGATTCAATACTTCTTCCATGTGTTCGGTATCGGGCACCAAAATAAGCGCCCGCGGAGCTTCCTCAAAGGCATATTTCAATTTCATTAAGGTGGCAAGCACATAAGCGGTGGTTTTACCTGCACCCAGAGGCGCAACGGCAACCACGTCTTGTCCGCCCAAAATCCGAGAAATGGTTTTAGATTGGATTTCTTTTGGAGTTAAAAATCCAAGTTCTAACATCGCCGCATTAAGCGGTTTACTAAGTTTTAATTTTTCTAAAGACACCAGAAGCGATTAAGGTAAATGGCAAATATCCCTAAAATATTCAATTAAACCTGATATTTTAATTGAATCAATTATAAAGATGATGTTATGACCAAAAATTTCCTCATAAGAAACCATTTATTTTTAGAAATAAAAATATTTTAAAACTTTTTTACTACGCTATGGTTGTAGAGGTATTCAGTTTATATAATCTTATATAGATTAGTTTGTTTGGTTTTTAAAAGGGATTTATGGATATAAATCCCTTTTTCTTTTCTCTTTTTTTAATATGCACTATCTTCGTTAAAACAAAAAGTATGGATCGAAAGCGACTTGTTTCTGGCTCGGCGGCAATGGGTGCGCTATATTCAGTAAACATTCCTCTTTCTGCGCTTTCGATGCCTAAGGAATCTTTAAGAGTTAAGATTCCCCCTTTCTAAAACCAGGCGATACCATTGGTATAACGAGTCCTGCTGGGCACATTACTCTAAAGGAGATTGACACAGCCCTGAATAAATTTAAAGAATGGGGTTTCGAGGTTAAAATAGGCAATAGCATTGGACAAGCTTAATTTTAGTCAATTTGAAAAAACACCTAAATTGATTATTGGCTTTAGCGACATTACGGTGCTCTATTGTCACTAAAACAAAGTCTATCACACAGCATCTATCCATTCTAAAATGTGCAACAGTTTTCCCATCGACTGGAATTTGCCTGATGAATTTCAAAAAAACTCGATTTTGTCTATCAAAGAGTCTCTTTTAGACAACCCGATATTCTACAAAACGCCACAAAACAGCTTTAATAGGTTTGGCAGCGCCGAGGGTGTTTTGGTAGCCGGCAACTTAAGTATTCTAGAAAGTTTGGGCGGTATCCTATCTGATCTTGGAATTGAAGGCAAGATTCTCTTTGTAGAAGATACGGGAGAGTATCTTTATAACCTTGATAGAATGTTTTGGAATTTGTTGCGCAGCAAAAAATTAAGCAAGCTAAAAGGACTAATCATTTGTGGATTTAGAATAAGACCAGATAATCTAGGCGAAGAATTTGGGAAGACAATCCGTGAGATTGTGTTAGAAAAAGTGGCCGAATACAAATATCCCGTTTTATTTGATTTTCAAGTTGGACATCAGAAAGATAATGTTGCGTTAAACTGCGGTATAATGCACCGATTAACTGTAAACGCAAATGGAGCCACCTTAATTCTACAGCCGAATTAAACGGTATTTACTTCGTCTTCTTTGTAATCTTTTACATCGGTAATGTAATGGTTCATAATCAGAAAATCGAAAAGAGGTTTTGCATCATCAGACACAGGCATATTTTTAGTTGTTATTACGGTGTTGGTTTTTTTATCCATAAACGGATAAGCAAACAAGCTTACGTTGTTGCTAAACATATCATTTACATAGCTTAACAACTTGCCCGAGTAGTTTTCTCCAAAATTTTTAGAGTTGAATACAAATTTAAGGTTGTTTATGTTAGTGGCAATCCCCACACTATGAGGCTTACATTTTTCTAAATACATGGCCAACCTATTTTGCCTGGCAAAGTTAGAAACGATTACCAAGTTGCCAGTATTGCACATATCTTGTGTTCTTTTCGCAACCAATTCTAGGTCTAACTCTTCTGTACCTTCCTTTTGGTCAGTTAATAAATTGGTAAGCAGAATCTCTATCATCAAACTTAAATTGCCATCCTCCACATTGTTAGTTTTTACAAACTGTTCGGTAGCCTTGTTGAAAAGGTTAAAATTTGGGTTAGATTTCTGCCCAAACTTGGTCCTTAAAATCATGATGTCTTTTTTATACAACAAATCTTTCGCTTGGCGCGGATGAGCATCGGAATCAAAAATAGCTGCAGCCGAAAAATCTTTAGCAATAAGGTAAAGATTTAGCAAAATATTGTTCACATCTCCAAAAACTGGCCCTTTTACAGAAATTAAGTCAATCTCAACAGATCCTATATTTAAGTTGTCTGCCAGCGACTCAACCATCGTTTTAGGGTCATTGTGATAGTAATATGCAGCATAAATCAAATTTACCCCAACAATCCCCAACACGGTTTGTTGCATGGTTACATCCGTATCTAGTAACCGAATGTGAAAAAATATTTCGTTTGGCGCGCCGCCAGATTCGCTTTGAAATCTTATTCCAACCCATCCATGTGGCTCATTGGTGCGCTTATAGTTTAACGTGGTAACTGTATTTGCGAAAGCAAAAAAAGTTCGGCTCTCATATTTTTTACCAGATAGCCGCTCAATTAACAATCCAAACTCATGATCTAACATACGTAGCACACGGTTTTGGCTAACATACCTGCCAGATTCCTCTGCACCGTAAATGGCATCGCTAAAAGCCATATCATAAGCAGACATGCTTTTCGCTACGGTTCCAGAAGCTGCACCTGCACTAAAAAAATTCCTAGACACCTCTTGCCCGGCGCCGATTTCTGCAAAAGTTCCGTAAATGTTTAGATCCAAATTTATATTTAATGCTTTTCGTTTGGTATCTAAAATCTCACGTTGTATCATGGGCGCAAAAGTAAACAAAATGATTTTAAGGAAGCTTTTAACAGCTCAAAAAAATAAGAGCGGTGCCATCCAACGCCGCTCTTATAAACCTAAACCTAAACCATTATGAAAAACTCTTTATGAAACAGCTATTTCCTTTTGTAATAACTTCTCGTCTTGCTTAGCTATCTTTATAGTTAATATTCCATCTAAATATGCAGCTGAAATATTTTCGTTAGCAGCGTTTTCTGGTAGATTAAACGAGCGAGAAAAATTACCATAACTGAATTCTCGGCGGCTAAATACCTGATTTTCCTTATTTTCCTCTTGTTTCTCCTCAACAGCTACAGTCAGGGTATCTTTCTTCAATTTAATTTGAAAATCGTCTTTTTTTAAACCTGGTGCCGCTAAATCAATAATGTAACTCTCTTCGCTTTCGCTGATGTTAACTGCAGGAACTTTTTGTTTTATTGTACTTTTTGTTTCCACATCGTTAAACAATGATTCTAAAACATTGTTAAAATATGGTGCGTTGTTTCGTGTTTTTTGATTGAAATTTACAAGTGTCATATCGCTAATTTTTTTAATTTTATTATTTGATAGCAGTTAATCAACTTATGTACCAAAGCAAAAAACCAGAGAAATAATGACATTTTGTCTTATTTATATTTTTTAAACAGACAAAATGTCTTTTCTCTATTTTCTTAGAGGAAAATTAGGCAAATTTGGACTGACGTAAAAACAAAATTATTGATGATTAGAAAAATATTATTTATCTCGCTCTTTACATTTTTAGCAACCAAAGGCTTTGCTCAACAAGATACTGGTTCGTATAAAGCGCAACGGGTTAAAGTAAACAGCCTGTTAACCCAGCGTAGTTTAAAGTTTGGGCAATATGATGAAAGCCTAAAGCAACGTTCGGGGATTTTTGGATTGCAAACAAAAAAAGACCTTAGAAATTCTAATGATATTTTAAGAACTGTGGTACTAAACGACAACCAAATATTTAAGGAGATAAAGGCGTTGATGGAATATAAAGACTTGCAAAACCAACAAAAGGTAGCCAAGGCTGGAAACGACGCCGAAAGAATGACCGGATACATGCACACCATAAAAAAATTGCAAGATGAGCAAAGGCAATTAAAAGACCAATTATCGACCAAGAAAACTCCCATTAGCGGATTTTTATTGGTAATACTAGGTTTAATTGTTGGTGGAGCAAGTACTTTTATTTTTCTTCGCGTTAAAAACAAAAAGGCCAGCGATTAAGCTGGCCTTGAAAATCTTAATAGAAAGATTTGTACTAGTTTTTAAAATGTTTGATAATTAGCGTTGCCAATTCTGTACCAATTCTTTCTTGAGCCTCGTTTGTAGAAGCGCCGATGTGCGGTGTTAAAGAAATTTTTGGATGAGTTAAAATTCCTTCTAAAGGAGTCGGCTCATTGTTAAAAACGTCCAAGCCTGCAAAAGCAACTGTTCCATTATTTATTGCAGCAATTAATGCCTCTTCATCTATCGTTCCACCTCTTGAACAATTTACAACACCCACGCCTTTTTTCATTTTCTCAAACTCTTCTTTACCTAAAATTGGCTTCGAGGCGAATGGTGTATGTAAACTAATAAAATCTGATTGACTAATTACTTCATCTAAACCAATTGTTTTAACCGGAATTTTGATTGATTTACCTCCCTGAAAGTTTAATTCTATTTCTGTTTCTAACGGATGTAAATCATAGGCAACCACATTCATGCCTAAACCCAACGCAACCTTTGCAGTAGCACGACCTATTCTACCAAATCCAATAATACCAATGGTTTTTCCGCTGAGTTCAGTACCTTTTGCGTAGGCTTTTTTGAGTGCGTTAAATTGGGTAGCACCTTCTTTTGGCATTCTGCGATTCGCATCTTGCAAAAATCGAATCCCTGTGAAAAGATGAGAGAAAACCAATTCTGCTACAGATAAGGAAGATGCCGCCGGTGTATTTACAACATTCACACCTTTGCTTCGTGCATATTCTACATCTATATTATCCATTCCAACACCACCACGCCCAATCAGCTTAATGTTTGGACAAGCATCAATTAGCTCCTTCCTAACTTTAGTAGCACTTCTTACCGTTATAGCATCGTAGTTTTTTAATGCCTCTTCTAATTTTTCTTGCGGAATTGTCTCTGTATCTACTTGAAATCCAGCTTTCTCTAATAACTCCTGCCCTATCGGGTCTATGCCATCGTTGGCCAATATTTTAATCATAAATTTGATATTAATGCTTAAATATAATCTATCAATTTAGTGTGCTGCCAATTGTTTTTCTTCGAAAACTTGCATGGCCTCAATTAAGGAGTGCACGCTCGTAATAGGCAACGCATTATATAAAGAAGCCCTAAAACCACCAACGCTCCTATGACCTTTTATGCCCAAAATCCCCTCCGATTCTGCATATTTTAAAAATGGTTTTTCCAATTCTGAATTCTCCATCACAAAACACACATTCATTCTGCTTCTATCTTCTATTTTACAGGTTCCCTTAAACAACGGGTTTCTATCAATTTCTCTGTAAAGTGCCTCAGATTTCTGCTTGTTTTCCTTCTCAATTTCTGCTACCCCACCTTTGGCTTTTAACCAACGTAAATTTAACATAGCCACATAAATAGAGAAAACAGGTGGCGTATTATACATAGAACCTGCATCGGCGTGCGCTTTATAATTAAGCATAGATGGAATTTTTCTATCTATCTTACCCAATAAATCATCTTTTACAATGGCTATTGTTAAGCCTGCAGGGCCTATGTTTTTTTGAGCTCCAGCGTATATAATGCCAAATTTAGAAACGTCGACTACACTACTTAGAATGTCAGAAGACATATCGCATACCAACGGAACCTCTGTTTTTGGGAAGTCTACCAACTCCGTACCGTAAATGGTGTTGTTGGAAGTGAAATGAAAGTAAGCGCTATCGGCTGGAATTTCAAAATTCTTTGGTATAAAGTTATAATTCTGGTCTTTAGAAGAGTCAACTACATTTACGTTTCCAACTAATTTTGCTTCTTTAATTGCCTTGGTAGACCAAACACCTGTGTCTAGGTAAGAGGCAGTTTGCCCATCTCCCAACAGGTTTAAAGGCACCATTGCAAATTGTAAGCTGGCACCTCCCTGTAAAAAAAGTACCGAATAACCATCAGGAACGTTCATTAACTCTGTTAACAATTTTCTCGCTTCCTCAATAACAGCCTCGAATTCTGCCGAGCGATGGGAGATTTCTAACACAGACAATCCATCAGTAAAATCCAACACGGCATTCGCCGCCTGTTTAAAAACTTCTTGCGGCAAAATGCAAGGTCCTGCTCCAAAATTATGTGTCATTTTCTATAAAGTTTATGCGGCAAAGGTAATTTTTTTGATCAATTCTTAGAAATTAATCTGATAGTAATAAATTAATTATTTACAAAAATTAAGTGCGAAAGCCTCGAATTTTTATCGTTTTGGCAAATGCTAGCGACCTATATTTCTCCTGCCTTTAAATTTTACAATTAACTTAACATTAATTTGCCTATCGGTAAGGAAATTTGGCACCGCGTATTGCGTGCCTCTTCCATCCTTTAACCAAAGATAGGAAACGGTGTTGTCAATATTTAGAAGATTGAAGATTTCGCAGAATAAAATGACCGAACTAAAATTTTTGGAAAGAAATTTTGGTTTTTTCTTAGAAGCTTCATCTAAAAAATCTTTAGAAAACCCAATATCTACCCGTTTATAGGCCGGGATATAAAAATTATCTAAATATTTTGAATTTTGTAATGGGCCAATTGGCAACCGAGAACCGTACACTGCATTTACATGCACTTTATAGCTTGGGTTACTTAACAGCTTATCTTGGAAAAAGACGGAAAAATTTACCCTTTGGTCTGTCGGTCGTTTAATGTAGCCCAAGTATATGGGCTTTCCGCTTTGGGAAGTCGATTCGCTCCTCAAATTTTCATTTGCATGCATCAGCGAAAGCCTAAAATAAGACACCATGTCTTTTACAAACTCTCCTCCAATGCTAAAATCTGTACCATACGCAAAACCTTTCGAGGTTCTGTTTGCCAAGTACTTAATTTGCAAATTATCTATCTTGTAGGGTATAAGGTAATCTGAATATTTGAAGTAACTTTCTGAAACAAACTTTAATCTCGTACCTAACGCATCGAAGGCATATTCGTATCCTACAGATGTATTGTAAGAACGTTGCGCTTTCTGCCGGAGGTTTAACATTCCATCTATGTTTCTTATCGTTCGGTAAGATGGAGGCTGTTGATACACACCCGCGCTAAATCTTAAAATCTTGTTATCGCCGCTAGGTCGATATGCCAGAAGCAACCTAGGACTAATTAAAAATTGTTGACTTAATGAATTGAAACTGGCCCTAACACCGAGCTGCAAATCGGTAAAATTAGACAAGGTATAACTATCTTGTATGTAAGTATTTAAGTTGGTTATGGTTAAGTTGTTATTTGCATTTACTACGCCTTGATAATTTGGTTGAACTGTGCTATTGGTAGAATCTACGTAATTAAACTCCTCTAACCTATCGTTAGAATTGCTGGTTTGTGCTCCTAGTCCCCAAGAAAACACATGACTGCCAAAATTTTGGTCTACCTTAATGTCGGAGCTGAGCACGGAAGTGCTTAAATTATTATTCCCAAAATCGAAGTAAATCCCCCTATCGCCCAGTGGTTTTATCGATCCATTTATAAAAGGAGTTCCAACCTCATCATCATTTAAATAATAGCTACCCAAGATGTTGTAGTTTTCTCGCTCTACTGTTTTAAAAAAACTATTTATAAATTTTATAACCAAATTAGACTGCGGGCTATAAGTTGCCGTTAGCGCCGTTCCGAAAGTTCTATAGTCATCTATTTCCTTGCCATCGTAATCCACATCTAGTCTAAATTTAGTCCCTAGGGTACTAAACTGCGTTACCTTGCTAATTGGGTTTAGCTGAAACCTGCCAAGGTTTAGGGTCGTGAAAAGGTTCAAGTTAAACTTTGGCGAAAAGTCGTATTGATAAAGAAACTGTCCATCACCAAAATTAGGTTTATAATTGCCTTTCTCATCGTGTCTTAATAGCACGCTAGAGTTGTTTTTGTACCGTAAACCAGCAAGTAAAAAACTATGTTTAAATCTCATTTTAGAAGAAACAGCGCTATTTAGCAAGCTTAAACCTACTACAAAATGGTTACTATCGGGCTTTTCATATTTTATGTCTAAAACAGAGGATAATTTGTCTCCATACTTAGACTCAAACCCGCCAGCAGAAAATTTAGCTTTACTTACCAGATCTGAGTTGATAAAACTTAATCCCTCCTGCTGTCCGTTTCTAACTAATATTGGGTGGTTGATTTCTATGTCGTTAAGATAAATTAGATTTTCATCGAAATTACCTCCACGAACGCTGTACTGAGCACTTAGCTCGTTGTTTGTAGACACACCAGGTAAAGTTTTTAGTATGCTTTCGAAATTGCCAGAAACCAGCGGAACTGCTCCAACGTCGCCAATGTTAATGGTAGATGCATTGCTTAATTGATTCTTCTTATCCGTAATGTTAACCTGCTCTAGCTCACCTATATTAACTGACAAGCTTACATTTACAACTAAGTTTGAGGAGCCATTGTTGCTAAAGTTTATAGTTTGTGGGTTGTAACCAAGAAGTGTAAATTTTAAGCTAAAATCCTTTTTATTAGATCTGATAAAGTAATTCCCCTCATTAGTTGTAACCGTAGATGAAAATTGGCCCAAAATGGTTACAGTAACCTGAGAAAGTTGATGGCCGCTAGAGTCTGAAACCGATCCAGAAATGTTAACAACAGATTGTGCTTTTGCCAGACCGAACGATAAAATCGAGAAAAAAAGGAATAGAGCCGGATTGCGCATATCTAAATTTAGAAATTTTCCATCCAATATGCCTTTGGAAACCTAAAAGTATTCATTTTTACTTCATTACATGCTTTTACCAAAGGTGATGATTTAGATACTTTGCTGATTTCCCACGAATCTCTTCATCTCAGAAATGGTATTGGTTGGATTTTCTGACGCAAAAATCGAATTACCAGATACGAACGCATTTACGCCAGCGCGACTTAAAGGAACTATATTGTCCAAACCAACGCCGCCATCCACTTCGATAATAAGATCTTCATTTACTCCCCGAATCAAGGCTTTTAAATCGTTTATTTTTTTATACGTATTTTGAATGAATTTTTGCCCACCAAAACCTGGATTCACAGACATAATAAGCACCATATCTAGATCGCCAATAATGTCTTGTAGTAAATTAACTGGCGTATGCGGGTTCAATGCTACACTGGCTTTGCATCCTGCATTTTTTATTACCTGAATGGTTCTATGTAAATGCGCACAGGCTTCATAATGTACGGTGATAGAATCGGCTCCTGCATCGGCAAACTCTTGTATGTAATTATCTGCATTGGCAATCATTAAATGAACGTCGATTGGTTTTTTTGCAATCTTTTTAACAACTTTTAAAATTGGGAAACCAAATGAGATATTTGGCACAAACACGCCGTCCATTACGTCGAAATGAAACCAATCAGCCTCGCTTTGGTTAATCATTTCTAAATCTCGTTGTAAGTTGCCAAAGTCGGCAGAAAGTATAGATGGAGCTATAATATGTTGCATTTATTCTTTTCTTAATTTTTTAATGTTTTCTAATTCAATTATATCAATTTGGTCTTTTGGGCGGTTTGCTGCTTTCTTTGATTCAATTAGTTGATTTATATGTAAAAAAGGAATCTCTAACGTTTTGTGGGTTTAAGAATTTTCGATCTTACTTGCAGTTCCTTTGTCAACCCGCACCCAAATTAGGTAAAAAACCCCAAATTTTGCTCTAGCACTTCGCCCGCAATTTTTTAAACCTGCTATCATAGCGCGTTTTGTGTTTCGGATTCATGCCGAATATCGTCCCATTTAAAAATGGCTTCCCAGCATTTGTCTGATGCGTTATAATGCGCTATTGCTTTAACAAATAAATTACCTGCTTTATCATTTTCGTCAACGTCATCATTCCAAATATATAACAATTGACCTTCTGTAAGTTCAATGTTTTGAAGTTTTAAATCTTCAAGTGTTCCCTTACAGTTAAGTCTTACGCCATTGCTAGTAGAAGAATTAAAGTCAGCCCAAAGTTTTTTCATGTTGAGAGTTTTAGACATTCCGTAAATTTTGTCTATTTCCTAAATCGTCTTCAGTCCAAACATCAATATCATCAGTAGTTCTGTGAAAGCCGTGCAAATTTGTTGCAACACCACCTATCATAATAAAACTGACTTTATTTTTTAAAAGGGTGCGCCACAACTTCAATATTTCATCATCAAAAATATCCATTTATCAATCGATTTTTTTGTGCACAACTGTTGCAGATTTTAAAATCATATTTAATTTCATCAACCTTGCCATGGTGTGAAAGCGCTCGGTGTACGAACTTGTTAAACCTTTTTTTAACAAGTCTAACTCCGCCTTATGATAATCAACCTCTTGCTCTTCTACTATGTTTTTATTTTTTTCCATCTGCTACAGATGCAAGTTACAAAATCATTAGTAAACAAATTAGGAACAATAAAAAAACCCTTTCAATAAAAACTGAAAGGGTTTAACTATTTAAATTCCCTGTTAAGGGATTTAGGGGTTTAAGCTTGTGGTGTAGCTGGTTTCTCCGGTCTTGGCAATAAAACTTTTCTAGAAAGCTTCATTTTACCTTGTTTATCTACATCTAACAATTTAACCTCGATTTTATCACCTTCTTTAAACACACCATCCATAGTTTCTAGGCGCTCCCAAGAAATTTCTGATATGTGCAATAAACCATCTTTACCGGGCATAACTTCTACAAATGCACCAAACGGCATAATAGATTTTACTTTACCTTGGTAAATCTCGCCGATTTCTGGTTTGGCTACAATGTTTCTAATTCTGGTTACTACTGCATCAATAGCTGCCTTATTATCGGCGAAAATTTCTACAATACCTTTATTATCAACCTCTTCAATAGAAACGCTTGCACCAGTTTCGCGTTGCATTTCTTGAATAATCTTACCTCCTGGGCCTATAATTGCTCCGATAAATTCTTTCTCAATAGTTAAAGAAACAATTCTTGGCGCGTGTGGCTTGTAATCTTCATTAGGCGAGCTAAGCGTTTTCTTCATTTCACCAAGAATGTGCAATCTGCCTTCTTTAGCTTGATGAAGTGCTTTTCCTAAAACCTCATAAGATAAACCGTTTATTTTTAAATCCATTTGGCAAGCAACAATACCATTTTCGGTACCTGTTACTTTAAAATCCATATCTCCCAGATGATCTTCATCACCTAAAATATCAGAT
The DNA here is from genome assembly GCF_040547165.1 of Pedobacter sp. UYP30. Classification (NCBI taxonomy): domain Bacteria; kingdom Pseudomonadati; phylum Bacteroidota; class Sphingobacteriia; order Sphingobacteriales; family Sphingobacteriaceae; genus Pedobacter; species Pedobacter sp. UYP30. Next base: position 439,048 of record NZ_JBEPPD010000001.1, on the reverse strand, counting down.
AAGATGGCATATTTTCCAGTTTTCTCATCAGAAATCATACCCATGGCAATACCAGAAACTGGAGACTTAATTTTGATACCGGCATCCATTAAGGCTAAAGTACCCGCGCAAACAGTTGCCATAGAAGAAGAACCGTTCGATTCTAAAATATCAGAAACTATACGGATCGTATAAGGATTTGCTTCGCCCTGCGGCAACACTTTCTTTAAAGAACGCATGGCCAAATTACCATGTCCAATTTCTCTACGGCCTGCGCCGCGGTTTGGCCTAACCTCGCCTGTAGAAAAACCCGGGAAGTTGTAGTGAAGCAAAAATTTGTTGTAGCCGTTAAAAAACGCACCGTCAATCATTTGCTCATCGCTTTTGCTACCTAAAGTAACAGAAGTTAGCGATTGAGTTTCTCCACGGGTAAAAACAGCCGACCCGTGTGCAGCGGGCAAATAGCCAACTTCACTCCAAATAGGTCTAATTTCGTTTGTTGCACGGCCATCTAATCTAATGCCTTCGTCTAACAACAAAGTACGTACGGCATCGTATTGCACATCATGAAAATAGTGCTTTGCCATGGCCTTTGTTAAATCTGCTGTACCTTCTGGCATTGCTTCAAAGAACTCTTTTATAATGGCTGTAAAACCTGCAGAGCGTTCGTCTTTACCTAAACCAGACTTAGCTACTGCATAAACTTTATCGTAAGTATCTGCGTAAACCTTTGCTTTTAAATCAGCATCGTGGTCTTCGTGGCTATACTCCCGTTTAACCATTTTGTTTGTTGCAATTGTCAATTCAACTTGTAAAGCACATTGTTTCTTAATCGCATCATGGGCAAACTTCATTGCCTCGATCATTTCTTCTTCTTGGATCTCGTCACATTCGCCTTCAACCATGCCTATATCGTTTGCAGAACCTGCAACGATAAATTCTAAGGTTGCGCGCTCTAAATCGCTAGCATAAGGATTGATTACCAACTTTCCATCGATTTTAGCAACCCTAACTTCAGAAATTGGGCCGTTAAAAGGAATATCAGAAACAGCTAATGCTGCAGATGCGGCCAAACCTGCCAAACAATCTGGCATAATGTTCGAATCTGCAGAAATTAAAGAGATCATTACCTGGGTATCAGAGTGATAATCGCCAGGAAACATTGGACGTAAAGCCCTGTCTACCAAACGAGAAATTAGCACTTCATAATCAGATAATCTTGCTTCTCTACGTAAAAAACCGCCCGGAATTCTGCCCGTAGCAGCATATTTTTCTTGATAATCTACCGATAAGGGTAAAAAATCTGTACCTGGTTTGGCGCCGATAGATGAAACCACTGTTGCCAACAACATGGTATTGCCCATTTTTACCACCACCGAGCCATCAGCTTGTTTAGCCAATTTGCCGGTTTCAATTTCTATCGTCCTACCGTCTCCCAGGTCTAACGATTTCTTAATTACATTCATTTGATTAGAATTGTGGCACGTTTTCCTCTTTCGACATGCCTTGTTTATTTGAATTTGTTTGTTGCAGCTAAAAAGCCATTCTAAGTAGAATGGCTTTAATTTTTGTTGATACTTACGCCGATTTGATGATATCTCTCAGCGATAAAGCTTTGATGATGGCACGGTAGCGCGCTATATCTTTTTTAAACAGATAAGCTAAAATACCACGACGTTTACCTACCATTTTTTGAAGCGCCAACTGAGTAGAAAAATCCTTACGGTTTTTCTTTAAGTGCTCCGTTAAATGCGCAATACGGTATGTAAACAACGCAACTTGACCTTCTGCAGAACCAGTGTTGGTTGCTACTTCGCCGTGGGTCTTAAAAATTTCGGCTTTCTTTTCTAAACTTAAATACATTCTTGAATAATATTGAAGTGATTAAATAAATTATTTGTGGCGCAAAGATAAGGGTTTTATTAAAGATAAGCAAACGTTTACACCAAACCTCTAAGGGGCTTTTAATCAACAGGTGCAGTCCCCTTTAGGGGATTTAGGGGTAAAAGGATTTACGCTGCTATCGGGTTTAGGAAACCGACCTTTGCTAGGCAGGAAGGAATCTTTAAGACTTAACCTTTATCTTGTTTTACCCAAACCAATTTATTGGTATCATAACCAATTTCTTGCGCCGCCTTAACATACGCCTCTTTAATATCTTCTGGAATGGTTTTCTCGCGAGATAAAATCCATAAGTAATCTAAATTATTTCCAGCAACCAAAGCATACTTATACTCTTTATCAATTTTTACCACATTGTAGCCAGCATAAAAAGGACCGAAAAACGAAACCTTTAGCCTTGCCTCATCGCTATTCTTAACCGGTTGGGCTTTCCCGATTGTTTCTTTCCACTTATCTTGTTTTACATCAAAGCCTCTATTTGTAACTTTTATCGAACCATCATCATTCAAAGAATATTCGGCAGTAACATTGTTCAGGTTTTTCTCAAAGCGGTAATCAAATCGCGCAATCTCATACCATTTGCCCAGATATTTATGTACGATAAACGGTTGTACAGCCGTGGCATTTTTAGGAATCGACACACAACCACTCATCAAAACAGTTGATAATCCAGCTAACAAAACCGCCGAAGATGCCAACAAAATAGTTTCTTTTTTCATATCAAACTAACAACTCTTTATATTCGTTTGTTTTAGGGCTGGTTGAGGTAGCGAAAATTCTAAAAAATCAAAACAAAATTTATCTGCACTTTCTTTATACTTTTACAGCTAAATTAAACAATTTGGAAAACAATCAATATAGCGTTTTCGAAACCGAACTTCGCGTGCGCCCAGATGACATAGACATGTTTAACCATGTGCATAATAGTAGGTACCTAGATTTTGTGCTTGCCGCGAGATACGAACAGATGAGAGACGATTACAAAATGCCCTGGGAAGCATTTACCGAACTCGGCTACGGATGGGTGGTAAGTCGCGTAACCATGAATTTAAAACGCCCGTTGTATATGAACGATGTAATGTTGATTAGAACCGGAGTTTTGAGCATGCAAGCAAAAGGTTGTTCCGTTCAGTTCGAGATTTTAAACAAAAAAACGGGTAAAGTAGCCTCTGATGGGATTTTTGATTATGTTTTAGTAGACTTGGCTACATATAAAAGCGCGAAAGTAACAGAAGAAATGTTGAAGGCATATAGCATTTAAAGCTATTTTTTCCAATATGTTTTTCCCTTAATCTCCTTAACTGTATTTATTTTACTACAGTCTATTATTGAAGTCTTACCTAAAGTCAGCACTTTGCCAATCAACTCGACAGTCACTCTCATTTTCTCTTTTTCCAAATCAGACAGCTTAAAAGAATCAACTTTGCCGTATTCATTTTTATCTACAAAGACAGTGTATATTGTCGCCGAATCTATTCTTATTTGAAAGGATGGTTTTTCCATCAGACCATTTTGTTCCAACAAATCATAAAAGTCTAAAAAGTTGTTATCGGTTTTTTTTGAAGATTTTTCTCTTACTGTTCGCATGGTATCGAGAAGGTTATTCATCTTTAAAATGCTAGCAGAATCAGCGTCATACATGCTGCCAAGACGTATCATTTTAAAATAAAGATCACCTTTAATGGTTTTTTCTTTTGAGACTTTCGTCTGAGCTGATAGAAATAAAGTCAGCGCAGTTAGTAGTCCGGTGATAGTTGATTTTAAAAGAAATTTCATAAGCGATGGATTTCGATGGAGTATTTATTGGTTAAATTAAAAAATTAACATTACAAATCAAATCTCACTAGAAGTAATTGACAAAAAATGTTGCCCTTCTCTCTTCATTTATTGTGGTTAAAGATAATTTACTCCTCAACAGCACTTAAATCTCTTCTTCTAAACATAGTGAGTTAATAGAACCTGTAGCATGGTAGAGAAAATAAGCTAAATAGCATACTGTTTTATTTGCTTTAAGCGCCTTTTTTAATGGCTTATTTTTTAGCTTGCCTTGCTTTTGTGTTTTTCTTCGGAATTTGGAGGGAATCATTAATCTCAGAAAAAGATTTAAATACGCAGTAAAAAGACGAATTCTATATATTAGGTAATATATGCTAATAAGCCTTTAATTAATTTTCTGCTTAGAATTTGTTTTTTTATAACGAGAAAATAGGTAAAATAAAAAAGGTCTAAATGAAGAGATTACGAAATGTTGGAATATACTATACGGTTTTTGGAGCATTACTTGCCATCAGTTTTGTTTTCTTTAAATTATGGCGAATATCCATATTGGGTATTCTTCTGCTCTTAACGTATTTAGTTCTAAGATTTTGGTTTAAAAAGAAAACGTTACCCACGAGACTAACATCTGACCAACTGAGAAGTTGGAGTCTTTTTTTAATGGTATTTCCATTTATTTATGTTGCAGCAACCTTATGGTATATTGACAGGCTTTACAGGCAATCAATCATTTTGCCGGCAGGCTATGAAGGAGTTGTGGCCGTACAGTATGACAGACAGGAAGGACAAAAAAGAAAGTGGATTGGTGGTTTTTTAAGTATCGGGGCATCTAGGGTGATAAAAATTGACAGTAGCGGTATTGCGAAAACCCGTTTCAAATTTCTTCACAACGCCATTCCTTTTTTAGATGTGGAACAGCACGTACAAAATGATGGCGGCCTAAAAATTTACTATGAAAACGACTTAAATAATGAAATTTTAGCAGGAGCAAATGGAGTTTATAATACCTATAAAAGTAAAACTAAAGGTCAACCAAATATTTATTTTACAGGATATAATCAATATCCACTAATTATTTTTGTGGTGGCGAAACCAGAGCATTATTATAAATACTTTATGACTGAGATACAAAAAGACAGTCTCGAACAAGTATATAAAAGCGATCCTTACAATAATTATCCTAGTGATGAGAATCAATTGAGTAGACAATACAATAAATTTAATAGGCTAGATTCCAATTATAAAAATTGACCAAATAAAAGTGTATGTTACCAATATCAATAAAATTTCAAGCCTACATACCTAATTCTCTAGGCAAACCATTGTTAAGTTATTTTCAGCGATACGACACCCTAAGTCTTTTAAGTAACAAGGAAGAATTTGTGAGAAAATTGCAAGCGAAAGATCGGAAAGGATTTACCTGGCTGCCAGAACCTGGTGGTAACTTAACGAGCTGTTTTTTTGCTACGGACAACGTAGATATGCATAATCATTCTAGCGAACACACGACCAGATTAGGCTTACAAGCTGAAATAAATCCAAAAAAGATTGGAAGTTATAATTTAAGCGACAATTTTTTTTCACATAAGCTCCACAAGAATTGGGGAGGCATTAATGGTCAGCATTCGGATGAGAGTCAACGTGTCAGAGCTTATATTAAACGTATTCCTTTCTATGATGATATGCCGAGACCATCGAGCAAAGATATTTATGTTGGGATTTGCGATAGTAATATAAGACAGAAGCGGTCTTTCGAAGCGCCACTTAAAGCATCGGTTACCAATTCGAAAAGAAACTCAAATTCAGCTGGAGCTAAAGACACGACCACAATTAAAGTTTCAGGGTCAGCAAATTATCCTTTTTTGTCTTTAATAGCGCCAAACATAGATTTTGAGCTAGAAATAAAACTATACAGAAATTCAAAGGGTAAGTCCGTCATTGTCAACGTAAAGGGTTGGCATAATTATTTTCCTGCTTTCGAATTAGTTTTTTGGGATAAAGTGGTGTATAAGTATAACCCTTCCGCCTATGGATATTCCGGCCCTACTTTTTCTGACTTAACGAAGAGCAAGAACTTTTCCTTTACAGAGTTCGTTAAATATTTGTAGGCAGGATAACTAAGGCAGGCTGGAAAACTTCACAATGAAAAACAGAAACCTTTAATCTAAAGCGTGTAAGCAATTAGGATTAGTTTACTAAGCACCATCTATATTTTAATCCTGCAGTCTTTGGTTTCCAAAAAAGAATCAAACCCAAACGCAAATCTCAGAAAGGTCTTTTCTTTTTAAATCGGGCACCCAACATTCGTCGGCAGGGTAACCAACTGGAATTAGCAAAAATGGTTTTTCGTTTTGTGGGCGATTTAAAATTTTTGCCAAGAAATTCATAGGGCTTGGCGTATGCGTTAAAGCAACCAAACCTGCATCGTGAATTGCAGCTAGCAAAAATCCGCAGGCAATGCCACAACTTTCTGTAACATAATAGTTTTGATGCTTTTTATTGTTTGGTTCTAGCTCATAGCTTCTCTTAAAAATTACAATTAGATATGGCGCAGTCTCCAAAAATGGCTTATTCCAGTCGGTACCGATGGGTTCCAAGTCTTTAAGCCACGCTTCGTTCATTCTATTGTCGTAGCTCTCTCTTTCTTCTTTCTCTGCGGACTCGCGAATTTGCCTTTTTATTTCTAGATTCTTTACCAAGCAAAAAGTCCAAGGTTGCTTGTGCGCGCCAGATGGTGCAGTAGCGGCAGAAAGAACAATGTCTTCAATTACCTTTTCGGGAATGGGTTTGTCAGAAAAATCTCTTACAGACCGTCGGGCATCCATCCATTCGTAGAAATGGGTACTGCGTTTGGCCATTTCAACAACGTCAAAGGTTTCTTTGGTGTAGGTTGTGAAAGGATGGTTATTTATTAGTTTGGTTGGCATGGAGTTAATTCCTTATTTTGTAACAAAAACTTTCCTTTTCAAATTAACAAAATATCTCCTTATTAAGCTTCAAATATTTACGATGACGCACTTTTTTCTCTGCTCAAGTCAGTTTACTGCGCTGCCCTCCGCCACCTAAACCCGATATACGCGGAAAGCCGCCGGTTTTTCGCCGGCTCTTGCAGCATTAGCGGGGCTGCAATAACCAAAGAACCACTCCCGTCCGTTTTCAAAAGAAAACACTTGTTTCTATCAAAATTTCTGCATTTTTATATACCTTAAAAACTATATCTTTGCGCAAAGATGAAGCACATACGTAATTTTTGCATTATTGCACATATAGACCACGGCAAGAGCACTTTAGCCGATCGGTTGTTAGAATATACCGCCACCATTTCCATACGAGATGCGCAAGCACAGTTGTTGGATAATATGGATTTGGAGCGCGAACGTGGTATTACCATTAAGAGTCATGCCATTCAAATGAATTATAAGGTTGGCGATATAGAATACAATTTCAACCTGATTGATACGCCCGGACACGTAGATTTCTCTTACGAAGTTTCTCGTTCTATTGCCGCTTGCGAAGGTGCATTGCTTATTGTCGATGCCTCACAGGGCATACAGGCACAAACTATTTCTAACTTATATTTGGCTTTAGAGCACGATTTAGAGATTATTCCCATTTTAAATAAAATGGATTTGCCGGGTGCAATGCCAGAGGAAGTAAAAGATCAGATTATAGAATTGATTGGCTGCAAACGAGAAGAAATTATTCCGGCTTCGGGTAAGACCGGCCAAGGTATTCCAGAAATTATCCAAGCAATTGTAGATCGAGTACCTGCTCCTGTTGGAGACCCGGAAGCTCCTTTACAAGCGCTGATTTTCGACTCCGTTTTCAACTCATTTAGAGGAATCATTGCTTATTTCAAAGTGGTTAACGGACAAATTAAAAAAGGCGATAAGGTTAAATTTATCAATACAGGCAAGCAATACTTGGCAGATGAAGTGGGTATTTTAAAATTGGAAATGTCGCCTAGAAGTGTAGTTAAAACTGGCGATGTGGGTTACATCATTTCTGGAATTAAAGAAGCTAGAGAAGTTAAAGTTGGTGATACCATTACTACCGTAGACCGACCTTCTACCGTTGGTATACAGGGTTTTGAAGAAGTTAAGCCGATGGTTTTTGCAGGTATTTATCCAGTTGATACCGATGAATATGAGGAGCTGCGCGAAGCGATGCATAAGTTACAGTTAAACGATGCTTCTATTGTGTTTGAACCTGAAAGTTCTGCAGCATTGGGCTTTGGTTTTCGCTGTGGATTTTTGGGTATGCTGCACATGGAAATTGTGCAAGAACGCTTGGAACGAGAGTTCGATATGACAGTGATTACCACTGTGCCCAACGTTTCGTACATTGCCCATACAACCAAAGGCGACGAACTTCTTGTAAACAATCCGTCAGATTTGCCAGATCCAAGCAAGCTAGATTCGGTGGAGGAACCTTTTATTAAAGCAAATATTATTACCAAGGCAGAGTTTGTAGGTCCGGTAATGTCGCTTTGTATCCAAAAAAGAGGAATTATTGTTAACCAAAGTTATCTCACTTCAGATCGCGTAGAACTAACCTTCGAAATGCCGATGGGAGAAATTGTGTTCGATTTTTATGACAAGTTGAAAACCATTTCTAAGGGTTATGCCTCATTTGATTACCATCAAATGGGCTATAAAAAATCTGATTTGGTTAGACTAGACATGCTGTTGAACGAGGAACCTGTTGATGCGCTTTCCTCTTTGATTCACAGAAGTAATGCGTATGATTTTGGTAAAAAAATCTGCGAAAAATTGAGGGAACTGATTCCTCGTCAGCAGTTTGAGATTAAAATACAGGCTTCTATTGGGGCTAAAGTAATAGCCCGAGAAACGATAAGTGCGTTGCGTAAAGATGTTACAGCCAAGTGTTATGGTGGAGATATTTCGCGTAAACGCAAGTTGTTAGAAAAACAGAAAAAGGGTAAAAAACGTATGCGCCAGGTTGGGAATGTAGAAATCCCTCAATCGGCTTTTATGGCGGTATTAAAATTAGATTAAAGCCCTTGCCCCTTAAAGAGGGAATTAAAGCGGGCTATAAAGCCAAATTTTAATTATATAATTACAACATAGCAAGTTATATGAGCGATAGAAATTCAAAGTCCCCAGAAGTGGTTTTAGGGGTACTGTTAGACGGAAAAGCAACTTCAGAAAAAATTAAGCTACAAATTGCAGACGAGGCTGAAGCATTTACAAAGCAAAGTGGAAGAAAGCCTCATTTAGTAGCCATTTTGGTCGGTAACGATGGTGGCAGCGAAACGTATGTGGCCAGCAAAATGAGAAATTGCGAGAAAGTTGGATTTAAGTCTTCACTTTACAGGTACGATACTTCGGTAACCGAAGTGGAATTATTGGCAAAGATTGAAGAAATTAACCAAGATGATGATGTGGATGGATTAATTGTTCAATTGCCATTACCAAAACATATTGACCCAGAGAAAGTTACAGAAACAATAGACTATAAAAAGGATGTGGATGGTTTCCACCCTATAAACTTGGGGCGAATGATGCGCAATTTGCCTTGTTTTATTCCGGCAACGCCCTATGGTATTTTACTTATGTTGCAGGCGTACCAAATAGACACTACCGGAAAACATTGCGTTGTGATTGGTAGAAGCAACATTGTTGGTAGCCCGATGAGCATTTTAATGGCTAGAAATGCAAACCCAGGAAATTGCACTGTAACTTTAACGCATTCTAAAACGAAAGATTTAAAAGCACAAATTCTTAAAGCTGACATTATTATCGCTGCGATTGGAAGGAAGAATTTTGTTACCGCAGATATGGTTAAAGACGGCGCGATCGTTATAGATGTTGGCATCAATAGAGAAACCTCAACTCAAACAAAGTCGGGCTATAAGCTTTTTGGCGATGTAGATTTCGAACATGTGGCACCAAAGGCATCTTACATTACACCCGTTCCTGGCGGCGTTGGCTTAATGACAATTGTTGGCCTTTTGAAAAATACATTGGCTTCTGCAAGGAAAGAGATATATTTTTAGAGAAGAATAGATAGGAGACATGAGATTTGAGATTTGAGAACATGATGCTTGATGTTATAATCAAAAACAAATTTAAAGTCGGTAAACGGGAGTTTTACCACAAAGATTCCTAGTTCTAAAGTTCGATACTTGCCAATGCTTAGTCTTTTAAATTCCTTTAAAGTCTTCCATTTTTAATTTTTTAAGATTTTACGTATAAATAATTTTTTATTTACGTAAAAATAATACCTTTGTATATAAATTAAAACGTTATGGATGCGAAATTAACTTTAAGCTTTAACCAAGATGTTGTAACCAGAGCAAAAAAATACGCTGCTGATAACAACATAAGTTTATCGCGCCTAATTGAGCACTTATTAACTCAGGTTACAGCCACAGAATATAAATCTTTAGAAGACTACCCAATTGCAGATTGGGTTGCTATGGTTGCAGAGGGCGATATAGAGTATAAAAAAACAGTAAAGTCTACCAGAAAATCTCTCAAAGAAGAATTCTTTTCATCTAAAAAATAATCGATGTTGCGACTATTTTTAGATGCCAATGTTTTGGTTTCGGTGCTGAATAAAGAGTACCCACTGTTCACTTATTCTTCTCGGATTTTAAGCCTTGCATCTCACCGAAAGTTTGAGGTTTACACGTCTCCGCTTTGTTTGGCCATTGCTTTTTACTTCGCCGAAAAGAAACATAATGCTGCACATGCAAAACAAAAGATAGATTTGCTTTGCGAACACATTAAAATTGCCGAAAACTCGGCAACAGGTGTATCAAATACGCTTACGAATAAGAAAATCAATGATTTTGAAGATGGGTTGGAGTACTATGCAGCCGAACAGCAAAACTGCAAATGCATTGTAACCGAAGATATTGGAGATTTTTATTTCTCAGATATTGAGGTATTAAATTGCCAAGACTTCTTTAAACGGTATTTATTAAGCTAATTGACTCAGTTGAAACTGGCCGAAAATAAAAAGCAAACCGATTTTAAATTGTACACTTACCAGGTTTTTTTTTCGTCAAATTAACCGAAAATTTTGCTCAACCAGCTTTTCTGAAACCCAACATATAAACCATCTTTTCTAATTTCTGTGGGATAAATATTGATGTAATCTCCTTGGCCCTCTGCGCCTCGGCCATTTTCTAAGCTGTATGCATAGCGATGGATCGGACAAATCAAATGGCCGTTTTTACACCAACCACCGCTAAAATGCCCGCCGGCATGCGGACAAATAGATTGTGTTACATATATTTTACTTGCATCATTTATTACACATAGTTGTTTGCCATTTGCACTTATCGTTTTTATATCGTTCTCTTTTGGCAGATCGAAGCTATTCAATACTTTTATCCATTGCATTGGGCTAAATTAAGGCAAATTAATATCAGTAGTATTTCATCTTTGCAGAAATAATGGAAATACCGCTTGCGACAAGTTTATTTTTGAGATATTTGCAACATTTAAATGAGACAAGAGATCCCAGAAAACGGCACTATGCTTCCATTGATGGAAGAATTTTACACTATACAAGGCGAGGGATTTAATACTGGCAAAGCTGCCTATTTTATTAGATTGGGTGGTTGTGATGTAGGTTGCCATTGGTGCGATGTAAAAGAAAGTTGGGACGCAAGTCTGCATCCGCTTACCTCTGCCGATACTATTGTGCAAAATGCTTTAAAATACCCGGGTAAGGCCGTGGTAATTACTGGTGGCGAACCGCTTATTTATAATTTGGATTATTTAACATCGCAGCTACAAAAAAATGGAATTGCCACGTTTTTAGAAACCTCAGGCGCCTATCCCCTTTCAGGTTCTTGGGATTGGATTTGTTTATCTCCCAAAAAATTCAAATCGCCTCGCCAAGAGGTTATCGCTCTAGCTAATGAACTAAAGGTTATAGTTTTTAACAAAACTGATTTTAAATGGGCAGAGGAACATTCAGCACATGTCGAATCAAAAAGCAAGCTATATCTGCAGCCAGAGTGGTCTAAATCAAAAGAAATAACACCGTTGATTATAGACTATGTGATGGCAAACCCGAAATGGGAAATTTCTTTGCAAACACATAAATTTCTAAATATTCCGTAATTACGTTAACTTGTCCTAATCATTTTTAGTCTAACGCTATGAAGCGCCTTCTATATTTGTGTTTTCTGATGGTTTGCGCAAATTGTTTTGGGCAGAAATCTGAAGATAGAAAGGCACAAAACTTATTCGATAAAGCTAGTTCGGCTGCACAACAGCAAGATTTTGGTCAAACCATTAATCTATTAGAAGAAGCCGTCAATACAGATGCAAAATTTACTGCAGCGTACGTTTTCTTGGGCGATGTGTATATGATGACGAAAAAATATCCAAAAGCCGAAGAGCGTTATAAAACTTCTTTAACCTTGGATAAAGGTGCTTCTTCTGTGATTTTTTACAAGTTGGCCGAGAGCGAATTCGCAAATGGAAAATACATCGAGGCTAAAAGCAATTTCGAAAAATTTATCGGTTCCAAGCCTCGGGCAGAGGATTTGGAAAAAGCACAAAAGTATTTACTTAACTGTAATTTTGCAGCTATAGCAATCAAAAATCCTGTAAAATACACTCCTTTAAATCTAGGAGAAGGTGTAAATACCAAAAATGCCGAATATTTCCCGGCCATTACTGCAGATGGCGAAACGCTAATTTTTACCCGCCAAGTAGATGAAAATGAAGACTTCTGGACCTCAAAATTTTTGAATAATGCCTGGGCAAAAGCAATTCCACTTTCAGCAAAAATAAATACACCCGAATATAACGAGGGCGCACAAACTATTTCGCCAGATGGCAAATACCTCTTCTTTACCGGATGCAATCGACCCGATGGTTTAGGAAAATGTGACATATATGTTGCCCATAGAGAAGGTGCCGGATGGGGCGAACCTTACAATGTGGGCAGACCTGTAAATAGCGAATATTGGGAATCTCAGCCTGCTATTAGTCCAGATGGCCGAACTTTATATTTTATTAGCAATAGACCAGGCGGATTTGGAGGATACGATATTTGGAAAAGCACCATCACCGCCGATTCGAAATGGGGCGCTGCCATAAATTTAGGTCCAAAAATAAATACCCCGTACGATGAAAATACGCCCTACTTACATGTGGATGGGAAAACGTTTTATTTCTCATCTGATGGTTGGCCGGGCTTTGGGCATAAAGATATATTTTATAGCCGATTAGATAGCGCAGGAAACTGGCAAACACCCATAAATATGGGTTATCCGATTAACTCTTTCGAAGATGAGACCGGTTTGGTGGTAGGTGCAGATGGAAGTAAAGGCTATTTTTCTTCCACTTTGCCAAGCGGTTACGGCAAACAAGACATTTACCGTTTTGACATTCCAGAAAGTGCGAAACCAAAAAAGGTAGTGTATGTAAAAGGTACTGTAAGGGATCTAGACAGTAAGCAGACTATCGAAAGCAGTGTCGAGATCATCGATTTACAAACAAACAAAACCGTCTTCGACGATTATACCGACGCCCAAAATGGCGAATTTTTAGCGGTAATGCCCATTGGCAGCAATTACCTGTTTAATGTAAGTGCCGATGGCTATTTATTTTATTCAGAAAATTTTCAATTAACCAAAGCTAATTTAATCGCACCTTACAAACTTACCGTCGATTTAGAAAAGATTAAGGCTGGTGCTAAGGTTACACTTAAAAACATATTTTTCGACACGAACAAATACGACTTATTGCCAACCTCTATTAAGGAACTGGAAAAGCTGACAGACTTTTTAAATGAGAATAAAACCGTAGCGATAGAAATTCAAGGATATACAGATAATGTTGGCGATGTTAAATTAAACGAAACTTTATCTCAAAACCGTGCTATGGCTGTTTATAATTATTTGATTCATCAAGATATCGATGCCAAACGACTTACTGCAAAGGGCTTTGGCGAAAGCAAACCCATTGCAGATAACACGACCGAGACTGGCCGACAAAAAAACAGAAGAACTTCATTTTTAATTACGAAAACCTAACGATGGCACAAAACCTAAAAAATCATTTACGATTCTTCCCTCCTTTTCATTTTTTCGCAGTACCGCTTACGCTGATAGGTTTAGGGGTTTCAGTTTACCAGGCCATAAGATATCCGTCGGCCATTTCTTGGCTCATTTTTCTATTATTCTTTTTAATGTTTTTTGCAGTTTTATTTGGTCGTCTTTTTTCTCTAAAGGCGCAAGACAGGGTAATCCGTACTGAGGAAAATTTAAGGTTCTTTTTTCTTACGGGAAAACCACTGCCAAGCCAACTTCAGCTTGCACAAATCATCGCCTTGCGTTTTGCTAGCGACGGCGAATTTGTGGCATTGACAGAGCGAGTTGTAAAAGAAAATTTATCTTCAAAAGAAATTAAGGAATCGATAAAAAACTGGAGAACAGATGACTATAGAATTTAGTGTTTTCTGAGAAGTGAAGTCATACGTCGGAGGTCAGTAATCGGACAATCACAGAAAACACTCAAGTGTGTATTTTTAAATTATGAAGTTTTTTTATTAAAATTGAAGATTTACTGGATCTGGAGAATTTGCTATAACAGGTTTCTATCCATTGCAGGAAAGCCAACACATTTAATTAAAACTTTCTGCCACCCATAATCCTTATCGGAGAACCTTCGGCAAAAATAACCGAATATGGCGTTTGGTTTGTCAAATCTTTAAAGTCTGGCCCATAATTTTGGCCGAAATCTACGTCTATATTGTAGTTCAGAACTTTATATTCATCCCAACGCGGATGTTGTACGCCATACTCTGATGTCGTTTGGTCATTAATCTTAGTATAACCCCAATAATGCTCGGTTATAAATTCGCTTTCTCCGCCCGCAACCATCGGTTTTGCAAAGTTAGATGCGCTGACTGAAAAGTTATTCCATCTTTTCTTTTTCCATGAGAAACCAATGTCAATATGATCACCAAGTTCTCGCAACTGGTAACTCATTTTTGCCGTGCTGTATTTTTCGCCATAAATGGTATTGGCTATCAACGTAATTGCGGCTTTTGGTACTACCTCGCTAATAAAAACAACGCCACGCTTCCATATTGCGCCATCTTTATACTTTACGTAAAAACGCAGATTCACTTCTTCGAAATGATGGTGAAAAGGAATTTTGAAACCTCCTAATCGGACATCAGTAAATAGAAACCCTACCAAGCTTACATAACATTTACCTTGCCAAGGATCAAGTTCTACATTTTTTGGAAGATATTTTTGCAACACCGCTTCCTCCACTTCATATTGGGCGAATATCAGTTTTCTCCAATCGGCGGTTAAAAAGACTTTTTCGGTGTTCAAGATATTTAGAGTATTGCTTGTCTAATTCTAATCAGTTTTATTAACGTTTCTTCTAACAGATCTAGGTGCAACATGTTTGCCCCGTCAGATTTTGCGTTTTTTGGATCGGGATGAGTTTCGATAAACAACCCATCTGCACCAACAGCGATCGCCGCTTTTGCAATGGTTAAAATCAATTCTGGTTTGCCGCCAGTAACACCGCTGCTTTGGTTTGGCTGTTGCAGAGAATGAGTACAATCCATTACCACAGGCACACCAAAACTTTGCATCTCTGGCAAACCGCGATAATCTACAATTAAGTCTTGATACCCAAAAGTATTTCCCCTATCGGTAAGGATAATTTTTTTGTTGCCACTTTCTCTTACTTTTTCTACCGCAAACTTCATCGAGCCTGCCGACAGAAATTGTCCTTTTTTAATGTTAACCACTTTGCCAGTTTCTGCTGCAGCAATAAGCAAATCTGTCTGTCTGCATAAAAAAGCAGGAATTTGTAAAACATCTACGTAAGCTGCTGCCATGGCTGCTTCGCCACTTTCGTGGATATCGGTTACCGTTGGCACACCAAAGGTTGTTCCAATTTTCTCCAAAATCTTTAAAGCTTTTTCATCGCCTATACCTGTAAAAGAACTTCCCTTGCTCCTGTTTGCTTTGCGATAAGAGCCTTTAAAAATATAAGGAATTTTAAGTTTATCGGTAATGGAAACTATCTTTTCGGCAATGCGCAGGGCTATTTCTTCCCCTTCTATGGCGCATGGACCAGCCATTAGAAAGAAATTATTGCTGTCGGTATGTTTAATTTTTGGCAGGTATGATAACATTGAGGTTAAGGTTAAGACTGAGGAAAACGATTAAAAAAAGACAACTGTGCTAGTGATTAAAATTTTAATTTCCCAACTCGCTCATAAATTTAATGCGCATCAACTGAATCTCTTCTCGTGTGTAATCGGCTTCGCCGAGTTCGCTAAGTGCGGCGTCTATAGAATCGCTTTCTGCGGATCTAAAGTAATCGAACACTTCATCTTGCCTATCATCATCAATTACCTCATCTATAAAATATTTAAGGTTTATCTTGGTGCCAGAATTAACAATAGATTCAATTTCCTTCAAAATATCCTCGTAAGATATTCCTTTTGATTTTGCAATATCTTCCAATGCAATCTGCCTATCTATATTTTGAATAATAGAAACCTTCATTTGTGATTTATTTGCCTGGGTTTTTATCACTAAATCTACCGGCCTTTCTATGTCGTTGTCATCCACATACTTTTTAATCACTTCTAAAAACGCACTTCCAAATTTTAATGCTTTCCCATTTCCAACTCCGTGGATCTGTTTTAACTCATCCATAGATATCGGATAGTGCGTGCACATTTCTTCTAAAGATGGGTCTTGGAAAACCACAAAAGGCGGCAGATTTTTCTGCTTAGCTATTTTTTTCCGAAGGTCTTTTAACAACAAAAGCAGCTGAGTATCCAACACAGCAGAGTTTTGCTTAGTGTCTTCTTCTTCAGATTCTGTTTCAGCATCGATAGGTTCACTCAGGATAAATTTAATGCTATATGGTTCCTTTATAAAATCTCTCCCTTGTTTGGTAAGTTTTAATAATCCGTAGTTATCTATGTCTTTATACAGATAATTATTCAATACCGATTGCCTAACGGTAGATTTCCACATCAATTCTCCATCTGCTTTGCCCAAGCCAAATTGCGGTGTTTTGCCATGTTCGTAGGCAATGGTCTGTGCGGTTTCTAAACCTAAAAAAACGTTTAAAATGTGCGCATCGTCAAATTTCTCTCCGTTTTTCTGGATGAAACCCAGCACTTCAGCGAGTTTTTCTTTCCCTTCGAAGGTGCTTTTTGGGCGTCTACAATTATCGCACATACAGTTACAGCCAGTCTCATTAAAATTTTCGCCAAAATAATGAAGAATCTGCTTCCTCCTACAAACGCCCGATTCTGCGTAATCTATTACCTCTTTTAGTATTTGCGTACCAATCTCTCTTTCAGAAACAGGTTTGTCCTTCATAAATTTGGCGAGTTTATCTACGTCTTTCTGTGAATAAAAGGCTATGCAAACCCCCTCACCGCCGTCTCGTCCAGCCCTACCGGTTTCTTGATAATATCCCTCCATACTTTTGGGTACATCATGATGAATAACAAAGCGCACATCTGGTTTATCTATCCCCATACCAAAGGCAATCGTCGCCACTATTACCTCTGCGTCTTCCATCAAGAACCTATCTTGCGTGTCGGCTCTAACCTTTGGGTCCAATCCTGCATGATATGGTAAAGCACTAATTCCATTTAAATTTAAGGCTTCGGCAACTTCTTCTACTTTTTTGCGGCTTAAACAGTAAATGATGCCAGATTTACCCTGGTTGTTTTTGATGTATTTGATAATTTCTCTCAATACTTCTCGCTTCGGCCTAATTTCATAAAATAAGTTTGGCCTGTTAAAAGAAGATTTATATAAGGTTGCGTCTAACATGCCCAAATTTTTAACAATGTCTTGCTGAACCTTTGGAGTAGCAGTTGCAGTTAGTGCAATTATTGGTATGTTGTCGCCAAGAACCGAAATTATTTGTCTAATTTTTCGATACTCGGGTCTAAAATCGTGGCCCCATTCAGAAATACAATGTGCTTCATCTACCGCTACAAAGGAAATTTTTATAGACTGTAAAAATTCTATATTATCTTGTTTGGCTAAAGATTCTGGCGCAACGTAGAGTAATTTTGTTTGCCCACTAAGCAAATCTGCTTTTACCTGCGTAATTTCTGATTTGTTTAGCGAAGAATTTAGGAAATGTGCAATATTATCGTTCCCGCCGAAGGCCCTTAATTGATCAACTTGATTCTTCATCAATGCAATAAGCGGGGAAATTACAATAGCGGTTCCCTCACTCATCAAAGCCGGCAATTGGTAGCAGATAGATTTTCCACCGCCCGTTGGCATAATAACGAAGGTGTTGTTTCCTTCTAAGATATTTGTAATAATCGGTTCTTGATCACCCTTAAAATTATCAAACCCGAAAAAATTTTGCAAATTGTCAAATAACGACTTTTTAACGTCCATTTTTTGTAATAAAATATTCGATACTGTTTTTGTATCCAAATTAACATAATTTTGCATCAATTTCAAGTATCCACGAAAAAAAAAATCTCCTTGAAAAGTAAAAAATCCATAATACAGTCTGCGTCAAGAACTTTAGAATTAGAGTCTAGAGCTATATTGACTTTAATAAAGCATTTAAACGACGATTTTGCAGAGGTTGTAGACACCATATTGCATTGCCACGGTCGGGTTATCGTTACCGGCATTGGAAAAAGTGCCATCATTGCGCAAAAAATTGTGGCCACTTTTAATTCTACGGGCACGCCTGCAATATTTATGCATGCTGCAGATGCCATTCATGGCGACCTTGGCATGATACAAACGCGTGATGTAGTAATTTGTCTCTCTAAAAGTGGTAATACGCCCGAAATCAAGGTGCTAACCCCATTGTTAAAAATGTCGGGCAATACGCTAATTGGCATGGTTGGAGAAATCAATTCCTTTTTGGCGCTACAAGCAGATTTTGTGTTGAACACTACAGTAGAAAGAGAAGCCTGTCCGCATAATTTGGCTCCAACCACCAGCACCACTGCACAATTGGCCATGGGCGATGCATTGGCGATTTGCCTGTTGGAAAGCAGAGACTTTAAGCAAGATGATTTTGCAAAATTTCATCCTGGAGGAGCCTTAGGCAAAAAACTCTATTTAAAAGTAGGCGATTTGGCTGTAAGGAATGAAAAACCACAGATTAACTCAACAGCCCCTGTTAAAGAAGTTTTGGTAGAAATTAGCAAAAACCGTTTGGGTGCAGTTGCTGTTATAGGAGATAAAAACAATATTTTAGGGGTTATTACAGATGGAGACATAAGAAGGATGCTAGAAAATCATTCGGATATTACTACGTTAACTGCCGCGAACATCATGGGAACGAATCCTAAAAACATCCAATTTGATGCATTGGCAGTAGATGCACTTGCCATGATCAAGGCAAACAACATTACCCAATTATTAGTTTTGAAAGAAAAAGCCTATTTTGGGATCATTCACTTACATGACCTTTTGAACGAAGGCATTGTATAAAAATCTAATTTAGAACATGAATAAAAACTTTTATGCTTTAATTATGGCAGGCGGCGTAGGTAGTAGGTTTTGGCCTGTTAGCCGCGCAGAATATCCTAAGCAATTTATAGATTTTTTCGGAATTGGCCGAACTTTAATCCAGAGTACTTACGATCGTTTTTTAAAAATTTGCCCTCCAGAAAATATTTTTATTGTAACTAACGAGGGTTACCGTGAACTTATTAAAGAACAGATTCCGCAGATTACAGACAACCAGATTCTAGGTGAGCCAATGATGCGCAATACGGCTCCTTGTATTGCCTATGGTTGTATAAAAATAGCCAAATTAAATCCAAATGCTACCATTGTGGTATCTCCTAGCGATCATACCATAGCAGATTTAGACGGTTTTATAAAGGCAATTGAACAATCTTTGGCTGCTGCCTCTACCAACAACTGTTTAGTAACACTTGGTATAAAACCTAACCGTCCAGATACTGGTTATGGGTATATCCAACATACATCACACGTACTGAATACAGATAAAGCTTTTCATAAAGTGAAAACCTTTACAGAAAAGCCAAACCTGGCACTGGCCAAATCATTTATCCAAAGTGGAGATTTTTTATGGAATGCCGGAATTTTTATATGGTCGGCTACTTCTATCTTAAATGCCTTTAAAAAACATTTGCCAGATATTTATGATGTATTCAATTCTGGTTATGGAGACTTAAATACGGAGCGAGAGAAAAATTTTATAAGCAACGCTTACTATCAGTGTAAAAACATCTCGATAGATTTTGGTATTATGGAGACTGCCGACAATGTATATGTATTGCCTGCAGAATTTGGTTGGTCTGACCTTGGCACATGGGCTTCTATTTATGAGATGGCTGAAAAAGATTATGTTGGAAATGTAGTTATTCCTTCAGAACAGGTGATTATGTTTGATTCCTCTAATTGTATGGTAAACGTTCCAAAAGATAAGTTGGTTATTTTACAAGGTCTGCACGATTATATTGTAGTGGAAAACAATAACATGTTAATGGTTTGTCCGAGAGCCGAAGAACAAAAAGTAAAAGAAATCGTGGCCGAAGTTAAATCTAGATATGGCAATAAGTTCGTCTAAATTAATTAAGCGGCAACACAAATAAAATCCATTACCAAAAAATCCATTGAACTCCCTTAAAATTTTATCGAAGGACTTCAATGGATTTGTTGTTTTATAGGGCTTGAAGATTTAGTTCGCCAATAACTCTTCTTCCTTAACTAAAACTTCTTGCACCACAATATCTGTAGTGTATCTCTTGCTGCCATCTTTTGCAATGTAGTTACCGGTTTGAAGTTTGCCTTCAATGGTTAATCTTGTACCTTTCTTAATCTGCGCTTCTGCGAGCTCTGCTTTTGCTCCCCAAAAAATAAGATTAATCCAATTTGTTTTTTTTACCTCCTCGCCTGCCGAGTTTTTAAAATTTTCGTTTACCGCAAGGTTTACCTTTGCCAATTTTTGGTTGCCAGATACTGTTTTCACTTCAGCATCTGCTCCTGCAAATCCTGTTAATACTACTTTGTTTACTGCACTTTCCATGACGATAAAATTTAAGTTTCTAATTATTTAACGAACAGCAGCCACCATGACTGCCGACAGAACAAAGGTGCAACAAGAAGGAAACGCTAGTCGGATATTAAACGGATATAGCCGATTATAAACGGATATATACAGTTAATACGGCTGTGGCAGGCCGAGGTGCTTTGTTTTAGTTATGGAGGGATTTGTTATATTTGGTAGTGGATTGGTAGAAACGATTTGTCAGCGGCAAGCATACCGTTGTGCTTCATGCAAGAAAAAACCGAAAATGATAGATTGGATTAAAAATTTATTGAAAAATGTAGAGCCAAAGGAAATTCTTGAATGGGAAACGGAGGAATCAATACTTCAGCACCTAAAAAGAAACTTTAATGAAGATGGTTCTTTAAAAGAATCGGCTGAAACTCTTCCAGACGAAAAAAAAGTTGATAATGAAATAAAGTTTGCACCAGGCTTAATGGATGCAATGTTTGGAGCAGACGAATCGGAAGAATCTAAATCAAGAATAAAACAACTTTCAAGTCTAATTGGCAAAATTGCCAAAAACGGAGATAATCAAAGCAAATCAGACTTTTATAGAGAAATTACAGAGAATGAAAGTGTAATTGGTATTATAGATGAATTTTTGCAGAAATTGGTACAAAGCTCATTACCTGTTGAACCTTACCTTTTTGATTACGCTAACAATTTAGCTACTAAAACGAATAATCGAAATACAGTAAAGTTTGGAATTGCTATTCTTGGATTGTGCCAGAATAAAAAGCCAATAAAAGACATTAAGATATTGGGACTTCATGACGCGTTAACGGTTTTTTCAACTATCGCACTTTCAAATTTATCTGACAATTTAGTTAATGATTTATGGGAACTAGCTAAACAAGTTGATGGTTGGGGAAAAATTCAGTTAGTAGATAGATTAGCTGAAATGGAGTTGAATAGTGAGATTAAAGATTGGCTAGTACTTGAAGGTTATAAAAACAATATAATGTATGAGTATTTAGCTTTAACCTGTGCAAAAAATGGAATGCTCAACGAGAAACTAAATG
Organism: Pedobacter sp. UYP30; assembly: GCF_040547165.1. NCBI lineage: Bacteria > Pseudomonadati > Bacteroidota > Sphingobacteriia > Sphingobacteriales > Sphingobacteriaceae > Pedobacter > Pedobacter sp. UYP30. Next base: position 417,309 of record NZ_JBEPPD010000001.1, on the reverse strand, counting down.
TCGAATCTATTGACGACAATCTTTATTCTTCTGCTAGTGATATTATTATTGCTTTAATGGATGAAGGTCCTGCTGTTGGTATGTCAGGTTATGACGACTCTCACGAAACTATTGAAAACTTTATTAGACATTCAAAAACACGAAACCTCAATATTTCAAATTATATAACACTTCATAGAATCAAAGATTACCTAGAAGAGTCACCAGAAGAAAATGAAACCTTAAAAACTTGGAATCAAAACAATTTATCCAATTGCTTGATTGACATTAATGAATTATTAAATTCTAAAGATTGGACAGAAGAAGTCAAAATTGCTTTAAAAAGTTTTGACAATGACGAATATTGGAATGGTAAACAAGCAGCAAAAAAACTAGGAATTGACATTTGGGATACAGTTTGGAATAGATTAAACCAAAACCCAATAGATAGTTTAGGTTGGTATGATGTAACCGCAAATGCAAAGGAAAATAATGTTGAAGAAATCATAGATTTTGCAATAAAGAATCTACCTCTGGATTTTTTAGGCTCTGGACCAAAAGATTCAACAGGAATTGGAGATGATTTTCAAAAGCATTCTTCGTTAGATAGTGTAATAACGTTTTTAGAAAATTATCCAGAAAAAGGAGAGAAACTTATTCTAGTTGGTTTAAATAGTCCTGTTACTCGAAATAGAAATATGGCAATCCGAGTATTAGATAAATGGAAAATGAAAAATTGGTCGAATGAAATAAATGAAAAGGTAAAAAGACTAAAAGAGATTGAACCAAATGAAGACACCAAAAAGAACATTGAACGACTTCTTAATGGAGGAGAATTGAAATAAAGTACGAAAGCACAACAATGTATATAAAAAATAGGCGAAACAATGCTAAATTTAAGACTTATGTCTCGTATCAAACTTTGTGCTTAACCGAGAGTTTTGTGCTTCGAAACCGCCTACTTTTCATATACTAACCGTTATCCACGAGTTGAACAAACTGCAATGAAAGAAACATTTATCGGACATAAAATAAAATTATTGAATTCCGAAAAAACAGGAATTACTCTTGAACTGAATAGTTGGAGTTCTGAAAATATGGTGGAAAAATATTCAGTTAGTTTCGATAGAGAAAATATTATTGAGCGAATAACGGAAAACGATATTTCTTTCGGAGAAAAAGTCTCAAAAAATGATTTTTTTAAGCGGTTAATAATAGATATTCAATCTTCAGAGGAAAAAACAAGAGAATTTGCATCAGCAATTCTTTGTGATTTTCTTGAATTTGATATTGTTGATTTTGACTTAATGATTCTCAATGTCGGAATTGAAAAAATAATTGAGCAAATAACAGTCGAAAAGAATATAAATGCAGAGCATAAGCTTGTAGAAGGATTATTCGAATTTATTTGGCATAAAAAAATATCAACGAAAGCTGAAATCGAATTATTAGAAAGATTAACTGAATTAGACAAATATTATATTTGGAGCTATTTAGGAGATGAAATAATGGAGGACATTAAAAGCTATAACTCTGAAAAATTGAATCAATATTATTCCAAGAATATAGAAAAATGGAAAGAGAAAGACATTCAAATGTATGGAAAGGAAAAGATGGCAGAATATTATAATAAATTTAATGAGTAAAAACCTGTGGCTAACAATGTATATAAAAAATAGGCGAAATAGTGCTAAATTTAAGACTTGTGTCTCGTATCAAACTTTGTGCTTAACCGAGAGTTTTGTGCTTCGAAACCGCCTACTTTTCATATACTAATCGTTAGCCATACTACCAAGACAATGACGAAAAGTAACACAATTAAAAATGGACAACAAAAAATTAGAAATCTTTGTAGGTAGCAAACAATTCCAAGTTAGAGATGAAAATAAAAACATTTCATTTCCAGTTTTAGTTCAATATCCTACCTATCAATAGTCATCACCGACAAGTTTTGGGCCTTATATAATGGATTTTTGTTTAGATGCAAAAATTATTAAAGGGCAATTTCCTCGTGTAATAATTTCTCATGGAAATAGTGGTTCGCATCTACTTTATAGAACAATTAGCACATTCTTTGCAAGGACGGTTTCATCGTTCTTGAATTTTGAAAAGCAACATTCATAAAATAAAAAATAAAATGGAAAATTTGTCAAAAGACAACAATTCAATAATAACATTTCAAAACGCTACTACAGTTTTGAAACCAACAGGTTATTCTCAATCTGTTGAAATTGATTTTGGGAATTGCAAAATGATAATAATTTCGGGACAACTTGCGCTGGATATCGAAGGCAAAATAGTGGGTAAGGACAATCTTGAAAAGCAGACCGAACAAGTTTTTTTAAACATAAAGAATATTATCGAAGATTTGGGTGGTACAATGGACAACATTGTTAAGACAGGGATTTTCATGACTGACATATCACAACTTCCAACGTTGCGAGAAATTAGAAACAAGTTTATTAACCCAAAAAATCCACCAACAAGCACACTATTACAAGTAAGCAAGCTTTTTACTGGGGATTTTTTAATTGAAATTGAAGCGACTGCGATAATAAAAAAATAGTCAAGAATAACAGCAGCTAACAGCTAAGGCTTTGTTGGGCTCGCAGAGCCAAAAATGAGGCCTCGATTGAACAGCCTGTCCTGTCGGTACGGGAGCACTGGTTACATTCCCTCCATTTATGGGTTTTTCGCTAAATAATTTGAAGGATTTTAAAAGGAACTGATCCCTCTTTTTTGTGGAGGTAAAATAGACTTGGTCTTCAGCGTGTTTTCCTTCGCATTTGGCCATAACTACCCCTACCCACCAAGTCAATTTTGGCAGGGAACATTTTTTAGCCAGCGCGAATGTGCCAAGCAGCCGGCAGCTCACTTTAAGAATCAATCTGGGGTCTTAGACAAGCTGACGCACCTACAAGCATAAAACCAAAGATTAAAAAACCTTTCTTCTCTATAAATTTCATTTTAGAAATATATTTCCCTACGTTTGTTTCAACTTTAGGGGTGTCCATTACGGACTGAGATATATACCCTTTGAACCTGATGCAGTTAGTACTGCCGAAGGGAAAAGTGATGACAACCTATGTGTTGTTTTTTCTTTCCTCCTGTAAAACGGATGCTCCTAAAGTGTGAAAATTTTACAACATGGAAATTACCGTTAATCAAAAAACTTATCAAGTTGATGCGGATTGTAATGTGAAACACTTGTTTAGTGCTGTTTTAAATCAGTCTGTACAAGGTTCGGCAATCGCTATTAACCAGAACATTATCCCCAAAATCCAATGGGAAAACCATCTCCTACAATCTGGCGATAAAATCATCATCATTAAAGCAACTCAGGGAGGATAAAAAAAACACTATGAAAACAGAAAAAATTCCGGACGGGCAGGTCATTAGCACTTCGCCGTTTCCAGCATCAAAGAAAATTTATGTTAAAGGTCAGCTTCACAATATCGAAGTTGCCATGCGAGAAGTAACGTTAAGTGAAACTAAAATCCATAACGGTTTTGGCTTAACAGAAACCAATCCACCTGTAACTATTTATGATACCAGTGGCCCTTATACCGATGTTAACGCAACGATTGACGTTAGAAAGGGCTTGCCAAAGCTTCGTGAAAGTTGGGTTTTAAATCGTGGTGATGTAGAACAACTGGATAACATTTCATCAGATTACGGACAAAAACGTTTGAACGATGAATCGTTAGATCACCTAAGATTTGCCCATGTAGCAAAACCTATGCGAGCAAAACAAGGGATGAATGTTTCGCAAATGCATTACGCAAAAAAGGGAATCATCACGCCAGAAATGGAATACATTGCCATCCGCGAAAACCAACGCATTGATTTGTTAAAAGAACAATTGAACGCTCAATACGAGGTAATGAACCATCAGCATCAAGGGCATTCTTTTGGAGCAAATACACCTAAAGGCTACATTACGCCAGAGTTTGTACGTTCGGAAGTTGCATCAGGCCGAGCCGTAATTCCATCAAATATCAATCACCCAGAAAGCGAACCCATGATTATTGGCCGTAATTTTTTGGTAAAAATAAACGCCAACATTGGTAACTCTGCAGTAACTTCCAGCATTGAAGAAGAGGTGGAAAAAGCGGTTTGGGCTTGCCGTTGGGGTGCAGATAACATTATGGATTTATCAACCGGGAAAAACATCCACGAAACCAGAGAGTGGATTATCCGTAATTCGCCAGTGCCAATTGGTACGGTTCCAATTTACCAAGCTTTAGAAAAAGTGAACGGAAAAGCCGAGGATTTAACTTGGGAATTGTACCGCGATACTTTAATTGAGCAAGCTGAACAAGGAGTGGATTATTTTACCATCCATGCTGGTGTTTTATTGCGTTATGTGCCATTAACTGCAAAAAGGATTACCGGAATTGTTTCTCGTGGCGGTTCTATTATGGCAAAATGGTGCTTGGCGCATCACAAAGAGAACTTTTTGTACACTCATTTCGAAGAGATTTGCGAAATTATGAAAGCCTATGACGTTGCCTTTTCTTTGGGCGATGGCTTACGGCCGGGTTGTATTGCCGATGCCAACGATGCCGCACAATTTGGCGAGCTGGAAACTTTGGGAGAGCTGACTAAAATTGCTTGGAAACATGATGTGCAAACCATTATTGAAGGTCCCGGTCATGTGCCAATGCACCTGATAAAAGAGAACATGGAAAAGCAGCTGGAACATTGTTCTGAAGCGCCATTTTACACTTTAGGTCCGCTAACAACAGATATTGCACCCGGTTATGATCATATTACATCTGCCATTGGCGCTGCAATGATTGGCTGGTTTGGTACGGCGATGCTTTGCTATGTTACTCCAAAAGAGCATTTAGGTTTGCCCAATAAAAAGGATGTTAAAGATGGTGTAATTACCTATAAAATTGCTGCCCACGCTGCCGATTTAGCCAAAGGACATCCCGGAGCCCAATACCGCGATAATGCTTTAAGTAAAGCTCGTTTTGAATTTAGGTGGGAAGATCAGTTTAATTTATCGCTGGATCCAGATACGGCTAAAGAGTTTCACGATGAAACTTTACCTGCCGATGGTGCTAAAATTGCTCATTTCTGTTCTATGTGCGGACCCAACTTTTGCTCTATGAAAATTACGCAAGATGTGAGAGAATACGCCAAAGAAAACGGAATGGAAACCCAAGAAGCCATTGCAAAAGGCATGAAAGAAAAATCAAAAGAGTTTGCCGAAAAAGGAAGTGAGATTTATTTGTAAATGACAGGTTTCGTCAGGTATAGCGGAGTGAAACAGTTCACAAATAGGTGTGACACACTATATTCAGACCTTGTTTGTGAGATTTCTCGTACCTCGAAATGACGTAAAGGAGAGAACAGTGCTGTAAAATAACTTTGGACGTGGGAGAGTAAAAAAAACAAAAATGAAAGTAATCTTGATTTCAAACCCTACTGCTACCGCTGAAGAATCAACCCTCATTAATAATTTATTTAATGAGGGGCTTGCTTTCTTTCATTTGCGTAAACCAAATGCCAGCGAACACGAAATTGGAGCACTATTGCAACAAATTGACGAACAGTTTTACCCAAAAATAGCCTTGCATCAGCATCATCAATTAGTATCAAGATTTAATGTTAAAAGATTGCATTATACAGAACATCAGCGTAAGCAAGCAACAATAGCACAACTAAAAGACCAAAAAGAAAAAGGTTTTATTTTGAGTACTTCCATTCATCAGTTAGAAAGCTTGAATCAAATTACTGAATTTGATTACAGTTTCTATGGGCCAGTTTTCAATAGCATTTCTAAAAAAGATTATCAAAGTGTGGTTCCGTTAGATTTTAAGGTAGAAAAACACATAAACACACCAGCCATCATCGCTTTAGGTGGAATTAATGATAAAAACATTCATCAAATTAAAACCATGAATTTTGATGGTTTTGCACTTTTAGGTTTCATTTGGGAACAACCTAAAAACGCTATAGCTAATTTTAAAATCATCCAACAAACCTTAAAAGAAACCTATGATTAGCAAACTACATTACATCTCACAAAAGCCGGTAAATGGCACACATTTAAAATCTATTGACAATGCATTAAATTCAGGCTGTAAATGGATTCAGTTGCGTATGAAAGACCAACCTTTAGAGTTAGTTTTAGATACCGCATTGGCCGCTCGCGAACTTTGCAATCAGCACCAAGCTAAACTAATTATTAATGATTACCCTCAAGTAGCCTTAGCATCCAAAGCCGATGGTTTGCATTTGGGTCTGTTGGATATGTCCGTTGCCGATGCCCGTGAGATTGTGGGCCATAAAATGATAATTGGGGGTACAGCCAATACTTTAGAACATATTTTACAACGTGTAGCAGAAGGTGTTGATTATATTGGTTTAGGGCCGTTCAGGTTTACAAAAACCAAAAAGAATTTAAGTCCGATTTTGGGTTTGCAAGGTTATCAAAACCTTATTGCTGAGATGAGAAAAAAGGAAATTAACATTCCAGTTATCGCTATAGGCGGAATAGAATTGGCAGATGTAAGTTCCGTGATGGAAACCGGCGTACACGGAGTAGCTGTCTCGGGTGCTATTACTTTTGCTCAAAACCGGGAAGAAGTTATAGCCGAAATCTATCAAAAAGTAGAAACAAAATATATAGCGTTTAATAATTAAAACACACCTAACTGTATAATATAGGTTTTTAGCTTTCAGCTTTATGCATTTAGCTTTCAGCCTTAATATAAATCAAATTTAAGATGTTAAAAATTGCAGATAAAATATTCAACTCCCGTTTATTTACCGGAACTGGAAAATTCAGTTCTTCCTATTTAATGGAAGAAGCTTTATTGGCTTCGGCATCTGAGCTGGTTACTGTTGCTTTAAAAAGAGTAGATGTCCAAAAACAAAATGAAGATGATATTTTAATCCACTTAAAGCACCCCCATATAAACTTATTGCCCAACACATCGGGTGTAAGAAATGCCAAAGAGGCTGTTTTTGCGGCGCAATTGGCAAGAGAAGCTTTAGAAACCAATTGGATTAAATTGGAAATCCATCCTGACCCAAAATACTTAATGCCCGATGCTATTGAAACGTTAAAAGCGACAGAAGAATTGGCTAAATTGGGTTTCATCGTTTTGCCATACATCCACGCCGACCCTGTTTTGTGTAAGCGTTTAGAAGAAATGGGAACGGCAGCGGTAATGCCTTTAGGTTCGCCAATTGGTAGTAATAAAGGCTTAAAAACCATCGACTTTTTAGAAATTATCATCAGCCAAAGTAATGTGCCGGTAATTATTGATGCGGGCATTGGTTCGCCATCTGATGCGGCAAAAGCCATGGAAATTGGTGCTGATGCCGTTTTGGTGAATACGGCAATTGCGGTTTCCAGTAATCCCATTCAAATGGCAAAAGCTTTTAAAATGGCCGTTGAAGCCGGAAGAATGGCTTTCGAAGCTAAATTAGCACAACCGGTATCTCATGCAATGGCAAGTAGCCCTTTAACCTCTTTTTTAGATGACTAATTTTTTCGAACTCTTTAAAACTTACGACTGGGACCAAACCAAGGCCAGCATTTATGCCAAAACAGCACAAGATGTTGAACGGGCTTTGGCGGCAACCAAAAGAACTTTAGAAGACTTTAAGGCGCTAATTTCTCCCGTTGCCGCCAATTACCTGGAGCAAATGGCAGCTTTGAGCCAGCAATTAACCTTAAAGCGTTTTGGCAATGTGTTGCAGATGTATGTGCCGCTTTACTTATCAAACGAGTGTAATAACATTTGCACTTATTGCGGTTTTAGTTTAGATAATAAGTTGAAACGTAAAACTTTAACACCCATTGAAATTATGCAGGAGGTTATGGCTATCAAAGAAATGGGCTATAATCATGTGCTTTTGGTAACCGGCGAAGCTAATCAAACGGTTCATGTTGATTATTTTAAGAAAGTTTTAACACTGATTCGTCCGCATTTTTCTCATATTTCTATGGAAGTGCAACCGCTGGATTTGGTTGATTATCAAGAATTAAAGCCTTATGGTTTAAACACGGTTTTGGTTTATCAGGAAACTTACCATCAGGAAGATTATAAAAAGCATCACCCAAAAGGCAAAAAATCTAATTTTGAGTACCGTATAAACACCGCTGATAGGTTGGGCGAAGCCGGAATTCATAAAATGGGTTTGGGCGTTTTAATAGGTTTAGAAGATTGGCGAACGGATAGTTTTTTCGCTGCTTTGCACTTAAATTACCTCGAAAAAAAATATTGGCAATCTAAATACAGCTTGTCTTTTCCTCGCTTACGCCCATTTAGCGGAGGTTTAGAGCCTAAAGTAGAAATGACGGATAAAGAATTGGCACAACTAATTTTTGCTTATCGGATTTTTAATGAAGAGGTGGAATTGTCCATTTCTACACGAGAAACGCCTACCTTTAGAGACAATATTATTAAATTGGGTATTACATCTATAAGTGCAGGTTCAAAAACGAATCCGGGTGGATATGTAGTGGAGCCAGAGTCTTTAGAGCAGTTTGAAATTTCTGACGAGCGTAGTCCTAAAGAAATTGCCGAAATGATAAAAAAACAAGGTTACGAGCCAGTTTGGAAAGATTGGGATAATGCTTTAGCTTAAAAAATGTTGCAAAAGGAAGAGTTAAAAAGGTATAGCCGACAAATTATTTTGCCCGAATTAGGTTTAAAAGGGCAAGAAAAACTGAAAAGTGCCAAAGTTTTAATGATTGGTGCCGGAGGTTTGGGCTGCCCTGTTCTGCAATATTTGGCGGCTGCCGGTGTAGGGCAAATTGGAATTATTGATGATGATGTGGTGGCTGAAACCAATTTACACCGCCAGATTTTATATGGCCATGAAGATATTGGTTTTAAAAAAGCTGATTTGGCCGCACAAAAATTAAGAAAGCTCAATCCTTTTATTGCTATCCAAAGTTTTACGGAAAGATTAAATGCGGAAAATGCACCTTCAATTTTAAAAAATTATGATTTGATTATTGATGGTTCAGATAATTTTCCGACCCGTTATTTAGTAAACGATACCTGCGTTGCTTTAAATAAAACCTTAGTTTTTGGTTCGATATTCAAATTTGAAGGGCAAGTTTCTGTATTCAATTATGAAAATGGACCACAATACCGTGATATTTTTCCTGAAAGTCCTCCAGAAGATGAAGTCCCGAATTGTGCCGAAATCGGAGTAATTGGTGTTTTACCCGGAATTATTGGAACATTTATGGCAAACGAAGCCATTAAAGTAATTACGGAGATTGGCGAGGTTTTATCAGGAAAATTGTTAACTTTTAATGCCTTGGATGCCAGTGTTCAGGTTTTTCAGTTTAAATCGAGTTCAGCTCAAATTAAAAATGTTACTGCTAAAATAGCATCTTCTACAGAAGAAAAAGCAATTGATATTTCCGATTTGAAGCTTCAACTGCAAAATGAACCAACCACTATTTGCTTGGTTGATGTGCGGGAAGAATATGAGTTTGAAGATTTTAATATCGGAGGAATAAATATCCCACTTTATGAGCTAGTTGAACGAATAAAAGAAATTCCATTAGGTAAAACTTTAGTCTTTTGTTGCCAAAGTAGTCAGCGTAGTAAATTAGCTTTAAAGCTAATTAACCCCCATTATAAAGGTGAAATTTTGTATTTAAAAGACGGCGTTTTAGCATAACATTTATTATTTTACCATTTACCACTTACCACCATGCAACCATTCAATTATGCTCCCGTTTTAAGCATTGCAGGTTCTGATAGTGGTGCAGGGGCAGGTATTCAAGCCGATTTAAAAACCTTTGCCGCATTGGGTTGCTACGGAATAAGTGCAATTACCGCAATTACCGCACAAAATACTTTGGGTATTTATGCCATTCATCCCGTTCCGGCAGAAATTGTGAAGCAACAGATTATTGCAGTAATGGACGATTTTAAGCCCAAAGCGATTAAGATAGGGATGCTTTTTAGTGCGGAAATAGTTGTTGCGGTAGCAGAAACATTAAAAAATCACCCCAATATTCCCGTGATTTTCGACCCAGTTATTTCAGCTAGTTCTGGCGATACCTTAATTCAGGAGAATGTATTAAAAGCTTTTAAAGAACATCTTTTTCCATTAGTTACCTTATTAACACCTAATTTATTTGAAGCAAGCCAACTTTCAAATCAACACGTGAAAACTGTTGAGGACATGGAAAAGGCAGCCAAGTTGCTGATAAATGAAGACTTAAAAAGTGTATTGATTAAAGGCGGTCATTTAGAAAGCGAAAGACTAATCAATTTTTATTTAGATAAAAACGGCATCAGTAAACAATTTAAATCAACAAAAATAGAAAGCAAAAACTTACATGGTACCGGCTGCACTTTATCATCAGCAATTACAGCTTTTTTAGCCCAAGGATTTGATTTATTAACTGCTATTAAGAAATCGGGCGAATTTGTAAATAAAGCAATAGAAGCAAGTGTAAATCTGAAAATAGGAAATGGCGCTGGGCCTTTAAATCATTTTTTTGATTTTCATAGAAATCATAGCTAATTATAATCAAATAGCCTTTATTACTCATAGGTAGCTATTTTCTCTTGGGTGTTAAATAGCCATAACATGCTCCAAATTGCTTATTTCAGTCAAATGACGGGCGTTTGCAGCTTTCTATATCTTACAACAATTCGTTAGCCAAATTTGCCAGTTCACTCCTCTCCCCTTTTTTTAGGGTTATGTGTGCGTATAAGGGATGATTTTTTGCCTTTGCGATAAGATAAGACAGACCATTGCTTTCTGAATCTAAATAAGGTGTATCTATCTGATGGATGTCTCCGGTAAATACCACTTTGGTCTGCTCACCAGCTCTAGAAATGATGGTCTTTACCTCATGCGGAGTTAAATTCTGCGCTTCATCAATAATAAAGAATATTTTAGAAAGTGTGCGCCCCCTAATAAATGCCAATGGAGCGATTGCAATTTTTTCTGTCGCCACCAGTTCATCAATCTTTGCATACGTACCCGGATCTCCAATAAACTGTTCCTTTATGAAACGTAGATTGTCCCAAATGGGCGCCATAAAAGGATCTGTTTTAGATTTTGCATCGCCCGGCAAATAGCCAATATCTTTATTGCTTAAGGATACAATTGGTCGAGTAACGTAGATTTGTCTAAAATTTTTGCGCTGTTCTAATGCACTAGCCAAGGCCAAAAGTGTTTTTCCGGTGCCCGCATTGCCTTGTATACTAACCAACTTTATATTAGGATCTAGCAAGGCGTGTAGGGCAAAAGCTTGTTCTATGTTTCTTGGTTCGATGTTAAAAACCGCATTCATATTTACTTTACTCAGCGTTTTTAGCTCCTTGTTGTAAAATGCGTTTAAAGTTTTTCTATTCTTTTTAAAGATGTAAAAGTGGTTGGCCCTCTCCGATTGAAAAATAGCCGAGTCGATGTTCGCCACTCCATTTGCGTCCAGTTCGTCGAGTAAATTTGTATCAAAACCTTCAACTTGGGTTTTTCCTTGATAGAGTTCCTCTACGTTCTTTATTTTGCCAGTTTCGTAATCTTCTGCTGGCAGGTTTAAAGCTTTTGCTTTTAATCTTAAACAAATGTCTTTTGATACCAACACCACTTTTTTGCCAGGATTTTCCTCCTGCAACCTTAAAGCAACGTTTAATATTTTGTCATCAGTTTTATCGCCGCCAAAAATTGTCTCTGCGTTAATTTTTGGAGGTGTTTCAGTTAAAACCACCATAAATTTGCCCGACTGTTTCTTACCTAGTGAAAACCATTGATTAATAAGCTTCGATTGCGCAGCTTCATCTATCAGCCTTATAAAACTACGCGCTTCGAAATTACGCGTGTCGTTTCCACTTTTAAAGTTGTCTAACTCTTCTAATACTTGAATTGGAATCGCAACGTCATGCTCTTGGAAACTTTTAACCGAGTTATGGTCGTAGAGAATAACCGAAGTATCTAAAACAAAAATCTTTTTTAATGTTTCAGCTAACAATTTACCTTTTGTGGTCATTTGGTAAATTTAAGGTTTGTTAAACTATAAAATTTTAGTTTTTTAAGACTTTTTAAAAAAACTACAAAAAATGAAAACGGGGCCTTCCTCTTGCGATTCAGTTCCCCGTTTCCTTCTAATTGCAACCATAGTCGCAATTAAAATCTAATTCTAAATACGTTGATTTTTTCGCTTCCGCTTGGCCCTAAGGCTTTTGTGCTGCGCTAAAATTTATCTTCCGTTGCTAACTCCGTGGAGGTTTGCAGTTTTTGATAATCTCTGTTTGGGTCTTTTGATTTTTGTCTTAAACTATCCGAAGACTGTCTAAGATTTTTCCGTCTGGCTTGCACCTTTCAGAACATAATCATATTCCCTGTGGGCATAATCTAGAATGCTTAGCCTTTCGGTTTAGTTTTCATTTGATTAGCTTTCTCAGAATTCAAAGTACTTCGTATTTGATATTACTAATGTACAACATACCTTGGTTTAACCAAAATAAATCGCCGTCAACTTACCAACAGGTTTATCAACTAAAATACCCTCGTTACCAACATCCTTTTGTGTTAAATGTTTAAGGGAAGAGTTCAGACCACAAGGAGGAAGCTGTTATCCACACCCACCAAAATTTGGTTGTTAACATTTGTTTTGGACAAGCAAAGATTTCTTGAGGCTGCTTTCTACGCAAAATATAAAATAAGTTTTAAAAACTTGTTTTGTTACCGTAGCATAACAGGGTATCGATATCAATGTTATTAAGTTAAGATACCAAAGAGGGTGTCAATTCGGAGCTTGCCGAAGGTTAATCATTTCGCTGGTTTCTCGCTTTTAACTGGTCTTCTATAAACTGTCCAAATTTTTGGGGAGTCTCCGATTGACAATGATTTTGCTTAATTTAATGAGATTGATATTTATATCTTAATTTTGTTAGCATGCAGCTACAGCAAGCCAAGAAAGACACAAAAAACTTTTTACTAAGCACTTATTTTGCAGATGGGTTACGCATCACCATGGGCGTACTTCTCCCCTCTTTGATTTTGGCGCAATTTGGCCTGCTTAAAATAGGAATTACGTTGTCTTTGGGTGCGCTTTGTGTAAGTATTGTAGATAGCCCTGGTCCTATTGTGCACCGAAGAAATGCCATGCTTATTACGTCTGTGCTCATTTTTATATGCTCTTTTATTACGGGCGTTTCTAACCAAAATAACTTGCTGCTTGGCTTGGTTATCCTAATAGCAAGCTTTGCATTTTCTATGTTGTATTGTTACGGTGTTAGGGCAGCTTCTATTGGTACTGCAACCTTACTTATCGTTATTCTAAGCATCGATGATACCAGGCCACTGGTAGAGGAAATGAAATATAGCGTGTTTATTTTAATGGGCGGTATCTGGTACACCTGTTTAAGCTATCTGGTTTATCGAGTACGCCCTTACCGAGGGGTTCAGCAAGCTTTGAGCGATTCGATTTTAGAAGTGGCAAGTTATTTAACCAAAAAGGCGAGCTTATTTAGCACAGAAACAAATTTCGATGCGACTTTTTCCGAGCTCGTTAAGTTACAAGTTAAAGTGCACGAAAAACAAAATGAAGTAAGAGACCTGTTGTTTAGAACCAGGAGCGTGGTTAGAGACTCTAGTGTGGAAGGCAGATTTTTACTTATCATATTTATAGATATGGTAGATATTTTCGAGAGGGCAATGGCCACACATTATGATTATAGGGTTTTGCATGAAAAATTTGGAAAATCGGATGTGTTTGCAGATTACGAACGCTTTATTAAGCATCTTGCGGCTACCTTAAACAACGTTGCTTTTGCGATAAAAGATGGAAATCCACCAAAATTATCTAGACATCTTTTAACAGATTTTGAAGCGACAAAATTGCGAATAAACCAAACGCTAGCAGATAACGGAACTGATAGCGATGATAGGTTTGCATTGAAAAGTCTTGGCAAAATAGAAGAAAACATAGAGCGGATCTTTTATCGAGTGGAAACGATGATCGAGTACTTTAATATGCGAACGAACAACGCCTTAAAAAGACCTGATGTAGAGCCTCAAAAGTTTATCGATCGAGAACAATTTGGGCTTGCCGTTTTTACACAAAACCTTACCTTAAAATCGAACACCTTTAAGCATGCCCTTAGGGTTACCACGGTGATGGTTATTGGATTCTGTGTATCATTAATCCTTCCTTCTAACCATAGTTATTGGATTTTACTTACCATTTTGGTGATCAGTAAACCCGGCTTTAGCCTCACAAAACAAAGAAATTATCAGCGGGTAATTGGTACCATCGTAGGTGCTATCATCGGCATGATTTTGATTACCTACGTAACAGATACACATTCATTGTTTGTTATTTTGTTGATGTGTATGGTTGGTTGCTACAGTTTTCAGCGGAAAAACTATGTAATTAGCGTTGTGTTTATGACGCCTTACATACTCTTGCTGTACAAGTTTTTGGGTCTAGGTACAATTACTTTAGCAGGAGAACGCATTTACGATACCCTTATTGGTTCTGGAATTGCCTTTGCAGCGAGTTATTTTCTGTTCCCTAGCTGGGAAAAAGATTATGTAAAAGAGGCCATGGTAAAGATGCTCGAGGCTAATAGAAACTATTTTACAGAACTTATTAAAACCAAAGCCAACGATGATTTAGGGAAAACTTTGTACAAATTGGCAAGAAAAGAAGTTTATGTAGCCAGCGCAAATCTATCGTCGATGTTTCAACGCATGTTTTCTGAGCCTAAAAGTAAACAGATTTACATGTCTCAACTCTATGAATTTACGGTGATGAACCATCTATTCTCTTCTTATGTTGCATCGCTTTCTTTGATTGATAAAAGAGAAATTCTTGAAGAAGGTTTAGCTGATTTAATCTGTGCTGAAAAAGAAGTGACAAAATACTTAGATCTATCTGTCAGCGAGTTGGCGCATTCTTCTATACAAGTAGAACAGGTTGATGATGAGGGGTTTTCTGAATCGGAATTGCGTCAGGTAAGAAAAAATCAAAGCCTTTCGCAGTGCGAAAACTTGCAGAAAGCGGCGTATGATATTTTTAAAATAAGCAAGCAGTTTAAATTTGAGCATTAGAGAATCCCGTACTTATTAAAAACATAGGCACTGTAAGAGAGCTCAACCAAACAATGAACCGCTTTTTTTGTTAAACAATAAAAAAACGATACCATGGAAAAATTATATACCGCAGAAGTTATCGCTAAAGGCGGAAGAGACGGACACGTACATTCTAGTGATGGAGTGATAGATTTAGAGGTTAGAAAACCACGAGAGTTAGACGGACAAGGCGGAGCTACTAATCCCGAGCAATTGTTTGCCGCCGCATGGGGGCCGTGTTATTTGGGTGCTTTGGGCAGTGTTGCCGTTAGGGCTGGTGTAGATGTAAGCGAGGCAACCGTAAATGTATTGGTATCTTTTAATAAAGATGGAAATGCTTTTGCGCTTTCTGCAGATCTTGATGTGCATATTCCCAACATCTCTCAAGAGGAAGCGCAAGACTTGGCAGACAAGGCACACAAAGGTTGTCCTTATAGCAAAGCGGTAAGGGGAAATATAGAGGTGAGAGTTACTGCTATTTAAGGCTCTTATCTAAAAATAGAAAAAGCCAAAACTTTAACAGGTTTTGGCTTTTTTTATTTTACATTAAAACGAACTTGATAAAAACACAGCCAATAAGATGCTGATAATTAGGTTTCTTTCCAGAGAAATACTGACCTACCGCCCGAGGCAAAGTCATTAACTTAATGAAAAACCAATAAAATGATGTCATCCAGAGGTCTAACATATTTCATATAAATCAATATAAGTGACACTTTTTTAACTCGCTATAGCCATCTCGCTAGTCCCGGCCTAGCAGCAATTTGGAGGAAAAAACGCCAAAAGCTGCTTGCAGAAACCGGACACTTTTCAGCTACGAAGAGGATTTACAGCCTTGCGCGGGAATAAGCCTATGGAAAGGCCTCGAAGCATCGATACTAAACAGCTTGGCGAATTTTTACCCAAAGAGATGCCAGCCTTGATTTTTTGTTACTTTTTTATCAAAAAAAAAGTAAGACGCCCCTCCGGCTAGGGGAACGTAAGGAAGAGTTGGCGGCCATTTTTTATAAGACTGAAGGAAGGAGTAATAAAAATGAGATATAATTTAATTAACTGATAGTAAATAACTTATGTAAAAACGTCAATGGCAGTCTGTCGAAGGATAATTATGTTGTAGGTTTTTGATTATTGAGAGGTCTTCGACTACTTGTCCCGACCATTCGGGAAGCTCAGACTGACAGTAAATTAGCTTAACTCTAGGGCATTGCCCCCACCGAGTTGGCGATATCATTTGCATATACTAAACTGGTTAAGCGATTCGCCCAAAACCTAGTTCCTAATACCTTTATCATTTTCTTACTTCAAATTTTTAAAGCTCGCAATAACGATTCTTAGGCAATTTCCTCTTCCTTTCTTGTGTTTTCAGGTCTTCCGTTTTTAAATGCTGCCCGGGTTTTTAGACCCAATAATTCAAACATCGCCATATCATCTACAAAAGCCGGATTTGGCGTAGTAAGCAATTTATCTCCCGCAAAAATAGAACTTGTGCCTGCCATAAAGCAAAATGCTTGTTCTAGGGTACTCATTTCATTTCTTCCGGCAGATAAACGCACAACAGAATTTGGCATTACAATCCGTGCGGTAGCAATCATCCTAACCATATCCCAAATGGGTACTCTTGGTTGATTTTCTAAAGGTGTTCCTTTTACCGGAACCAAGGCATTTATCGGTACAGATTCAGGATGCTTGGGCATATTCGAAAGCGTTTTAAGCATAGAAACACGATCTTCTACGGTTTCGCCCAAGCCAATAATGCCGCCACTACAAACGGTTAATTTAGCTTTACGTACATTTTTAATCGTACTTAATCTGTCGTCGTAATTTCTGGTGGTAATGATGCGTTTGTAATCATCTTCAGAAGTATCTATGTTATGGTTATAAGCATATAATCCTGCATCTGCAAGCCGTTGTGCCTGGTTTTCGGTCAACATGCCAAGCGTACAGCAAACCTCCATATCCATTTCGTTTACAGCTTTCACCATGTCTATCACCCGATCAAAATCGCGGTTATCTCTTACCTCGCGCCAAGCGGCGCCCATACATAAACGAGACGCTCCACCCTCTTTTGCTCTAACTGCGGCATTAACAACCTCTCCCAACTTCATTAAAGGCTCAACTTCTAAATCGGTATGGTAGCGAGCGGCCTGCGGACAATAAGAGCAATCTTCTGGACAGCCCCCAGTTTTAATAGATATTAGAGAACTAACTTGTACTTCGTTATAATCGTGATTGGCCCGGTGAATGCTTGCTGCCTCATAAACCAAATCTAAAAATGGCTTGTTATAAATGGCCGCTATTTCTTCCTCAGTCCAGTCGTGTTTAGTTACTTGCATATCTTTTCTTTGTTCTTGTTCGTTTTTCGTTAAGGCGTTTAGTCGCCATGCTTTTGCTCAACCGCAACCTTAGTCTCAACCTTTATTTCGTTTAGTGGCTGTTCGTTTAGTAGTTGGGAGTATTTTAGGACATCCGAGATGAAAGACCATTTCCAGTCTCATATCTGATGTCTCATATCTCAAATCTATTTGTTCTTTGCTCCTTACTCCTCTTAAAGCAACAATTTACTAGCTAAACCTAAGATTAGAAGAAAGCCAAAAACATCGGTAAAAGTAGTAATAATTATAGAGGATGCAATGGCTGGATCTATGCCAACGCGTTTTAAAATTAATGGAATACCAGCGCCAGTAACTCCGGCAATCACTAAATTTCCGGTCATGGCGCAAAAAATAACCAATCCCAGCATTGGATTGTCATCAAAGAAAAAGGCAAATGCAAATACAATCAGCCCATTTACTGCGCCATTTATAAACCCTACTGTAAGTTCTTTTAGAACCGTATTGTAGGCTTGCTTGTCGGTTAAATCGTACAATGAAATCCGTCTAACGGTTACCGCCAAGGCCTGGGTTGCCGCATTCCCTCCCATCCCGGCAATTATGGTCATATAAGCGGCCAAACTTGGTATTAGCTTAATGGTTGGATCAAAATAGCGAACCACAGACGAGGCCAAAAAAGCGGTGGCCAAGTTTATAATTAGCCAAGGAAGCCTAGATTTTACCGCTTCTACCCAATTACCACTAAGTTCCTCATCCTCCGACACTCCAGATATTTTTAAAATATCCTCGGTACTTTCCTCCTCCATTACGTCTATCACATCATCGAACGTAACCCTGCCCAATAATTTATGATTTCTATCTATTACAGGTATACTTGTTAAATTGTATTGAGAAATTAAATAAGCAACCTCTTCCTGATCTGTTTCTGGACTTACATAAACGGCATCTACCTTTACAAGGTCTATAATTTTGGCGTTGTGTTTGGCTTTAATAATGTCTTTAAGAGACACAATGCCCATAAAACGTTCTACATCATCTACCACATAAATGGTGTAGAATTCTTCCATTTCTTCGCTCTGGCGGATGATTTCGTCTATCGCATCTTTTTTGGTAAAATTTACATTCACGCAAATCAGGTCGGTGTTCATTAACCCGCCTGCAGTCTTTTCATCGTAGGTTAAAAGTGCCCGAATATTGCTCGCATCTTCATCGCTAAGATCTTTCAGAATTTCATCTTGCTCGTGGTCTTCGAGGTATGAAATAATGTCTGTTGCATCATCGTAATCCAGCTCTTCTACAATTTCGGTACGCTTATCTGGATGAAGCTGGAACAAAAGGTCTTCTGGGTGAGATTCTTCATCCATTTCAGAAATTACCTCAGATGCTAAATCAGACGGGAGCAGGTTTATGATGTATTGCTGCTCTCCCATAGAAAGCCTTTCGAAAAGAATGGCGATTTCTGAGGCATGGTATTCCTCCAGAACTTTTAATAAAGCCTCGTCTCCAGCTAAGATTGCATTCTTAACCTTTAATATGTCGTTTTTGTCTATTTCGAACGATTGCATTTTGCCTGTTAAATGCGGTAAAGTTTGTTTGAGGATTATGAGCCGTAAATTTAGCTCATATAATTTACTTGGGAAATGATTTTTTGAAATAATTACAAGTTGTTAAAAGAAATTTAAGGCGGACCATTTTACTTAAACCAGCCTTTTTTATAAAAATAAAAAATCTGAAAAAGCGCAATAACAATCATAATACCCAAAGTGTACAAATAACCATGTTGCAGGTATAACTCTGGCATATTATCGCGTAGCACTCTCCCCGTAGCAGGGTCTTCCCTACTAAAATTCATTCCGTAAATACCCGCAATAAAGGTTAGTGGGATAAAAATAGAAGACATAATGGTTAAAACCTTCATAATTTCATTCATTCTATTGCTTACAATAGATAGGTTTAAATCTATATTGGCGGTTGCAATTTCCTTTAACGCTTCCATAAAATCTATGGTTTGGATGCAATGATCGTACGCATCTTTTAAATAAGTTTTGGTTAACGTGGTAATTAGCACACTCTCGCTTCTTAGAATGTCGCTCAACTTATCGCGCTCTGGCCAAACCACCTTCCTTGTTATAAGCAAGGCTCTTTTTATCGCTTGGGTGTCGTACATAATCCTTTTATCTGGATTAGTGTAAAGCCTATCTTCTATCGAGTCTAGTTGCTCGCCCCAAACATTTAGTAGTTTTAAGTAGCTGTCTACCACCATATCCATCAAGGCGTACATCAAGTAACTGCTTCCGCCAATGCGGATGTTTCCCTTGCCAATATCTAAGCGTTTTCTTACCGAATCGAAACAATCCTCATAGGTTTCTTGAAAAGTTATGAGACAGTTTGAAGTGAGGATAAAAGAGATCTGTTCATTAATGAGTTCGTTCTCTGCGCTAAAATACAAATGCCTACTTACAGCGAAAAGGTATTTTTCGTGGTCATATTCATCTAATTTCGGTCGTTGGTAAGAGCTCGTAATGTCTTCCAACACCAAGGGGCTTATGTTTAACTTTGTTTTAAGAACGTCAAACAAGCTTGCATCTCCTATTCCCTTAATGTCAAACCAGTAGCTAAAATTCGGGTCAGCTGTTAAGATATCGATATTCTTTAGCGTTTTTAAGACCTCAACCTTGTGGGTATCTGTGTTATATGTATGAAAACTGATGACAGGCTTTAAAGCATTTTCATCTATTATATATGCCCCAGGG
Source organism: Pedobacter sp. UYP30 (assembly GCF_040547165.1). Taxonomy (NCBI): domain Bacteria; kingdom Pseudomonadati; phylum Bacteroidota; class Sphingobacteriia; order Sphingobacteriales; family Sphingobacteriaceae; genus Pedobacter; species Pedobacter sp. UYP30. Next base: position 397,163 of record NZ_JBEPPD010000001.1, on the reverse strand, counting down.
CTTGTGCCTGGCTCCGAGAAATTAATCTTCTTTTTCTTATTGTGTAGTTTGTTCTTTGCCATAACTAAAGATAAGAGCTGGTTTGTGGCCCCTGATTAAACAATAAATCTACTATACTTAAATTTGGAATAAATTGGTGCCGGTCTTCAAATACCTGATAATATGGATTTGCATCAAAGGCGAAGGGCTGTTTTGGGCTCATTAACTTTCTATAGTCCACTTGTACTTCTTCTGGCTCTAAGTAAGTTGAGGTAAGCTCAAAATCTCTCTTGAGTTTAATTTTTTTGCAAACCCAGTTAAAAAGTTCCAGGTTATAATCGAACAAGAAATCAAATTTCTGATGGTAAAATTTCGAAAACTCATCTTCATAATATTCAAAATAGGCCGAGCTTCTGTAGCAACTTTGCAAACTGAGCCAATGCAAGCGTTGCCAGGAAAAATCGTAGCTAATACGCACGTCCTTAACGGTAACGTGGTTTTTAGCGCCTTTAACTATCGGAACAGTAATGTCTAGCTTTCCATTCGGAGAGTATATGCAAGCCCTATTTCTGTAAGTTTGTTTAGGGAAATTTTCCTGTTTTTCTATCAGTATCTGATGGTCTTCTTTATTTATCGTGCTAAAATAGCCTACCGGCGGAAGATAAAACAGAGGAAGTATTGCTGTATTTTGCATTTGAAAATCTATGTTTGTAGCCAAATGTTTAAAAATAATGATTAAAAAGGCAATAGCGCAGCTTGGCGTGTTTTTTTTATTCCTGCTATCACTTTTGCCCCTGCCAATTTTGTTTTTCTTTGCAAGATTAACATATTATCTGTTGTATTATATAATCGGCTACCGAAAAAAAATTGTTCGTAAAAATTTATTGGCTTCTTTTCCAAAAAAATCCTTGCCTGAAATCGTTGCCGTAGAGAAAGATTTTTTTAAATATTTGGCTGATCTAATGTTCGAAATTATAAAAATGACGACCATCTCCAAAAAAGAAGTCTTAAAACGATTTAAATTTATGAATGTTGATGTGTTGCGTGTTCACCTTCAAAACAGCGTCAGCGTTCTAGGCTGCGGTGGCCATTTTGGCAATTGGGAACTTGGCGGCTTGTCTTTGGGTTTAGAACTCGAAACCAAAACACTGATGATCTATAAGCCGCTCTCTAACAAAGTATTTGAGAATTGGCTGAACAAATGTAGGTCCAGATATGGCAATGTATTAATTGCCATGAAACAGACTTTACGAGCCTTGGTAACGTATAAAAATGAGGCAACGCTGCTTAATTTCGTTAGTGATCAAGCTCCTGCCCGTTCAGAGACGAAATATTTTATCCCTTTTTTAAATCAGCCTACCGCCGTAATGCTCGGCATAGAAAAAATTGCCAAGCAGACCAATAGACCCGTTTTCTTTTTTAAGGTTAGGCGCATAAAACGGGGCTACTATGAAGGAGACATTTTGCCGGTTTGCCTAGACCCATCGAAAACCGTAGATTTTGAGATTACAAAAAAGCACTTTGCGCTTTTAGAAGCGTGTATAAACGAAAACCCAGCAAACTGGCTTTGGAGCCATAACCGTTGGAAAATTAACCCAGAAAATGCTCAATAAAATTCCATCAGTTGCCGTAGTTATTTTAAATTGGAATGGGAAAGTTTTGCTGGAGAAGTTTTTACCAGGAATTTTAGCGTCTAATTATCAAAATCTACAAGTTATTGTTGGCGATAATGCTTCAACAGATAATTCTGTTGCTATGGTGTTAGAAAAATTTCCAGAAGTAAAAGTTTTAGCTAACACAGTAAACTATGGATTTGCAGGTGGTTACAATAAAATTTTAGAGCGTGTTACCGCAGATTATTTCATTCTCTTAAATTCTGACGTAGAAGTTACCCCGAACTGGATTGAGCCTGTAATACGGCTAATGGAAAGTGATAAAACTATTGCTGCCGCCCAACCAAAAATAAAAGCGTACAACTTTAAAAATCAGTTTGAGTATGCAGGCGCTGCGGGTGGGTTTTTAGATCATTTTGCTTTTCCTTTTTGCAGGGGAAGACTTTTTAATATTTATGAAGACGATAATGGCCAATACAATGATACCCGAGAAATATTTTGGGCGAGTGGCGCGGCGTTTTTTATAAAAAGTAAATTTTGGGAAGAGACAGTCGGGTTAGATGCCGATTTATTTGCCCACATGGAAGAAATAGACCTGTGCTGGAGGTTAAAGAATTTAGGACACAAAATTATGTATTGTGCTGATTCAGAGGTTTTCCATATTGGAGGAGGGACTTTACAGACCGAAAATCCGTTTAAAACCTATCTTAACTTTAGAAATAACCTCATCATCATGCAGAAAAACCTTCCTCCATTAGAAGCTATTTTGAGGATTACGATAAGAATTTTTATCGATTTTATTGCTTGGTGGCACTTTCTACTAACCGGAAAACCAAAATTTACCTGGGCAGTAAGCAAAGCACATTGGCATTTTTTTACCTCAATAGCAAAAACAAATAAAAAGCGCAAAGATTACCAAAAACCCTACCTCTCTAATACCGGGGTTTACGGCGGAAGTATTGTTTGGGATTTCTTCGTAAGAAAAATAAAATACTTTTCACAGTTATGGTAAGCTGATTATTGATTGAATAGAAAGCTTTCAATTGCCAAACGATAGCCATGCATGCCAAAGCCGGTTAATACGCCTCTGCAATTTTTGCCGGTTAATGAAATATGTCTATACTCTTCTCTGGCGTAAATATTTGAGATATGCACTTCCACTACTGGTGTATTTATGGCAGCAATTGCATCGGCTATAGCAACCGAAGTATGCGTAAAACCTCCGCCATTAAGTATAACTCCCTCATAATCAAACCCAACTTCGTGTAATTTGTTTATAATTTCGCCCTCTACATTACTCTGAAAATAACTTATTTCTATAGTTGGATACAGATTAGACAGTTCGATAATATAATCTTCCATTTTTTTATTCCCGTAAATAGTCGGCTCTCTTAAGCCAAGTAGGTTTAGGTTAGGCCCGTTGATAATCTGTAGTCTCATAAAGTGGATTTTGCTCCCAAAGTTAATTTTTTTTCAACTAGTTACGTCTCAATCTGAAACCTGTTGAAGAATTTCACCAATAATATTATCGTATTTTTGAGAATTAACGAATTTTGCAAATGTGGCAGTCCTATTTAAAAGAATTTAAGACCTATTTAAAGCTAGAAAGATCATTATCTGCAAATTCGATAAGTGCCTATTTGGGTGATGTAGAAAAATTAATCCAATATTTTCTGAGTAAAGATGAGCAGCCAAAAATAACCGAAATTAAAAGTGCTGATCTAAAGAATTTCATCAGTTGGATACACGAAATGGGCATGCAGGCGAGTACACAGTCTAGAATCATTTCTGGCATTAAGGCTTTTTTTGCATACCTCTTGGTCGAGGAGATTATTACTAACGATCCAAGTGCGCTGATAGAATCGCCAAATATTACCAGAAAGCTTCCCGATACATTAAATATTTTCGAAATTGATGCACTGCTTGCTGCCATTGATGCTTCCTCGGCACAGGGCATGCGAGATAAAGCTATTGTTGAGGTTCTTTATGGTTGTGGTTTAAGGGTATCGGAGTTAACTGAGCTAAGAATTTCAAATATTTTTGCTCCGATTGAATTTATTAAAGTAATTGGTAAAGGAAACAAGGAGCGCCTAGTGCCAATTGGCGAGTCAGCACTCAAATACATTTCCATCTATTTAAATGAAGTTAGGGTGCACGCCAATATTAAAAAGGGCCATGAAGATTATCTTTTCTTGAGCCGTTTTGGCGCTAAACTTTCTAGGATTTCTATCTTCAACCTGATTAAAACCTTGGCAATCTCTGCAGGAATACATAAAGTCATCAGCCCACATACGTTGCGGCACTCTTTCGCAACGCATTTAATTGAAGGTGGTGCAGATTTGCGCGCGGTGCAAGAAATGCTGGGACATGTAAGCATCACCACAACAGAAATTTATACGCATTTAGATAGAGATTATTTAAAGCAAGTCATTACGCAATTTCATCCGAGGGCGTAAAAATATTATTAAGATTTACGCGCTCTAATCATCCTATCTTTTCCCTGCATGTCTTTTTGTACCTCTATGTCTTTAAATAATTTATCCTTTAATAAATCAACTGTTTGTTTAGCTAAAAATTCGTTTATTTCCAGAAATAGTATTCCGTTTTTACTTAAGTTTTTTGAGGCAAATTCTGCGATGGCGCGATAAAACAGCAAAGAATCGTCGTCTTCTACAAACAAGGCCAAATGAGGTTCAAAATCTAATACATTCTTTTGCATTTCCTTTATTTCCAATCTTCGCACATAGGGTGGATTACTAACAATCACATCGCACTCTAAATTGCTTTTGGAATTAAGTATATCATCTTTTATAAAATTCACATCTACCTTATTTATCAATGCGTTTAATGTAGCTACTTCAAGTGCTTTGTCAGAAACATCAATTGCCGACATTTGAACAGACGGTAAGTTTTTCTTTAAACTAATGGCGATGCAGCCGGAGCCAGTGCCTATATCCAGTAGCTTGACATTTTCTAGGGATTTAGCTTTTAAATCTTTCAGTACCCAAAATACCAGTTCCTCTGTTTCTGGTCGAGGAATTAAAACGTGCTCATTAACTTGAAAAACAAGTCCGAAAAAATGCGCCTGATTTAGAATATATTGTATCGGTTGGTGGTTCTTTAATTCTGGCAACACCTTTTTACATCTGTCTATTAAGCTAACGCTTAATTCAATATAATTTTCGTTAACTAATTTAATATCAAGTTCTTTTGAATGTTTTTCTAAAGTTAGACTTAATAAAATTTTCACCTCGCTTGTGGTGTACAAAAGGTCTAATTCTTGCTGAAAAAGTTGATTTAATTGGGTTTTATTCATTATTGCAAAATTAGACATTTATGCGAATGATAGTTTGAAGATTTTTAAACCCGAAGCATTAACCGTTAAATCCTTATTTTTGCTTAAATGAACGATGAAGTTTACATGAGCCGTTGTTTAGATTTGGCTAAACTAGGAATTGCAGAAGTAAGCCCAAACCCAATGGTTGGCTGCGTAATTGTTTTAGATGATGTTATTATTGGAGAAGGCTACCACAAGAAATTTGGAGAGGCACACGCAGAGCCGAATGCTGTTTTAGCTGTATTTGAACACTACGGAGAGAAAGCAACCGAAATGCTGAGAGAAGCAACCGTTTACGTAAATCTAGAACCATGCGCCCATTTTGGTAAAACGCCACCCTGTGCACATTTATTGGTAAAACACGCTGTAAAAAAGGTGATGATTGGAAATACAGATCCTTTTTCTGGTGTAAACGGACTCGGAATTAAAAAGCTGAAAGAGGCCGGAATAGAGGTTGTTGTGAATATTTTAGAAGAAGAATGCCGAGATTTGAACATCAGGTTTTTTACAAGAATTGAAAAGCAACGCCCATACATTATTTTAAAATGGGCAGAAACCGCCAATGGCTATTTTGGGCCAATAGAGGAGAAACAACGTTGGATTAGCGGCGATTTAGCTAAACGCCTAACCCATAAATGGCGCGCAGAAGAAGATGCAATACTTGTTGGTAAAAATACAGCGCTAATAGATAATCCAGCGCTAAATGTGAGAAATTGGGTTGGAAATAATCCTGTACGATTGTTGATTGATAAAGATTTGAAAGTACCAACAAGCAATCTGCTATTTAATGATGCCGCCAAAACGCTTATATTTAATGAGGTTAAAACCGATATAATCGGAAATGTCCATTACATAGAAATGGAAGACATGCAGTATTATCTCCCACAAAAAATATGCTTCCAATTGTATTTGATGGACATTCAATCTGTTATTGTAGAGGGCGGCCTAAATTTGTTAAACCAATTTTTAGACGGAAACCTTTGGGATGAAGCTCGAGTTTTTAAGGCTAGTGCTGCTTGGAAAGATGGACTACGCGCACCGCAAATTCGAGCAGAGATCGTAGAAACTACAAATCTTGGCGACGATAAATTGTCTATCTATAAAAACTCAAAAAGCTAAATTTGGAATCTACTGATCATTTTAAAACGATAGCAGCTGTTGCCGAAGCAATTTTTAGCGATAAGGGAAGTAAATTTATCGGCAGTGCCTATCCTATAAAAAACGAAGAAGAAACAAAAAGTATCCTGTTGGGTTTAAAATCGCAGCACAAAAAGGCTAGGCATTTCTGCTACGCTTATCGGCTTAATGCCGATGGCTTATTTAGGGCTAATGATGATGGAGAACCCGCTGGTTCTGCTGGGAAACCTATCTTAAATTGCTTACTATCGGCAGAGTTAGAAAATGTAATGATTGTGGTAGTTAGGTATTTTGGCGGGAAGTTGTTAGGTGTTCCTGGTTTGATAAACGCTTATAAAACAGCAAGTATAATGTCACTGAGTGAAGCTATTATTATAGACGATTTCCAAAAGACAAACCTAAAAGTTAGTTTTGATTATGTACACATGAATGATGTGATGCAAATTTTAAAAGAGGAAGGTTTAGAAGTTTATGAACAGCAGTTTGATTTGGCCTGCGAGTTGAAATTTTGGGTTAAGAAATCGTTGGAAGACCAGATTAGTCATAAATTAGACTCTATTCCAAACCTCAAATTAAAAGCAATTATTAACGATGACACCAAAGGATTAAAAATAAATTTATGAGCATACCAGAAAGCGACCTAATCATCAATCCCGATGGAAGTATTTATCACCTAAATTTATTACCAGAAGATGTTGCAGATACAATTATTACCGTTGGCGATCCAGACAGAGTAGCGGAAGTGAGCAAACATTTTGATAAAATTGAGCTAAAAAAGGGTAAACGAGAATTTATGACGCATACCGGGCTGTTGGGTAGTAAGAGAATTACAGTTCTTAGCACAGGCATCGGCACAGACAACATAGATATTGTTTTGAACGAGCTAGATGCGCTTGTAAACATAGATTTTCACACAAGGGAAATCAAGAAAAGCCTAAAGTCATTAAATATTATTCGAATAGGAACCTCAGGCGCGGTTCAAGATGATATTCCTTTGGGTAGTATTATAGCCTCGTCTTTTGGTTTGGGAATGGATGCGTTGATGAATTACTATCAATCTCAAAATACAATAGGAGAAATAGATATACTTGTTAAAATAAACAAACACTTTAATGGTTTTGCAAAACTGAATCCATATATTACTGCCGGTAGCGAACACTTACTGAGTACCATCGGTAAAAATTTGACTCATGGCATAACGGTAACAGCTCCTGGTTTTTATGGACCACAAGGCCGTAAATTACGTGCACATAATTCCATCGACAATCTTATTGAGCGAATTACCAGCTTTAATCACAACGGAACTAGAATAACAAATTTAGAGATGGAAACGGCTGGAATTTATGCCTTGTCGAATATATTAGGACATCAGGCCATATCTATAAATGCCATTTTAGCAAGCAGGACCAAGTTGGCATTTGCTAAAGAACCACAAAAAATAATTGATAAGGCGATTAAATTGGTGTTGGAGAGAAGTCTTATTTTATAGTACACTACTTTATACTCTATTTTTAAATGAAAAAAATCCTAATAGTTTTGGCGACGATTTTGTTCGCACTAGGGGCTTTAATTTTTATTGTAGATAGTTTATTTGGAGGATTAGAGAAACCAATCTACCAACAGATAACATTAGTTTCCGATAATGGAACGTCAAAAATCTATATAAAATCTGAACATTGGGGATTCACGGGTGATAAACAAAAATCTGTTATTTCTAACTGGCCAAGTGTAGGATTTATAGCAGACTCAACGAAAGACTTTATTTTTGACGGACTTGAGCCATTTTTATATCAGGCTAAAAATGACACTCTTTTCCTGTATATTAGAAAGAAAGTAAATGTTCCTCTGAAGTTTAAATCAAATAGGCAGGTAGTTCAAGTAGAAGTTGAGAATCCTGAGTTTATGCAGAAAATAGTTGACCCGGATTTTAAGAAAATGTAGAAACTTAAAATCCTATAGTAATAAATTTTACGAAACTTTAAATATCAGCCAGACAAAAGGTTAACTGAACATATCAAACGCAATACGATAGGTGTTGCAATGCGCATCTACAATCTGCTCAACGTCTTCTGAGTATCCTCCCCCCATACTTATTTGCACTGGGATTTTTTTAGACTTGCAAGCACTCAACACCAGTTTATCGCGCAAAGCACAACCCTGTTTAGTTAAAGAAAGCTTACCCAGTTTATCTGAATCTAAAACATCTACCCCCGCAAGATAAAAAACAAAATCTGGTTTCTCTTGCTCAAAGAGCTGACGCAGCGTTCTGTCTAAAATCTCCAAATATTCTTCATCAGCAACACCGTCTCTTAATGCAATGTCCAGACTTGACTTTTCTTTTTTAAACGGAAAATTATTTTCTCCGTGCATAGAAAAAGTGAAGACCCTCGGCTCATTTTCAAATATTTCTGCTGTTCCGTTGCCTTGATGAACATCTAAATCTATTATTAATATCTTTGAGGCTAAATTTTTGTCTAGTAAATAGTTAGCGCATATTGCTTGATCGTTCAGCATGCAAAAACCTTCGCCCCAGTCGCTGCCAGCATGATGTGTGCCACCGGCAACATTAAAAGCTACTCCATTATCCAAAGCCGACAAAGCCCCATCAATGGTGCCTTGCGCAATTCTCAATTCGCGCTCTACCAACTTCTCGGTAAGCGGAAAGCCAATTTTTCGCTGCTCCTTTGGTGGCAGGGTAAGATTTTTCAAGTCTTCCCAATAAGATTTACAATGAGTAGTCAGCAAAAATTCCTCATCCAATAAATCAGGACTGAAGAGATTATTCTGCGTTATAACACCCTCGTGCAGCAGCTGAGCGGGAATTAACTCATATTTCAACATTGGGAATCGATGTCCTTCCGGCAATGGATGTGCATAGATAGGATTCCAAGCAATCTTAATGTCCATCAATGTTCGGCTTTCAGTAGTTGTTGGGTAACTTCTAACAACAATGCTCCGGCCCTAAAGACATCTTCGAACGAGTTGTACATAGGGACCGGACTAAAACGAATTACATTAGGTTCACGCCAGTCTCCAAGTACGTTTTTTGCTACCAATGCATTAAAAATTTCTTTTGGTTTATTCTTTGCAATGATAGAAAGTTGTGCCCCTCTGTCTTCTTCATGAGGTGGAGTAATAATCTCGAACTGTTCAAGATTAATTTCCTTATTTATCTGACTTATAATAAATTGTAAGTAGACAGTTAATTTTTTACTTTTTTCTCTTAACGGCTGCATAAACCCTGCTTCTTCAAATTGTTGCAGACTTGAAAAGTATATCGTTAATGGAAAAACTTGGGTGCAACTTACTTGCCAACCATCTGCACCTTTTTCGGGTTTGAAGCCTTTCTCCATTAAAAACCGGCCATTTTCGTGATAACCCCACCAACCCGCAAAGCGATTAAGTTCCGTATTTAGAAAATGTTTTTCATGCACAAAAACACCACCAATTCCACCCGGACCAGCATTTTGATATTTATAAGAACACCAACATGCAAAATCTACATTCCAATCGTGCAGACTTAGCGGAACATTGCCCGCTGCGTGCGCAAGGTCAAACCCAACAGTTGCGCCAACACTATGGCCTGTTTTTGTTATAGCAGCCATATTAAACAGCTGACCAGTAAAATAATTAACACCTCCAAACAGCACCAGCGCTAATTCATCGCCCTGTGCTAAAATCTCTGCAACAATGTCTTCCGTTCTTAAAGTATGTTCTCCTGCCCTCGGCGCAACCTCTATAATTGTTTCGGCAGGATTATAACCATTAAACCTTACTTGACTTTCAATAGCATATTGATCTGAAGGGAAAGCGCCTTTTTCCATTATTATTTTGATGCGCTTACCTTTTGGAGCGTAAAAACTCACCATTAATAAGTGCAGGTTTACAGTCAAGGTATTCATGGCACAAACTTCTGCTGCTTTCGCCCCAACTAATTCGCCCATCAACGCATTTACACCCTTGTGGTAATACATCCAAGCTTCTTCGCCTTCAAACCAACCTTCTACCGCTTTGTCTCCCCAATTATTCAGTTGCTCTGAAAGCATCTTCTTTGTACGTTTAGGTTGAAGTCCTAAAGAATTGCCACACAAATAGATAAATTCCTTTTCATTTTGTGTGGGAAAAATAAACTGTTCTCTAAATCTACCAAGATCATCAGCTTTGTCTAGCGATTTGGCAAAGTCGAGCGTGTTTTCAAACTGCATAAATCAATGATACAAAAAAAGCAGGAATTTCTAGGTTCCTGCTTTTCTGTTTAAATTTTTATTTTATCGTGCTCTCCAACATCGGGTTGGTCGCCGGTTACAATGGCTTTTAGTGTGCTAAATAACACCACTAATTTAGATGCCGAACTGTCCCAATATTCTACCTCATCAGCGTCAACTTTCAGTAAAATAAGGTTTGGATCGTCCACACCATCGGGGAACCAGGCTTTTACAAAAGGCGACCAAAGTTCTTTTTTCTTTTCTCTATCATCTATAAAAGCAGCCTTGCCCCTCACCGTAACGTAGGTGTTATTAGATGGGTCACTATATGCCAGCAATACATTGTTTTCTTTTGAAATCTCTTTAGATTTTGGCGAATATTCATTGGTAAAAAACCAAATTCCGCCGTCATCTTCAATTTTAGCAGTCGCCATTGGCCTGCTGCCCATCTCTCCTTTAGCATTTACGGTATTGAACATGCAAATACGAACGGCCTCAACCATCTCTTTCAACTTTTTTATATTTTTTTCGTTTTTCATACTATTTTAGTGTTTGGTTAAAAAACATAGTCGATAGAAAAAAGTTTTGATTTTTGTAGAGCGAGATAAACTATGGCGCAGGCCAACCTAATCGACGTCAAGAAAGCTGGCTGTCTGGTCTACGGATCTTTAAGGATAGATGAAGCTAAATTTAAAGCCGAAAAAAAAAAGAGAAAGGAATTGTTAACTTAAACTAATGTTTTAACAAGATATTTGTAATAGTCTCTAAATTAGATTTATCAACCGAATCGAAATGAGCTAAATGTTCACTATCTACATCTAAAACGCCAATAGTAACTCCGTTTTTTATTAGCGGCAAAACAATTTCTGATTTAGATCCAGAGCTACATGCAATATGCCCGGGGAAAGTCTCCACGTCATCAACAATAAGGGTTTCTCCTTTCTGCCAACTTGTTCCGCAAACGCCTTTACCCTTTTTAATTCTTGTGCAAGCAACCGGCCCTTGAAAAGGCCCTAGCACCAATTCCTCGTTTTTAACCAAATAGAAGCCTACCCAGAAAAAACTGAACTGTTCTTTCAAGGCCGCCGAAACATTGGCCATATTGGCCACAAAATCATCCTCTCCGGCTAATAAAGCTTCTATTTGAGGGATGATTGACTTATAGTTGGTTTCTTTACTGTCTGAAATTGAAATTGTTAAATCTTCTGCCATCAAAGTAAAATGGTTATAAATAAAATAAATATTTGGGCGTTTTAATCCCGAATCAAAATCGGGACAGGCTCGCCTTACACTGTATCTTTTTTGCCCGAAATGGCCAAAAAAGGCTGTCATTTCAGTCGTAAGCGCTAGCATCTTTGCAAAATGACAGCGCACAATAGTAAATTCATGTTTTTAATTCGTCAGCAAAGCTATGAATTTGTTCTGTGAACTAGTTTCACATCAAAAACAAAAAGCTATAATTTGCCATAGATATTAAAATAGCTAGCTTTGGATTTAACATTTTATACCATAAGTACGTGAACTGGATTTTATTAATTATCGCTGGACTTTTTGAAGTGGGCTTTGCAACTTGTCTTGGCAAAGCGAAAGAAAATACTGGCAACGTGAGTTATTATTGGTTTGCTGGTTTTTTGCTTTGCCTCACAATCAGTATGCTTTTGTTGGTAAAAGCTACCTCAACATTGCCCATCGGCACCGCTTATGCCGTTTGGACCGGTATTGGAGCTGTCGGCACCGTGCTAGTTGGAATCTTCCTTTTTAAAGAACCTGCCGATTTTTGGAGGCTATTCTTTATAACAACCCTAATTGTGTCTGTTATTGGATTGAAAGTGGTTTCTAGTTAAAAAAATGACGAAAGAATTCATGTATTTTAAATACCATAAGCCAGTTTTCTATCTAATCGCGAACGTAGTTTGTGTAGTGCTATTTTTGGCTTCTGTATTTTATTCTCTCCAGAATTACGAATTCCCAAAAGCTTTGGCTTTGTTGGCAGCGTCTTTTCTTATCATGATGTTTACGCTTTATTTCTCAGAAAAACACCTGACAGATTTAAGGGGAAGATTTACATTTTCAGAACATCGATTTGAAATCTCTTCTCAATTTATAAATCAAATTATTACCCACAACAGCATCGAATCAATTTCGAGACAACATTATGATATTGTTTTTTTGTTAGGGACACGGGCCATTCCTAGTCAATTTAGAATTGTTTGTGCTGATGGAGAAAATATTGTGTTTAGAATTGCAAGAAGCGAGGAAAAAAGATATATGACATCAGTCAAAAAAATATCTCGTGAGATATATAAAACTAACCGTTTGGGAGTCCATTTTGCCTCAAAATTTAAAAAAGAACTTTCTACGGTGAACGAAAAAGATAAGCTGTTTGACAAAATAAAGCCTGTTCCCCATTATTCTTTAGAGAAAGCGATCAATTTGCTGTTGGAAAAAACGAATTTAATCCTTGGAGATTTTACAATCGAAAAAACCAATTGATTCGTAGTGTCTACCGAAAATTAGGTAGGCGCTCCAAAAGGCCTCAACAACTAAACGCCTCTACCCTCTCTGCCTAACCGCCTCGTATAAAATAATAGCGGCAGAAACAGATACATTTAAAGATTCAATGGTGCCGACCATCGGTATTTTGGCAAGGTTATCTGCTATTCTCATTAATTCATTAGAAATACCCACATCCTCTGACCCCATAATTACGGCTGTTGGCAAGGTATAATCCGGCGTATAAATCAAATCGTTGGTTTTTTCTGTACAGGCAACCAGCTGTAATCCGCTTTCCTGCAGAAATAAACAAGTCTTATGCAAATTTCCATGTCGGCAAATTGGAATGTTAAAAAGCGCGCCTGCTGATGTTTTAATGGCATCGCCATTTATTTGTGCCGCATTTTTTATTGGCACTACAATGGCGTGAACACCTGCACAAACTGCCGTACGTGCAATTGCGCCCATATTTCTAACATCTGTAATGCTATCTAACACCAGAATAAAGGGCACTTCTCCCTTTTCAAAAACACTCGGAATTATATCTTCAATGTTTTGGTAAGTTATTGGCGAAATCACAGCAATCACTCCTTGGTGATTTTTTTGAGACATCCGGTTTAATTTTTCTACCGGAACAGTGTTTAAAGGAATTGTGCTGTCGACTAATTCTGCCTTAAGCTCTAAAAATAAATCGCCACCTAACCCACGCTGCGCGTAAATGGTTTCTATATCTCTGCCAGCCTTTATGGCTTCTATAACTGCCCGTATCCCAAAAACAAATTCGTTGTTTTCTTTCGCTCGTTGCGGTCTTCTAAATTTATCCATTGTAAAAAATATTTGGCAAAAGTATCTAAATAAAAACGAATAAGTTTTAAGAAATGCCACCTTATCAACAAAGGTATGTTTAAAATTTTTTCGTTGCCTCGTACCCGCAAAAAATCAATTCAATTCGCATTCAATTTGTTAACAACAACTAACAACTTATTGAAACAAGGCGGCAAAGTTTTAACTACTTTTGTATTATGAGTATCGATAAGGAACAATCTGGAAATGTCAATTTCAGTCCGCGTAAAGGCAGGTTAAGCAATCCGCAAACAGGCGGACATGGAAAAATACCTCCACAAGCGCTAGATTTGGAAGAAGCTGTTTTAGGGGCACTTATGCTAGAAAAAGATGCGCTTTCTTCGGTTATCGATATTTTGAAACCAGAAGTTTTTTATCAAGAATCTCATCAAAAAATTTTTGAGGCCATCCACTCGCTGTTTCAAAAATCTAAACCAGTTGATATTTTAACCGTGACCGCAGAGCTTAGACAAATTGGAAGTTTGGAAATGGTTGGCGGTGCTTATTACATCACCAATTTAACCAATCGGGTTGCGTCTGCCGCAAATATAGAATACCATGCGCGGATTATTTCGCAAAAATACATCCAAAGAGAACTGATTAGAATTTCTACGGAAATTATCAGCAATGCTTACGAGGACACGACGGATATTTTCGACCTGCTAGATCATGCAGAGAAAAACCTTTTCGATATTGCTCAGAATAATCTTCGTAGAGATACCCAAAAAATGGATGAGATTATTAAACAATCTCTTGCCACTTTAGAAGAATTGCGCACCAAAACAGATGGTTTGACTGGTGTTCCATCGGGTTTTACGGGTTTGGACAGAATTACTGGCGGCTGGCAAAAATCAGATTTGGTAATTATTGCCGCTCGCCCAGCAATGGGAAAGACGGCTTTTGTACTTACCTGCGCCCGTAACGCCTCGGTAGATTTTCAAAAGCCCGTAGTTGTATTTTCTTTAGAAATGTCTTCGGTGCAGTTGGTTAATCGTTTAATATCTGGCGAAGCCGAAATTGAGCAAGAAAAAATACGTAAAGGCAATTTGGCGGAATGGGAATGGCAACAAATGCACAGTAAAATTAAAAAACTGAGCGAGGCTTCTCTTCTTATTGACGATACCCCTGCTTTGAATATTTTTGAGTTTAGAGCAAAATGTAGACGTTTAAAAGCTCAGTACGACATTCAAATGGTTATTGTAGATTATTTACAACTAATGCACGGCAAAGGCGAAAACCAAAAAGGCGGTGGAAACAGAGAACAAGAGATTGGTAGTATTTCTAGGGCGCTTAAATCTGTCGCAAAAGAGTTGGAAGTTCCTGTACTTGCGCTTTCTCAGTTAAGTAGAGCGGTAGAAAGCAGGCCTGGGCCAAACGGAAAACGGCCGATGCTATCAGATTTACGTGAATCTGGATCTATAGAGCAAGATGCGGATATGGTACTTTTCTTGTATAGACCAGAATATTATGGCATCACCGAAGATGAACAAGGACGTTCTCAGGCAGGCATTGCCGAGGTAATTATTGCGAAGCACAGAAACGGCGAAACTGGAATTGTGCCGCTAAAATTTGTGGGTAAATTTGTTAAGTTTATGGATCTTGAAGAAGATTTTAGCGCTCCAAACAGTTTTTCTATGGATAGTCCATCGTCTGGTATGTATCCGTCGCAAGATTTTGAGAAGCAAAGCAATGTGATTATTCGCCCTTCTAAAATGGATGATTACAGCGACGACGGTGCACCTTTTTAAAGTATTTTTTGTCTGAATTTTCGTGATAGACACTTACTGATCAGGCGCGGGTCGATTTTTTACGGATTGAAAAAAAGTTTTGGAGCTAATGCAAAAGGTCTTTTTAAAAAAAATAACCAACTGCTATCGCTAACACAACAATAATGGGTGGGCTTATTTTGGTGTAATTTAGTAGCAAAAATGTGGCAAGCATAATCCCCAAAAAAAGCCAGTTTAGGCCTATTGGTGCCAATAGAAGAATAAAAGCTGCGATGATAAACCCTACGCTAACTGCATTAATGCCAGATAGGCTATGTCTAATTCTAGATATTTTCTTTAAATCTTCCCAAAAAGGCACAATAAAAAGCACCAAAATTAAGCCTGGTAAATTAATACCTAAAACACCAATAACTCCTCCCAATACCTGACCTGGAATACCGTAACCGAAATTTTTCATGCTAAGCGCACCTAAATAACTGCTAAAAGAAAAAGTGGGGCCAGGCAACGCTTGCTGAATGGCAAAGCCAGACAAAAAGCCCGGGCCATTTAAATAATGCTTCATTTGCACAAACTCAGTAAACATTAAAGGAACCAATACTTGGCCGCCGCCAAATACCAAAATACCGTTACGGTAAAAGTTTTCTAGCAAACGTATGGGCAAACTGAAAGGCGAAGTTCTATTGATTATGGCACCGATAAGCGCAAAAAGCAGTAAAGCGCCTAAAAAGTACACCAGCTTTTTCGGATTTACGTTAGAGAAAAGATTTACCCTCAACTCGGTTTCTTCTTTCGGCGTTTCAATGGCAGAAGAAATCATCCCACCAATAAGAATGGCAAGAGGAAAAACGTAGGCATTTTTTAAAACCAAGGTTGCAATAACTGCAGCCACGGCAAGAAAAATTGGCATACGAGCAACTAGAACTTTCTTTCCGAGTTTAAAAGCGCCATAGCCAACAATGCCCAAGGCAACAGGTTGGATATATTTTAACACATCTGCAAAATGCGCTTTTTGGCCAAGCATGGCATAACTTATGGCGGCAAAAGTCATAACGGCTGCCGTGGGCGTAATCCATATTACAAAGGTAATGAGCGCAAGTTTTAAACGCCCTACTTTCCAGGCGATGCCTACTAATGTTTGGGTACTTGCAGGCCCTGGCAATACCTGTGCTAATGCATTCAACTCCAACAGTTCTTCGGCAGAAATAAATTTTGTTTGGTTAACAAAGTACTTTAGCAGCAAGGCTAAATGGGCTTGCGCCCCACCAAAAGAGCTGAAAGTAAACAACACCACGTTTTTGATAAAAAGTAGTTGTTTTTTTACAGCGATTGGTTTCGAGTGCATCTTAGGTTTGCGAGGTTATTTAATTATCGAAAAATATGCGTTGTTACGAGGGTAAAAATTTTGTTCCTAGTCCAAATGTAGTTGATTTTTTGTTTTCGGCAAACTGGAATTGATCTGGCCGAAAATTGCACTGAATCCTACTGCATTAGTTTTTAATCATCCTCGTAATCTAAACCAGAGGCAGAGTTAAAAGCGCCTTGCAGTTCAGAAAATGCATGCATGTCTCTTTTATTTCTGGCAGCTTCCATTCCTTGTTGGTATGTGGTTATTGCTTGCGCAGTTTCATCTTGTTTTTCGTATAATTTACCCAAATGGTAGTAAGTTCCAACATAGCTTGGGTGCTCGGCAACCAATTTTAGATAAAACCTAAAGGCTTCGGCTGTGTTGTCTAGGTTATTGTACTCGGTGGCGAGGGCATAAAGGATAAAAGGATCTTTAGGATCTTGCTCCATAAATTGTAATAACTTGCTTAATCGGCTAACTGACATTTTATTTAATTGCTTTTTTAACTAAATTTGCGGCAAGGCCATTTATATAAAAATAAGATCCAGATGAAAATATTAGTTTGTATAAGTAACGTACCAGATACGACCACAAAAATAACATTTACCAACGATAATACAGTATTCAACACTGCGGGCGTGCAATTTATTGTTAACCCTTATGATGAAATTGCCCTTGCAAAGGCCATTGCGCTTACAGAAGGTGGAAACGGTTCGGTTACCGTTATAAACGTTGGCGAAGTTGCTACTGAGCCTACCATTAGAAAAGCGTTGGCCATTGGCGCAGATGATGCTGTGAGGGTTAATGCAGCTCCGCGCGATGCTTATTTCGTGGCAAAGCAAATTGCAGAATATGCAAAAGACAAAGACTTTGATATTATCCTTACGGGAAGAGAATCAATTGATTACAATGGAAACCAAGTTGCAGCAATGATTGGGGAGTTCTTAGATATTCCGTCTATTTCCATTATAAAGAAATTAACCATAGATGGTGGCGCAGCAGTTTTGGAGCGAGAAATTGAAGGTGGAAAAGAGGTGGTAAACGTTACCGGAAAATTTGTAGCAAGCTGTGCCGAAGGCGTTGCAGAGCCGAAAATTCCAAATATGCGCGGTATTATGAGCGCTAGAAGCAAACCTTTAAATGTGGTTGAACCAGTAGAAATAGAAACCCTGAGCGAAATTGTTAAGTTTGACGTACCTGCAGCGAGAGGCGCTGTAAAACTGATACCAGCTGAGGATGCAGAAAAACTAATCGACTTATTGCATAGCGAAGCGAAGGTGATCTAGTTGGTTAGATAACAGAAATAAAAATAAAATTTATAAGTAAAATTAGTTTGTAGGAGCGCGGAGAGTAAAATATTATTAAATTAAAAAAAAGCAACATAGCGGTGTCATCCTGAGTTTCCCGAATGGTCGGGACAAGTAGTTGAAGGAATCATCTAGCTGTTATTCTATTGTTAGGCGGTCTTCGACAAGCTCAGACTGACAATTTTTTAGCTTAATTTTATTGTGACGAGCAAACCGACAAATCCATCGAAATAAATAAGAAAATATGAGCGTATTAGTTTATGTAGAACAAGCGGAGGGGAAATTTAAGAAGTCTGTTTTTGAGGCCGTATCTTATGCCAAAGCGATAGCAGACCAGCAATCTGCCGACTTAACTGCCATTTCCATTGGCAATGTTGCAGAAAGCGAATTAAAGGAACTTGGTAAATATGGTGCTTCAAAAGTGTTAAACGTTTGCTCAGATCAGTTAAAAAATTTTGTAAACCAGGCCTATGCAAGTGTCATAGCATCGGCTGCAGCCAAAGAAAACGCAACTGTTGTGGTTCTTTCCAACTCTTTTACCGGTAAAGGCCTGGCTCCGCGCATTGCGGTTAAGTTAAAAGCCGGTTTGGTAGATGGCGCTGTGGAACTTCCAAAAGTTGATGGCGGCAAATTTACCGTGAAGAAAACGGCATTTTCTGGTAAAGCATTCGCCATTACCGAAATTGTTTCGGCAAATAAAGTTATTGCACTAAATCCGAACGCTTTTGGTATAAAAGAAAACGCTGGCGAAATTAGTGTGGAAGATTTTTTTGCCGATGTAAACCAGTCGGATTTGAATACCGTGATTAAAGAAATTGTTAGGGCTACAGATAAAGTTTCTTTACCCGATGCCGAAATTGTGGTTTCTGCGGGTAGAGGTTTAAAAGGGCCAGAAAATTGGGGCATGATTGAGGAATTGGCCGGACTATTGGGCGCTGCAACGGCATGTTCAAAACCTGTAAGCGATGCAGATTGGAGACCACATGCTGAACACGTTGGCCAAACAGGTATTTCCATCAGTCCGAATTTATACATTGCCATTGGCATTTCTGGCGCCATACAGCATTTGGCGGGCGTAAGTTCATCAAAAGTAATTGTGGTGATCAATAAAGATCCAGAAGCACCATTCTTTAAAGTGGCCGATTATGGCATTGTTGGAGATGCATTTGATATTGTTCCACGTTTGATCGAAACGCTGAAAAAAAATCAATCTTAAAAAACACAAACGTTTAACCCAATTTGTGTTTATTAAGCACACCAAAAAATGAAGAAAGTAAAACTTGATATTGTTGGCTTGTCTTATAGCCAAACCCAAACTGGCGCGTACGCTTTGGTTTTAGGCGAGGTAAATGGCAGGCGCAGGCTACCCATTATTATCGGCGCTTTTGAAGCCCAAGCAATCGCCATCGAAATTGAAAAAATGACGCCGACACGGCCGCTGACGCACGATCTTTTTAAATCGTTTGCAGAAACATTTCACATAGACATTCAAGAAGTGATCATTTACAATTTGGTAGATGGTGTGTTTTTTGCAAAGCTAATTTGTACCGATGGTAAAAATGTGAAGGAGATAGATGCCAGAACATCAGACGCGATAGCGCTTGCAGTACGGTTTAATGCCATGATTTATACCTACGAATTTATTTTAGGTTCGGCGGGTTTGCTTATAGAAGGCAGCGATTTATTGTTTCTAGAAAATTTGGATAACATAGCCAAAGAACCAGATGCCGACAGCTTGCCCACCAAAAGCAAACAGCAAGGTCTATCTCATTTAACCTTAGAGGAATTGCAGCAGCAATTGCACGAAGCCATTGCGGCAGAAGCTTATGAAAAGGCAGCGCGTTTTAGAGATGAATTGAGTAAAAGGAATGCGAAATAGCAAGAACAATAGTCATGTCGACAAAAGAAGACATCTCACTCGCTCTGTTAGCTCAATCCAAGCGGCTTCACCCTAAACTCGTTTCGGGGTCTGCTAGTTAAATTCGGTTGGCCAATAGGTTAAAGCATTAATTTTTTGGGCGTTAACCAAGCTGCGCAAGGGCCCGGGCTATTGCAATGGAAAGCCTGCCCCGAGCGGTGGGTAGTGCGATGGCGGAGGGGGACGCCCAAATCATCGAAATTATTCATTTTTTACGCAACTAATTAAAGATGCTGAAATAAGTTCATCATGACAGTAGGGAAAGAATAAGATAGGCACTAAAAATCCTCCAATCCTAAAATCCTTTAATCCTGATTCAGACGATAAGCGAAAATTCTGTAATCCTTAGAGTTTGCTCCAAATTAATTCTATATTCAATTTTTATTTCAAAATCGAACAAAACATGAATGTTAAGTTTCGCCTAACGGTGATGAGCTTTATGCAATTCTTTGTGTGGGGCGCATGGCTGATTACCATTGCAAACTATTGGTTCAACACAAATGGTTGGGACGGAACGCAATTCGGAGCTATTTTTGCCACCATGGGTTTTGCCTCTTTATTTATGCCAACCTTAATGGGCATTGTGGCCGATAAATGGATAAACGCAGAACGCCTCTATGGAATTTTGCACCTCTGTTATGCAGCTGTGCTTTTTTACATTCCGCAAATAAGCACGCCACATGGCTTTTTTTGGATCATGTTTTTGGCCATGTGTTTTTACATGCCTACCATTTCTTTAAGCAACTCCATTTCTTATAATTCATTAAAATCTAGGCTCTTAGATGTTGTTAAAGACTTCCCTCCCATTCGTGTTTGGGGAACCATTGGCTTTATTGCTGCCATGTGGATCACCAATTTAACAGGAAGTAAAGCAGGCGCAAACCAGTTTTATATTGCTGGTATAGCGGCGGCGGCACTGGGTATTTATAGCTTTACCTTACCTAAATGCCCACCGGCAAATTTAAGTGCAGAAAAAAGCACCTTGGTTCAGAAATTAGGATTGGAGTCTTTTAGGCTTTTTGCCAATTATAAAATGGCTTTATTCTTTATTTTCTCTATGTTTTTGGGTGGCGCACTGCAACTTACCAATATGTATGGCGATGTTTTTTTAGATGCCTTTAAAGACTTCCCAAGATATGCAGATTCTTTTGTGGTAAAGTATTCTACCATCATCATGTCTATTTCGCAAATTTCTGAGACGTTGTTTATTTTGGCCATTCCCTTTTTCTTAAAACGCTTCGGGATTAAAAATGTAATGCTTATCGCGATGTTTGCTTGGGTGCTTCGCTTCGGGTTGTTTGCTTACGGAAATCCGGGCAATGGTTTGTGGATGATTGTGCTCTCCTGCATTGTGTATGGCATGGCTTTCGATTTTTTCAACATTTCAGGTTCTCTATTTGTAGAAACATCTACGGCGCCAAAAATTAGATCTTCTGCCCAAGGTTTGTTTATGATGATGACCAATGGGTTCGGCGCCGTTTTCGGCAGTTTGCTTTCTGGGTGGATGATCGACCGGTTTTTTACAAAATCATTCGGCAGTTTACAATCCATTGCAACCTTTGTAGGTTCCGAACCTAGCAACAACCATCTGCAATCTTTTATCAAACAACAGGGCGTAACCATTGCAAACAATGGCTTTTTTAGTCAGCCAATTTTAATGAAAGACTGGCGAGACATTTGGCTTACGTTTACCATCTACGCCCTAATTGTTGCGGTTTTGTTTATGGTCTTTTTTAAGCATAAGCATACGGAGGAAAGAGAGAAGGCGATTGAGGCGGTGTTGAGTTAGAAATTTATCAAGTTTGGATAAGAGCCCGACGCTACTTCCGAAAACGGAACTTTGGATGGGATTGTAGATTTTTAAACCGATTTTGCTTGGCTTAAAAGACTGATTTACGCAAAATACCCTGTAAATAAATATTTTTTATCAAATTGCAATTAATAAACAGACTATTTGATATGGCATTTGAAAGTTTAACGGACGATAAAATTGCAGATCTTTTAAATTGCAAGAAGCGGTTAAAGAACCCTCAATCAAGAAGCAAAAATAAGGAAGGGCATGAGCAAGTCAATTTCAAGGTAATTGCGTTAGATAATTCCGGCCATGAGTTCGAAATTTATAAACGTCAAAACCTGCGTGATGAAATGGAGGATGACTTTTCTTGTGGAATAAGTTGGCTTGCTCCGAATGGCGAAACTTTAACGCTTAAAAGATATAACGGACCGAATCACAACCATCCGAATCACTTAGAAAAAATTAAACTTGGATACACCTGTCATATTCATATCGCGACAGAAAAATATATCAAAGCAAATAGAAAAGCCGAAGGTTTTGCTATGGCAACAGACAAATACACAACTATTGAAGGTGCATTACATTGTTTGGTAACCGATTGTAATGTCTCAGGAATTTCAACTACATCTGACAATAAAAGTCAAACAAAATTATTCGACAATGAATTTTGACGTACATAAACTACAAGAAACTCTTTGCTCATTAATGTGTGCAGAAGTGAAAATAAGGCCTAAAAATGGAACCTTACTTTCTATTGAAACGCCTTTCTATTTTGCTGACGGAGACTCATACCAAATTTATATTAAGGAGATGCCTGGCGGTATTATTAGATTGACTGATATGGGGCATACAATGATGCATTTAAGTTACGGGAACGATACCGATAAATTTAGAGAAGGTACAAGGGGCAAAATTTTAGACCAAATAAAAGCCGAAACAAATATTGACGAAGACAACGGTGAATTTTTCATTGAAACACCGGTTGAAAATTTAGGGTCTAATATTTTTCGACTCGGGCAAGCGTTGACGAAGGTAAATGATTTAACTTTTTTAAACCGCGCAAGAGCAGAATCCACTTTTTATGAAGACCTTCAAGAACAACTTTACAAAATTGTTGATCTTGACAAAGTGAAGAAAGATTATTTTTTTGAAGACATGGAAAACGCCAAAGACTATCCTATTGACTATAGAATTGAAGGTAAGTATGCGCCACTATTTGTATTCGGCATTCCAAACAAGGACAAAGCCAGGCTGACAACCATAATCTTAGAAAGACTTTTAAGAGCTAAAGCAGACTTCGATAGCCTACTGATTTTTTCAGACTTGGGTGCGATGCCGAAACAAGATTTGGCAAGACTTTCGAATGCAGGTGGAGAGATGATAGCTTCGCTAGATGCGGAAACTGATTTTTCGAGGAAACTGTTAAGAAAAATAAATCCGAATTGACAAAATAAGAATGCTGCATACAAAAAAGACCTCATTAGCGGCTTACGTTTACAATCAAATAGTGTTTAGTGCTTTAATATGTATCTTCTTCTTCATTGGCAGAACCTAAAAATTAAAACAAAGATAGCAGTTAAAACCCCAAATGAAATACCAAAACATTAGAGAAGAAGAACTTAAAAACAAAATTGCACAAGATTACTTTTGGCTTTACGACTGCTCTAAAATAATTGTGTATGCAGCAGCCGCTCACAGCTGCATTGATGAAAATTAAGGCCATGATGAATGAATAATAATATACGTACCAATTTCCAAGTATTACAAGATATCTGACAGCCTCCAAAATCCCTGTTGAACTCCCGTCATAATCATTTGTTTATAAGTATTACCTTTATATATATGACCGATAGACATCCAATAGAAACACTTTATGACCGCCTTATAGAAACTTTTGAGAACACGAGTGAGGCAACAAATACAAGACTCAGGAAATATAAGGATTCTCAGCTGAGCAGCTACATAAGAATTGAAACTGACCATTTCTCAACCCCTTTTTCGGATCATGAAACTAAAGAGATTGTGCTGAATAAAAGATTTCTTTGTCTCATGTGGTGCCTCAATTATATAATCCTTGAAGTCACCGAAAATAAATCAAGGACTGCAATCAAAGTCACTGATACCTTTATGGTAATGGATAGCGAGGACGCAGAAGTAAGGGAACTAGACCAACTTCTTGATTGGGCACTATCCTTAAAACTTCCGGACTGTCAAGATGAATGGCCGAAAATTCTTCCCAATCCGGCGATGACCAATGACAAAATTAAAATAGCGAACATAATCTTTATGGATGCATTAAGCTATATCATGTTCCATGAAGTTGCACATATTGTTAATGGGCATTGGGAAAGTTATAAAGAAATCAGTTTGAAATTAAAAAAGGGTGAGAAATTAAATAATCAGGAGAAAGGCCTTTGCATGCAACTGGAACAGGAGGCAGATACTTTTGCCTATGAGTGTATGTTGAGCACAAATGATGATGAAGTGACAAGATACCACAAACAACTGGGCATTATTATGGCAGGACTCTCCAGTATGTTTGCATTGCAAGCTAGTACTCAGCTTGTTTTTTTAACCCACCCGAGTGTTCATGTGAGGATATTCAATTCCCGCGAAAGAACCTCTTTTAGTGAAGGTGATGAGTTTCGTTTAGACAGGGTAATGAATGTCGGTCTCAGCATATTTTGCAAGCTTTATCAGATTCAATATGAAGACCAGAATTTTAGCAACTTTAACAGCCTTTTGGACTACTTCTTTAACCTACTTGATTCAAGCAGCACTAAGGAACTTCAAAAGTTATCAACTAAAAATCATCCTTTACCCCGAAATTAAAAGAAAGAATAAACTAAAGGAACTATCTGCTCACGCACCGAATCTTCCCTCGCTGTTCGATATGTTCCGCAGGGCCATTTCGAACAATTGAAAAACAAAGATTTGCTCCAAAGGAGCTCCTATGGAGCAATCCCTCAAAACAAAGACCTAAACACCGTTCGCTTTTGCGGATTCGGAAATCCACCATATCTTCGCGTCGGGATGCGCAAGCTTACATCCCGAAGAGCGAGATATTGAACCCTTAATGCGCATTACGACCAAACAAATTTAAAAATATTAAAATAAATATTTTAGTTTTGATTTTACTCTAAGTATAAATATAAATGATTAAAACCCTACTCACATTTTTGTTTTTATTAACCATTACACTCACTTCAAGAGCTCAAACATTAACTGAAGTTATAAGTCTAAATGGTAGAAGCATCTCGGATATAAATAGTTTTTTATCCAAAAATGGTTGGGATTTCTATTCAAATAAAAATCAGACAGACTCTACATATGGGTATGCGGGTTGGAGTTTTAAGCAACCAGCGGACACCGTAGATTTAGCTGAATATTGGATTTTTGCGACTTATAAAGACAATAAAGCTATTTCCATAATGTCCAAAACCAGTGATAGAGATTTTTACAATCATATCGTAGCTTATCTGAAAAAGATAAATGCAGAAAACAAAGAAGAAACTTTATTTGAGAACGCTATCCGAACAGTACATCTTGGTAAGAAATATGTATATATACTTAGTGTTTCCTCAAGAAAGGGTGTTATGCAACAAGAATTTCAAATAGAGATATTTGATAAACGTTACAGTAAATTTTGATTATCTAACCTGCTGTTCGACATGTTCCACAGGGTCATGTAGACCTATTGATAAATAGAGATTTGCTACAAAGTAGCTCATTTTGAGCAATCCCTGAAAACAACACCTTAACGCAATTCACTTTTGCGGATTGGGAAATGCGCCTTATCTAAGCTTCGGAATGCGCAAGTGTAATCTCCCCAAGAGCAAGATTTGCGTTCCTATATGTGAGATACTTCGTAAACTCAGCATGACGTGCGCACGGGCTAGGTTGGCGCATTGTTTCTAGCGGTCGTCACCTTGAGCCTGCGAAAGGTCTCACAACTAGGACTTTTTGCACCATTGTTTGCCGATAATCGTTTTAAATCATTACTTAAAAAATCCTTAACTTAGATAAATAAAAAAAAAGGAAATGGTTGTAGAAAGGACAGCAAAAGAAGTTATAATCCGCTTACCGGCATCTGTCGATGCGGAAGATTTGCAAGATTTCTTAAATTATGCCCGTTATAAGGAACTTACTGTTGGCTTTGATGTTCCTCAAGCCGAAGTGGATAAACTTGCAGTCGAAATAAATTCTAAATGGTGGGCTAAAAACAAAAGTAAACTGACGAAGTGAAAATTGTTGTTGATACCAACATTGTCTTTAGCGCGATTTTAAATTCGAAAAGCAATATTGGAAAAATTTTATTGCGCTCACACGAAAACATACAGTTCTATTCTTGTAATTATTTGCGAGCCGAAATTAAAAATCATCGAGTAAAATTACTCAAGTTAACAAAGCTTTCGGAAGTCGCCCTAACTGAACTTGAAGAAATTATTACGCAGAAAATAACTTTCATTGATGAACGGCTTATTCCTGAGGATATATTAAGCGCAGCTCAAAAAAGACTTCAAGATATCGATGAAGATGATACAGTGTTTGTTGCCCTAGCAGATTTGTTAAAAGGCACATTGTGGACTGGCGACAAACAACTCTACAAAGGCCTAAAAATGAAAAACTACAGTGCAGTCCTATTAACCGCGGAACTTTCGCTATTGATTGACGAAAGCTAACCGGCTGTTCGACGTATTCCGCAGGATCATGTCGAACTATTGATAAACAGGGATTTTCAATCCCTAAAAACAATCCTTTAACACCATTCGCTTTTGGGGATTCGAAAATCTGCCAATTAAAAAACCAACTCAAAATTTCGCTTTGACAGACAATTGTCTTATATTTGAAGACAATTGTCAAAGTTATGATTAATCAAAACCAAATTGACCGCAGCGAGGATTTAAGTGTGGTAAACGAAGCTATCAGCACTTATGTAAAATCTATAGCTAAACCTCTTAGCTTTAGCGCTGATACAGAAGATGTTACCTATTCAAGTTTTTTCGAAAACAAAATGCTGATAATTTCGGCGATAAGACAAGGTTTTCCGTACAAGCTGTTTATTGAGATAAAGAACATTTTGCCTTTTTCTGAGGACGATTGGGCTGAATATCTGCACTTATCCAAAAAAACCCTGCAAAGGCACAGCGTGGACGAAGATTTTCTGTTCAAACCAATACATACAGAGAAAATAATTGAGCTTGCAGAAGTCACTAATTTTGGGAATGAAGTCTTTGATTCTTCAGAACAATTTTATTTATGGCTTAACACCCCATCGTTCGCTTTAAATAACTTAAAACCGGCAGAACTTTTAAAAGATTCTTATGGGAAAGAATTGGTTATGGGTGAATTAAACAGAATTGACCAAGGAATCTTCGCATAGTGAGGGTATTTAGGTTGACCAAGAAAAAATATGCCAAAGAACTGAGTGGCAAAGGTGCATCTAAATCTGCAAACAGATGGAATTCAAAAGGCACCGAGATTATTTACTCGTCAGAAAGTAGAGCTTTAGCTATGGCAGAAGTTGCAGTCCATTTGACAATCGCTACCTTGCCTAGTGATTATGTAATGATTGAAATTGATATACCGAATGATCTTTTGATAAAAGAGTTAAAATTAAAAGACCTTCCTGATAATTGGAATGACCATCCACAAAATATCCATACTCAAAAAATCGGAGATAAATTTATTGATTTAATGGATTTATGTGTTCTGAAAGTTCCATCTGCTGTAGTGCAAGGAGATTACAACTATTTGATAAATCCATACCACATACAATTTAAGAATATAAAAATAGTAGATGTAAAAGGCTTTCCATTTGACAAAAGAATCTTTGAGTAGACAAACTTGTTATTCGAAATATTCCGCAACGCCATGTAGAACTATTGATAAACAGGGATCTTCTACAAAATAGCTCCTTTGAAGCAATCGCTGAAAATAATACTTTACCACCATTTGCTTTTACGGATTCGGAAATCTGCGGTATTTACGCTTCGAGATGCGGAAGCTTAACATCAGGAAGTGTGAGGATAACTATCAATAAAACAAGTTTCTTAAAAAGTTGCTATTTTTGGAAACTAACAGTAACTTTATTGAAAATTAATTGAGTGAGGTATTTTGAAACAAGGTTTTTAGAAGAAGTTGATAAATTTATTGTCAAACTCGATAAAAAATCTGCCAGTAAAGTGTTTTACAACATCGAGTTGGCCGAACATACAAACAACCCAAAACTCTTTAAAAAATTGAAGGACGAAATTTGGGAGTTTAGAAATCAATATTTTGGGAATCAGAACCGTATTCTTGCTTTCTGGGACAAAACGGAGCAAACCGAAACTTTGGTTTTAGCAACTCAAGGTTTTGTAAAGAAAGATAGTAAAGTTCCGACTAAAGAAATTGATAAAGCAGAAAGAATTAGACAAGAATATTTTAGTAATAAAAAGAAAAAATAATTATGGCAACTAAAGAAATGAAATCCTATTCGCTTGCCGAGATGAAAGACAAATATATTGGCAAAGTGGGCTCTATCGATCGGGATGAATACGAGTATGAACTTCGTATGGATGTTTTGGGCAAGATGATTAAAACTGCAAGGCAAGAACGCAATTTGACTCAGGAACAATTGGGCATGTTAATTGGCGTTCAAAAATCGCAGATTTCTAAGCTAGAAAGCAGTACAAATAGTGCGACCATAGACACTATTCTAAAAGTTTTTAAAGCATTAAAAGCCGATATTAATTTTAACGTTAAGCTTGAAAACGAGTATATTCAACTTGCTTAAAAAACGGAAAAGCCTTAATTTGCTATTCGACATGTTCCGCAGGGGTCATGGCGAACTATTGATAAAAGGGGATTTGTAATCCCTTAAACCAATGCGTTAACGCCATTCGCTTTTGCGGAATCTAGAATCCACTGTGTCTTCGCTTCGGAATGCGCAAACTTAACCTCCCGAACAGCGGAGGTTTAAATTCCTATATGTGAGATGCTTCGTAAACTTAGCAAGACTGCAAGTCGGCTAGTCTGGATTGTTTTCTTAAAACACAAACCTTCAATCCTTATAAAACCTCGCAATCATACTAGGCAGCACAATCAGTAAAAGCGGCAACGCGATAATAAATCCTCCAATTACTGCAATGGCCAATGGTTGATGCAATTGTGCCCCTGCTCCTATCCCCAAAGCCAACGGCATCAACGCGATGATGGCGCCAAGTGCGGTCATTAATTTTGGTCGCAGACGGGTAGAAATGGCGTAGGTAACAGCATCATTTACGGTGCTGCCTGCCAAAGATTCTTTAAATTGTAGAAAGGTAAAAATAGAATTTTCGCCAATAATTCCCACAATCATAATCAGCCCCGTATAGCTACCAACATTTAGCGGCGTGTTTGTAAAAAATAACGCCAAGTAACTTCCAGAAATACCCAACAGGGAAACAAACAGAATGATAAAGGCAATTTTAAAATCTTTAAACAAGAACAAGATTACGGTGAAAACCAATAGACTTGAGGCAATTAAAATAGTTAAAAGTTCTGAAAAGGATTGTTGCTGTTCTTTATAAGCTCCTCCGTATTCTACGTGATAGCCTTTTGGGATGGAAATACTTTTTTTGATATTGGCTTGTATATCACTCATTACACTCCCCAGATCTCTATTATCCAAACGGGCAGAAACGACCCCGATGTTCTGAATATTTTCTCTATTTACCTCTGCATTTCCTTTTTCTAGCTTAATTGTGGCAAGTTGATTTATCGGAATCGCAGTTCCATTGGTTAAAAAAATCTTTAGTCGGTTAATGTCTGCAATGCCAAGCGTTCTGTTTCCAGGATAAACTATCCTGATCGGCGATAGCTTTTGCCCGTCGAACAAATCGCCGATTACATTGCCCTGCATGGCATTTTGAACTTGGCTTTGAAAACTCGCCACAGTTACCCCATATTGAGCAAGCATGCCATAATTTGGTGTAATATTTACCGTTGGACCAGATAATGAAATTCCGTCAAATACATCGGCAGTACCCTGCACTTTACCTACAACATCTGCTATTTGCTTAGATAATTCTTGTAACTGCTTTTGATCATTTCCAAAAATCTTAATTTCTATCGGCTGGGTCGAGGTCATCAAATCGCCAAGCATATCTCCAATTACTTGCCCAAAATCTACCGTTAGTGCAGGTTGGGTTTTTTCTATTTGATCTCTTATCTCGGTAATAACCTCATCGGTGGTTTTTGTACGGTCTTTTTTTAACTGAATCAGATAATCGCCCCGATTTGGCTCTGTAATAAAGAATCCCATTTGTGTGCCTGTTCGCCGACTATAAGCTTGCACTTCTGGTATTTTAACTAAATTTTTCTCCACCTCTTTCAGCATCCTATCCGTTTCTTCTAGCGAAGTTCCCGGGGGCGTATTGTAATCCAACACAATACTTCCTTCATCCATCTCAGGCAAAAAGCCCGTTTTTAAATGTGGAAATATCAATACAATGGAAACAATTAGTACAATTACAAAACCTAAACTTAAAAAAGGTCTGGTGATAAAGTAAGGGACCCATTTTTTTAGTTTTACTTGTTGTATCTCTTCCGTTTTATCCTTGGGTTTTTTTCTACTCTTTGTGAGCAAAAGATAGATTACGGGCAAGCCAATCCAAGTAACAAAAAATGAACAAACCAAGGTTATGATCATGGTATTGGTCATCACATGGAAATATGCGCCAGCAACACCAGTCATCAATGCAAAGGGAATAAAAATTACAATGGTACTGATAGATGAGCCTAGCATCGCCGGGAAAAGAAACCTTATCGCCTTACCCAGTAATTTAACGGTGGGTTCTTCTGGGTGCTCTTCATGTGTGCGATGAATTTGCTCTACCACCACAATGGCATCGTCTATAATTAAACCAATGGCCGCTGCAATAGCACCCAAAGTCATAATGTTTAAAGAATAATATACAAAGCCCAGCACCACTACCGTTAAGCAGAGCGTTATTGGAATGGTGATGAGGATGGTGGCACTCGCTTTTGCAGACCTTAAAAAAATAACCGCCACCACAAGCGCAAGAAACAAACCGATAAGCAAACTATCTCGTACACTTGTAATGGAATCGTTTACAAAATCTGCCTGTACATAGTAGGGTTTTATGCGTACACCTGGCGGAAGAATGTCTTTTAGCCCCTTTATCTTTTCGCTCATCGCGTTGGCAAGGTCTATTAAATTGGCGTTGGGCTGTTTAATTACGGCAATCAAAACTCCATCCTTGCCATTGGCATTAATACGCGTGTATTCTACACTTGGTTGAATGTCTATTTTTGCAATGTCTTTTAGCTGGATGGTCAAATTTCCGCGTTTCCCTATGACTAGATTTCCTAAATCGGTTTTGGATTTAACCGTTGCATCTGTTATGCTTAGGTATAAGAAATTGTAATTAGACAGATAACCGTTAGATTTAATAAAGTTGCTTTGAGCGAGCGCAGTGGTTACCATTTCTGGCGAAATTGCCAAAGCCTGCATTTTTTGCAAGTTCATCTCCAACCAATATTCTTTGGTCTTCCCGCCAATTACGCGAATTTCTGAAACGCCTTTTACTTGAGATAAAAACGGTTTTACGGTATAAGTGGCAATCTGTTTCAACTCTACGGCCGATTTTTCATTGCTCTCTAAACTGTAGCCGCTTACTGGCAAAATAGAGGGATTCATTTTTGCAACGGTAATATTTACTCCCGTTGGCAGGGTGTTGCTTATACTTGCAATTTCTGATTCTATTTGTTGTTTGCTAAGATCTATGTCGGCGCCCTCGTTTAAATAGGCCGACAATTCTGTACTTCCCCTACTCGTGGTGCTTGTTACCACTTTTAACCCAGGGATGCGTTTTATGGCGTTTTCTAAAGGCCTGGTTACTGTAACCACCATTTTATCAACGGGTTGCAATTCTCCATCGGCAATTACCTTAATTTTCGGAAACGTAATCTCTGGAAAAAGAGAAGTTTGCAAACGCTCGAAAGAATAAAATCCACCAAGTAAAGTGATGATCAATACCGCCAGAATTGGACTTTTATACGTAACAAAAAAGTTTTTCATGGCGATACTATTTTTGGATTTTTACTTTTGCGGTATCTGCCAAACCATAATTTCCAAGCGTAATGATTTTGTCGTTTTGCTTAAATTTTGGCGAGTCAATTTCGATAAGACCATTGTTTTCCAATCCCCTTTTTATTCCAACTTTTACCGCGGTACTGTCGTTGGTTAACTTCATTACCCAAAACTCATCTTCGGTCTCGTTGCTCAGCACAGCCGATTTTGGAAGCACCTGGGCATTTGGATGATTGGTTTTTACAAGCACCACCTTAGCTACCAAACCTTCGGGTATGTTTGTTGCATTGGCAACTTTAATAATTAATCGCTGTGTTTGCGCTAGAGAATCTACCGCTGGTAAACTGCCCGATAATACACCGTTTAGCTTCTCTCCATCTGGCAGTAGTACTTGAATTTTTTTATTCTGTTGGATGATTTTATTATATTCAAAAGGTAAATCCAACAAAAAAACCAAGCTATTTTTACTTATTACCGTAGCCAGCAAATCTCCATCTTGTACGTAATCTCCTTTTTGCCTATCTACTTGCACAATCATTCCGCTCTGCGCAGCCTTAATATTAGAGATGCCAGAAAATTTAAAACTTGGGTCTAACTTATTTACAACGTTACCAATTGCTTTAGCCTCTTTGGTAATAATGCGAAACAAAACCTGTCCGGCATATATACTTTTTCCTGGTGTTGCATTGGCCTTTTGTATATAACCGTTAATGTTAGCTTTAATTAAACTCTTTTGCAGGTAAGCAGAAACCGCTGTAAGAGAGATAGTTTCTGTTAATGTAGAATCTTTTACGGTCGTAACTTTTACAGGTGTTGTAGCTACGCTACCTTCATCTGCTGTAGTTGCGTCTTGCTGTTTGCAGGAGAAAATCAGAACCAACCCGAAGGTAGTGTATAAAAGTTGTTTGTATCTGCGCATTTTATTTTCCCCAGTAATTAAGTTGATTGATTAGTTTTAGTTGGTTTAGCGTTGTTTGAATCTTCAAATTCTGTGCGCTCAAATAATTGTTTATTGCAATTACAAAATCAGAAATCCTAACGTCTCCGGTATGCATCAACCGGGCATCTACTTCCATCAAGCTTTTTGCAAATTTTAGCTGCTTTTCAATTTGTGGAAAAAGCTGCTCGGTACTTTCTAGCTGCTGCCTAATTAAATTAAGTTGCTGGTTGCGCTGTTGCGTGAAGAAATTCCTATACTTGGCAACTGTATTTAAGCTCAAATCTATTTTATTATATTCTAGCTTTCGCTGATGCCCATCATAAATAGGAATGGAGAATGTGAAGCCCACGCTTGCTCCAAAATTTTTATAAGGCTGAAGCATTAGCGAAGAATTATATCCGCCATTGGCATAAACACCAAGTTTAGGTCTATATCGCAACGCAATAAGCGCTTTTTCGTTTAGGCCAATTAAACTGTCCACCTCAAATTTTTTATTAAAAAATGTTGGCGCCTCAACAAGTTTTTCAAGATTTATTGTAGGTCTTTCTAAAATATTACTAGCTGTATCGCCTATGCCCGATAAATAATTTAAGGTAGCAAAATCGCTTTTATGTGTTAATATGGCTTGTTGAAGTATTAATCTTTGTTGCTGATAGGTAACCAAAAAAGTTAAATATTCAGATTGTTTATAAATGTTACTCCGGGTAAGTTTTCTCAATAATGTATCTTCGTTTGCGAGCAACTGCACCAACTGCTCATTAAAATCTACCTCCTGCTGACTTGAAAATGCGACTAAATATTGGTCTGTAATCGTTCTTTCTAAATCTAAACTAGTAAATTTTTTAGCATAAGTTAAAGAGTCGGCGCTAAGCTTTACGCGTTCTAAGGCATTGCGTGTTCTATTTCCATTTAAAAGGTTATAATCTACCTGCAAAAGACCTTCTAGTGCCTGCCCGTTGGTAATCACTTCATCAAAACCATAACCTTTAACTCTGGGCGCATAATATCCTGTACCCGTGCCATTTACTTGTGGTTTCTCTTTTGCATAAACCAATGCGCTATCAAATTTTAGCGCCTTACCCTGGTTTCGATAATCGGCCAATGTTGGGCTATTTAGTTGCGCGTTCTCGATAAAGTAAGCCAACTTACGAACAGGCGTTTGCGCATATAAGCTAACGCTGAAACAAGAAATACATCCTATAAAAATTATTGTTTTCGCTAAGTTTTCTAATCTGATCATACTTATAAAAGGAGCACTGATTGTAAACCTACACCAAGACTCTGTAGAAAATCTGTTTTTAGGTTAGAAATATTACTGTTTTTTTATCCTCCTTAGTCGTGTCTCCAACAATGCTATTAAGTTAAGCGAATCGTTTGTCAGTCTGAGCCTGTCGAACACCATAAAAAAGTCTAAAATCAACAAAATGACTTTCCTTCGACAAGCTACCATTGACGGTTTTATATAATTCATTGACTGTTATATAATTACATTAACATCTTGTTTTCAATCCTCATTCTTATAGTCTTAACAAAACTGACCACCACTCTACCTTGCGCTGTCCTATCCGGATGGAAGCCCTACTTTTTTCTTGAAAAAAAAAGTAGCAAAACCCAGCATTTCTGCGAGCTCATTAATACAATTAAAACAATAAACGCTAATGAATAAATTCAAGGCTGGCACCTCTTTGGGTAAAAACTCGCAAAGCTGTTTTACATTGATGCTTTGAGGCCTTTACCCATAGCTAAATCCCGCCCGCGGCTGCAAATCATCGTCGCATCAATAATCCGTCAGGTCTCTGCACGCAGCTTCAGGCGTTTTTTCCTCCAAACTCCTGCTAGGCCGTTCCTACTGGTTGGGCTAGAGCAACTTTAAACCAAAACGCCATTTATATTGATTTATATTAAATATATTAAACCGCAGGATGACACCATTCGTTAGTTTTTTCCCAACAGCATTAGTGTCTCCGAGGATCAACAAGCTTAGGGTATATTTATTATTTCTCCATTCGGAGGAACAAAATGATAATCCTCGCATAAGAACACATTAAACTTTCTAACAACTTTGCCACTATTGTAAATTAAAATAGGCTCCAGTTGCTGCACCCTTTTAAAATAACCGCTTAATTTTTCTGGAACGATCGGCGCTTTATTCAAATCTGAAAACCGCGGTTCCGAATCTATAAAAATAGCAGTTTTGCCGTTTAACGCTTTTAAATCTGTACCAATATAATCAAACTGTAGCGCCGGATTTCCAATTACATTCTGTCCATAAATAAACTGATTGCAAAAAAGGCTAAGTTCTGCTGAGGTTTTATATCCATCGGCAGAAAAAATAAAATTAGCGCCATGCTGTTTTTCTACCTCCTGTGTTTGCGTTGCCAAATCTTTCCAACCAAACCACGTATCATCACTTCTAACGGGTACTACATAAAAAATAATTTCTATGGCCATTGCCACATGTAAAACTACTGAAATAACCACTTGCCACTTTAACCATTTAGCAGATACATAACTGGTTACAAAAATAATTCCCGCAATATAACTTGGCATCAACCAGTTTATTTTTATCCAATAAATGGGCGATAAAACAATAAACACCACAAATACTGGGAGAAAAAAACAAAGTAAAAACAGCAGACTGCTAGGTAATTTATTCCAAAAGTGCCCGTAGATTTTATAAATTTTCCAAAGGCCGTAAAAAAGCGATAAAAATAAAATAGGAATCAACAAAAACAGCTGGGTGCCAACTAAACCAAAGAAAAATCGAGGTGTTAAATGGAAACTAGAAACCGACTGCATGCGCTCTTTTCCTTGAAACACAAAGGAGGCAAAATGATTGTCGATATTCCAGACAATAACTGGCATCGCGACAAGCACAAACAAGATGCAAACCAAGTATGGCCAAATAGTGGCCAAATATTTTCGCTTGCTATTGCTTAAAAGCAAAAATAAAATCATTCCCGAAGGGAGAAAAACAGCCGTATACTTACTATCAAAAGCAAGCCCCATTGCAATGCCTGTTAAAACCCAAAACCATTTCTTATCTTCGAAAATAGCAACGTGCAACATTAAGAGAGACAATGCCCAAAAAAATAACAGTGGACTATCTGGTGTAGAAATTAAGGAAAGAATGCTTACCATTAATGTAGATAGCAGCAGCAAAAGCGCTTTTTTAGCTTCCTCTTTCTTATAGAATTTTTGTGCGAGTAAATAGAAAACCCAAACGGTGCCGAGGGTGGTAACAGAATCGGCAAGTTTTATAGCAATTGTATTGTTCCCAAAAACCGATGTGAAAAATCTAAGAATTACGGCTATGCCCGCGGGATGATCGAAATACGATAAACTTGGGTGTTGGCTGTAAAGGAAATAATAAGCGTCTTGAGGCATTGGCCCCATAAAAAAGATAAAAATAATTCTTATTAGAATAATTATCGAAGTTAAACCAATTAAAATTTGTGTGTTATCAGTGGTGTTCGATAAGTTTTTCATCACCCAAAAGTATAAAAACATTCAGCTATTAAGAGTAAACTTGTGGACTTAACTTTTTTAAAAGTTACAATTTTTGTTTTCTTTACCAAAAACGCACGCGGCTTTATCCAGCGCTGTCTTATCCGGACGGGAGTCCTACTTTTTTTTTGATAAAAAAGTAGCAAACCGAGCACTTTTGCGAGCTCATGAATGCAAATAAAACAATAGAAGCCAATGAATAAAATCAAGGTTGGCGCCTCTTTGGGTAAAAATTCGCCAAGCTGTTTTTTATCGATGATTCGAGGCCTTACCCCAATGTCATTAACTTAAGGAAAAACCAATAAAATGGTGTCATCCTGAGCTTGTCGAAGGACAACCATTTTATTGGTTTTTGGATTTTTTTTTAGGTCTTCGACAGGCTCTGACTGACAAACGATTTCTTTAAGTTAATGACATTGGGCCTTGCCCTGCTTTTCCCCAGCGCAAGGCTGCGAATACTCCTCGCGACAGCAACTCGCTAGGTCTCTGCAAGCAGCTTAAGGCGTTTTTTCCTCCAAACAGTTGCTATGCCAATCCCACCGAGTTGGCCATAGAAATTTTATTTTATCGAATTTTAAAATGATTCTAAATTCGTTAAAATTGAGCCGCAAAAAACAAACTGGGAGTTCCATTTTGATAAGAAGGCATAAAACTTATGTTTTCATGCTTCTTAGAGCCGAATATTTCTTTCATATACGGATAGATTAGATAAGCTATTTTGGTAGAGGCAATTCCAAATCCTGCGCCAGCAACGGTGTCGCTTAACCAATGTTTGTTGTTATACAGCCGCAATGCGCCGGTGGCGGCGGCAACTACAAAACCAGAATAAGCAATAAACGGCGATTGGTCTTTATATTCTTGGTGCAGAAATTCTGCAGCCGCAAATGCAGAGGCCGTATGGCCAGAAGGAAAAGAATTGTTTCCCGAACTATCTGGACGTAATCTACCTTCTAGCTTTTTAACCAAAAAAGAGCTCCCTCCCATAATTGTGGCAGAAGTAATATAAAGCAAGCTCGCATCGGCAAGGCTGTGTTTTCCTTTTACACCAGAAAAATTTAACGCATAATAGGCAACTACAGGAGCAAACTGCAAATAATCATCTACATGTGCTGCAAAAAGTGGATGGTCTTCTTGTAATTCGGCTTTGGTGCTAAGATCTAACTTGTTAAGCGCACCTTTTGTATTTGCCGCTATAAAGCCGTAGGTAACAAAAATAGTAGGCAAAATAAATGGAGCAACCTTAAATTTTTGTTTTGCTACCGGGTGCAACAATGTTACAGAATCTAAATAGCTATTGTTTGGCTTGTTAAATTGTTGTGCACTGGCAACACTGGCAAGACACAAAAAAAGGATGGCTAGGAGTTTTTCTTTCAAAAGTTTTTTTTGTTTCTAAATTAAATTTGAAATCTGTAGGAAATCTGTTTTTCCCTACAAGCCAAAACCAATTTTAATAAAGTGTTTGTTATTTTGATAAAAGTATGAAAAATCAAAATGGTATAGCGCACAAACCTGTTTTATAAGTGCCAAGCCAAGCCCTAAACCATCTGATGACTGCGATTTACTAAAGCGGTTGAAAAAGAAATCTGGAATTTCGCTTTCCTGGCCAGAATTGGCTATTGTTAACATTGATGAAGTGAGCGAAATTTCTAACAAACCATTAGAAACATTATGTTTGATGGCATTGCTAAGCAGATTGTTTAACAAAATATCCATCAAAAATTTACTCATTACCAGCTCTTTTGGCACTAAACTAGCTGATACCGTAACTTTCTTTTGTTCTAAAAGCCCCTCAAACTGTCTTATTTTAGCTTCCAAAACCTGGTCTAGCCTAATCGACTGCGCATCGGGCATTAAGTTGTTTTCTATTTTGGTGAGCAACAATAACGTCTGATTTAATTTTGAAAGTTTGCCCAATGCATCGTAAATATCGTTTAAGATAATTCCCTGCTCTTCGTTTATCGGGTTTGTTTGCAGCAAAAGATCTAACTTGGAAAGCACTACCGCAATTGGCGTATTCATTTCATGCGAAGCATTATCTGTAAAAGATTTTAATTCTTTATAATCGTGGTTTACGCGTTGTGCCATTTCGCTGGCAGAATGTCCCAGCTCTTCAAACTCTGAGATATTTGTTGGCTCTACCAATAATGTACCGGCATTGCTTAGATTAAAATCTTTAAGTTGCCTTAATAAGGTATAAAAGGGCTGCCACAACTTATTTAAAATTAAGCGGTTGATGAAAGCAGAACTGATAAGCAAAACGCCGGTAATACCTAAGGTTATCAATAAAATAATGTGTAACAAATCTTCTGACTCTACCTTTGACCGAATGATGCTTACTTGATAACCTTGATCTTTAATCGCTAAAAAGGTGGTAAGTTTCCTAGCCGGTTCCGTTTCATCTTCTTTAACATTGAAAATATCGGTATCAGAAAAAATCCGCTGTCGTTTTTCAATTGAGCTGATTTTATGATAATTAATTTCTTCATCAATATAATTTGAACTGAGCGGAAGCTCTTGGAATTTTTTGGCATACTGAAAAATTTCTTGTTCCTCTATTAATAAATCTGCATCTAATTTATTTCTTAAAATAAGGCTGATAACTACATAGTACACAATGCCAGTAATCAGCAGCACAGCCAAAGACACAAGCAAATTTACTTGATTATATTTTTTAGAGAGTTTCAAAAGGCAGAGAATTTATAGCCGACGCCGTAAACCGAATGCATATAATCTTCTGAGCCTGCTTCCAGTAATTTCTTTCTAAGATTTTTGATGTGCGTGTATATAAAATCAAAATTATCTGCAATGTCCATTTCGTCTCCCCACAAATGTTCTGCAATGGCATTCTTACTTACCACTTTGCCTTTGTTTGCCAAAAAATATACCAAAAGATCAAACTCTTTTTTAGTTAAGGTCAAGGTAATTTCGTTTACGTTTACCGTTTTTGCAGCGGTATTTATGTGTATCTCGTTAAAGTGAATGACATTATCTCCATCAAAATGTTTTCTTCTAACAATTGCGCTAACCCTTGCCATCAATTCAGAAAGATGAAAAGGCTTTACCAAATAATCGTCAGCGCCCAAGTTTAGGCCGTCCAATTTATCGTCGAGAGAGTTTCTTGCGGAGACAATGAGTATACCGGTTTTATTATTTGTAGATTTTAGTTCCTTTAGCAAAGTCAATCCATCGCCATCTGGCAAACCTAAATCAAGCAGAATACAATCGTAATTATAAAGGGCAATTTTTTCTGATGCCATAGAAAAACTAGTTGCCGATTCGCAAATGTTCCCAGCTTGCATAAAATAACTTTGTATGCTGTTTAAAAGTGGCAATTCGTCTTCAACAATTAATAATTTCATAAACTAAAACTAACGTTTCCAATAATAAAATTCGGCATGAAAACCCTAAATTAACGAAATTCATTTTAATCCTATTCTCAGTTTTCTTTACGATGTTATTAAAAAAGTCTGAAGAGAAACTGTAGTTCTGCTATTAATGATAAATGTGTGAACGCTATCAATGAACTAATTAAACGCATTAAGTCTATTTTGCAGATTTAGTCCTATTTGGCTAGGTTTTATTTCTAATTCATATTCTTGCTTAATTGATTTGTTAACTTTTCGTGAAAAGGAATGGAAAATCTATAATTGCCAGCTTGTTTAACTGCAAGTCTAAATTTTGGTCTCCATTACGCATCTTAACATAGCGATTTTCAAACTTTTTAATTATCAAAAACCCATTCCATTAATCAAAAATAGAAAATCTAATTTGATTAATGGAATGGGTTTTTGATAATCCCGTAAACATCGAATTATACTTTAGCAACTTCTGGAGCATGTTAGGCTGAGAGTTAAATACTGTATGCTTTTTTCGATTTAGTTTTTCAAGAAACGGGGGTTTTTTGAATCATTTGGGAAATAGAAACTTTCGTCTTAATATGAAGAGAAAACCTTGTGAAAACGAATGCCACCTATTTAGAGCCAATTTTGGACAATGCTTGATAAGGCTTATTATCTAAAATTGCCTGTATGGCAGCTGCAATGTCGTAAACATTCCCCTGCCTCTGATTAGAGAGGATAATGATCGTCCTTCCTTTGGTAGCGTCAGTTAATTCTAGTGCTTGGTAATGTAAAGCGGTACCATCGTGTATGTGTGTTGTAACCTTGTTGCATTTCATACTACCGCTACCTAAGCCAGATTGCTTGTCAGCGGTAACCGGAGTAATAATTTCACTTGTAGATATTGGGTTAATCAAGCAAAAGTTATTGATGCATTGCGACCATTTGTAAAAATCATCGATGGTTAAACAAGTCCAACCCGAAATTGGGACTTCAAGGCCGTCCTGCTTGAAATCATTATTGAAAGATCTGGCTACTAAAGAATCGTTGTCAGTCGGATCAACCACACCATTCTTGATACCGGCTACTTTGAGTATGTTTTGTTTTACAAATTGGTTAAATGAAATACTCGTTACTTTTGCAATTATTTGTCTACGCAAAAAAGTGTTGTTATTATTATAAGCATAACTACTTCCGGGATCAAAATCCAGTTTGTTTAAGGATTGGAGGTTTTTCCAGTTATCCGCATCACTATGAACCGTCTGGTATTTTATATCGGGTAATCCGCTAGTATACTGCAATAAATTCTTTATGCTTATTTTGTTTGCCCAAGCAGGTAACTCTGGGAAAAATTTAGATACCTTATCATTTGTACTTAGATTACCTTGTTCCTGAAGTATCATGATCCCCACTGCATCAAATTCTTTTGCCACAGACCCGATATGAAAGCGGTACTGTATGGTAAGAGGAATTTTTTTTGATGCATTCGCATATCCTTTAGCCTTTCTAACTATTACTTTCCCACCATCTGCAATTAATATGTTTCCATTGAAAACGCCTGATTTATTTGCTTCATCTAAAAAAGTATTTATTAATGCCGCTTTATCATTCTGTGCAAATGTCCTTGAGCCTATTAAAAAGCATATTAGAAAAACGAGTGTAGCACTGTAATAATATTTGCTCATAAACTTTTGTTTGTCTTTAAGACACCGTATACGTTTATTAGTTACATCATAATTTCTATCAAAAAACGGCCGTTTTTTGATAAACTCCACGTTATTTATTTGCTTTTCCTCGTCAAAATGACTTTAAAGAAAGACTGCAAATTATCGAGCAGTGCCAGCGTATAAATTAAAAGCACTTCAATTTTACAACAGAAAGCATCATTACATTTGATGTATGAAAAATAACTTATTAATGTTGATCGCTTTTCTAGGAATTACGGTCAGCGCTTGCGCTCAAAAAAACATCCCAACAGTTGTAAAAAGTTCATTTGCCAAAGCTTACCCTGGTGTTAAGGCAAACTGGGATAAGGAAGGTAGCAAGTACGAAGCTAGTTTTAAAAAGGACAAAATGGATATGAGTGTGCTTTATAACGCCAAAGGTATGGCAGAAGAAACCGAAATGGATATGAAGGCAGACATGTTACCTGCAGCTGTTAAAGCAACTTTAGCAAAAGACTATAAAAATGTTAAAATTGCAGAAGCAGCTAAAATTACCAAAGCAGACGGAACTGTTATGTATGAGGCAGAAATGAAGGGAAAAGATTACTTATTTACGCCAGAGGGCAAATTTATTAAGGCAGTAAAAGATTAAATTATTTTAGTTAGTTGATGTAAATCTTTTAAACTGTTATTGGCGGGCTCTACTTGATCTCGCCAATTTTGTTTTTACTTTTTTTAGTAAAATCTGCCTATTGCAATAAACAGTTAACGAGATTTTTATCTTTACATTTGATTTAAAATAGTTCATTTTTTAAGCATACATCGTCATGTGGAAACTCTACGCCGTTTTAGCGGCTTTTTTTGCAGCTGCAACAGCCATTTTGGCTAAATTGGGTATAAAGGGCATTGATGGGAATTTAGCCACGGCAATAAGAACTGTAGTGGTTTTATTTATTGCATGGGGTATTGTGTTGGCAAGTGGGGAGCTGGCCCAAATAAAAACGCTGACCAAAAATAACCTGATATTTTTAGGTTTATCTGGTGTAGCGACTGGTCTTTCTTGGATTTTCTATTTCAAGGCCCTAGAAACTGGAGAAGTTTCTAAAGTTGCGCCAATAGACAAATTGAGCGTTGCCATTGCAATGGGTTTGGCTTTTTTGATTTTAAAAGAACCCATAGATGGAAAAACCTTGCTCGGCGGACTGCTTATTGTTGGTGGTAGCGTTGTGATTTTGTTGTGATGAAGTTAAAATTATCCAATACTTATTTTTTCGGTTACCTGCTTTTCTAAAATTATATCCTTCTAAAAGCAATTAGTCAACACCGATTTTAACATCTGTTGCGTAAAAAAAAACGTTTACCTTTAGCTGTATCGCTGTTTTTTTACGTAGATTGGGAGACAGAGCATCTTACATTTTGGAGGAAAAAAAACAGATTTTTATTACAGGGGCATCAGGCTATATTGGTCAACGGTTAGCGTTACAGCTAGCTGAAAGTGGTGTTTTAGTCCACGCACTGGTTAGAAATATAGATACTTCTAAAAAATTACTTCTACATAAAAACCTTGTGTTATTTAAGGGCGATATTTTTGATACCGATTCAATCTTATCGGCTATGAAAAATTGTAGCGAAGTCTATCATCTCGCCGCCTTGGCTTCTGTTTGGAATAGAGACAAAAAAGCGTTTGACCGAGTAAACGTAACCGGATTGAAAAACGTGATAGAATGCGCCATTAAATTAAAGATAAAGAATTTTCTATTTACCTCTACTGCAGGCGTAATAGGCGACTCGTGGAACGGAAAGCCAGTCGCCGAAGCAAGCAACACTCAACCAAAACTAGAAACCTTATACGAGCAAAGCAAGTTGAAAGCAGAAGCCTTGCTTAAATCTTACTGGAGCGAAGATTTTAGCCCGGTTATGGTTAATCCAAGCAGGGTTTACGGACCAGGTCTTCTTACAGAAAGCAATGGGTTTACAAGACTGTTAAAAATGTACATCAATGGCAGTTGGAAAATAAATCCCGCTGGCGGAAAAAGTATAGGCAATTATGTGTTTATAGATGACGTACTTGATGGGATGCTTAGCGCAATGGAAAGTGCTAAACCTTGCCAACGTTATTTGCTTGGCGGAATTGATGTTAGCTACAAGGATTTCTTCATTATGGTCGATGAGATTACAGGCACGAAGAGAAAGCTTTATAATGCGCCAATGTTTGTAATGTTGTTTGTAAGCAGGCTGCAATTGATGATGGCCTATTGCTTTAATAAACAGCCACTTATTACCCCTTCGTTCGTGCGTAAGTATAACAAACACTGGATGGTAGATTCATCAAAGGCAAAAAGCGAACTCAATTACAAGGTCACTCCCCTAAAA
Organism: Pedobacter sp. UYP30; assembly: GCF_040547165.1. Classification (NCBI taxonomy): domain Bacteria; kingdom Pseudomonadati; phylum Bacteroidota; class Sphingobacteriia; order Sphingobacteriales; family Sphingobacteriaceae; genus Pedobacter; species Pedobacter sp. UYP30. The sequence goes on along the minus strand of NZ_JBEPPD010000001.1, from coordinate 353,564 downwards.
ACGGGCTTAAAGAAAACCTTAGAATGGCTTGAAACAAAAAGCTTATAAGAATTAACCTATTTGGTTGCCGTAAGCAGTTCCTCGTACGTAAAAGGCTTGTTTTGAAAATCCCTTCTCCCCTTCTTTGTATTTACAATGAGCGTAGCTGGTAAAGCTCCACTCCAATTTGCATCTATTTTTTGGGCAAAACTTCCGGGTGTTTCGTCTAGCACATAAATTTCTCCAGTTAAATTATGGATTTTTACAAATTGCTTTACAGAACTTTCTACCTTAGATTTTAAGTCGGTGCTAACAAGCAGCACCTTTACTTTTTTGCTGGATGTAGCCGATTTTAACTGCTCGAATGCCGGCAGCTCTTTAACACAGGGTTTGCACCAGCTCGCCCAAAAATTTATAACAAAAGTGGTATCTCCACCCGCTTTTAACCTGTTTTCTAGAGAAGATAATTTAATCAGTTTTACTTGAGCGTTCGCTCCAAATCCCATAAGAATCAATGCCATAAGGGCAATCCATTTATTTTTCATAATTTCAACATCTTATATTAAAGGAACATACGTAAATAATTTCAGTTAGGATCTAAACGCGTTGATTAGTATCATCATTCCAACTTATAACGAGCAGAACGAGCTACCTAAATTGTTGCAGCATCTGAAAAACTGTGCCGAAAATTTTGCAGAAGTTATTGTTGTAGATGCTGGCAGTACAGATGGCACGAATAAGTTGGCAGCAGATTACGGCGTTCTTTTGTTGCGCTGTCCTCAAAAAGGCCGTGCGATCCAAATGAATTATGGAGCGGCCAGAGCAACAGGAGAAATTTTATATTTTGTACATGCTGATACATTTCCTGTAAAAACTTTCATTAACGACATTTATTTAGCAGTAAGAAATGGGTTTGACCTGGGTAGATATTGTTCGACATACCAAAGCAAAAGTTTACTATTAAAGTTAAATGCGCTATTAAGTAATTTCGACACTGTTGCCGGAATGGGTGGTGACCAGACTTTATTTATTACTAAAAAGCATTTTGATGCATGCGGTGGCTTCAATTCAGAAATGAAAATTATGGAAGAGTTCGAGTTTTGTAAGCGGGCAAGAAAGGAAGGCAAATATAAAATCATTCGGAAAGCGGTTTCCATTTCGGCAAGGAAATACGAAAAGAACAGCTGGTTAACAGTGCAAAAGGCAAATTTTAAGGTTTTTAAAATGTATGCAGCCGGAGCCAAGCAAGATGATCTTGTTTCTACTTATCGCAATATGCTAAAGCGCTAATCTATTTGCATTCCGCTCGCCACTAAGTCATCAAACTCATCTACATCAAAAAGTGCTTGTAATTGCACAACCTTTAAATCCAATTTCTCCGCATCCTGTAAAGTCTGCGCAGCAACAGAGTCTGTACTCCAAGTTTTATTTTCAAATAATACAGAGTATAATTTACTCATTCCCAATAAATAGTAGCCGCCATCTACCGCAGGGCCTAATACTAAATCACTTTCATCAAGTAGTTTAATTGCTTGTTCTATTGCTTTGCTAGTTAATTGATAGCAATCGCTGCCGATGATGAGTACTTGTTTAAAACCTTGCTCAAACAGAAAAGAAAATGCATTTTTCATTCTCTCGCCCAAATCCGTGCCTTTCTGCTTACACTTCCAATAACCCTTTTCGCTCCATAAATCATTTTCTTGAATCTCTTCTGTATAGAAAACAAATTTTGCAGCATCAATGGATTTCGTAATTTCTAAGGTATGTTGCAACAGTTTGGTGTACACTTGCAACGCTTTCTCATTGCCGATAGATTTAGCCAAACGAGTTTTTACCTTACCCAATTCTGGGTGTCTAACAAAAATAATTATGGCAACGGATTTTTGAGATAAATTGTCCATTCTATTCTGCAACTGTTCCTCCACAACTAGACCCAGAGCCTGCTGTGCAACCATAACAATGCTGACCTAAAATAATTTCTCTATTATTTAAAAGTTCTATATCAAAATCTTTTAAGTGTTGCGAGGTTTTAGCATTAACTTTTAAATCGAGCATTTGGTTAAAATCACAATCAAACAAATATCCATCCCAACCAACTGATATAGTATTTCTACACATTACATTTGCAACCGTAGCAGGATTGTAGGCGTTTATCAATTTCTCCATATACGCATCGTAATTGCCTGTGGAAAGCAAGTAATCTAAAAACCTGCTGATAGGCAGATTGGTAATGGCAAACAGTTCGTTAAACACAATTCCATAAGTTTTTAATAGCTCTGTTTTAAATTCCTTTTGTAGCGCCAGTTGCGACGGAGGTAAAAAAGCACCCGCAGGATTATAAACTAAGTTTAGCGTCAAATCGGTATCTGGTTTCCCGTAACCAACTCCGTTTAACATTTGCAAAGCTTTGATAGAATCCTTAAAAACACCATCGCCACGTTGCCTATCGGTACGATCTTGGGTAAAACTTGGTAGAGATGAGACAACTTCTATCTGATGGAGTTTAAAAAATTCTGGCAAGTCGTGAAAACGCTTATTGGCTAAAATGATGGTCAAATTGCATCTAACAATAATATGTTTGCCCAACTTTCTAATTTCCTCTACAAACCATCTAAAGTTGGGGTTAAGTTCTGGCGCGCCGCCTGTTAAGTCTACTATTTTAATGTCTTCATGTGCCAAAACTTGCAAACAAAGTTCCATCACTTCTCTTGTCATAATCTCCTTACGATCTGGCCCAGCGTCTACATGGCAATGTTTGCAAACTTGGTTGCACATTTTCCCCATATTTATCTGGAAAATTTCTACTCCAGTCGCTTTTAAAGGTAACATTCCAATATTGTCAGCCTTCTTTTTAAAAGATTCGTGGAGATGCTCACCGGAGTCTTCTAAAATAGCCAACTGGTTTTCAGACTTTGACAAATGGTGTTGTAATACTTTCAGAGATTTGATCATTTACATTCCTATTTCTTTAACCTTATTCATCATTTGTACGCCATGCACCAATACTGCACCACCCTTTATGGCAGCCGCAACATGCACGGCTTCCATCATTTGCCCTTCGCTATATCCTTTTTCATACGCATCGCTGCTGTAAGCGTCTATGCAATACGGGCATTGAACGGCGTGTGCTACCGCCAATGCAATTAAAGATTTTTCTTTAGCGGTTAATTCAGCGTCTTTAAAAACTTCGCCATAATAATCAAAAAATTTATCTGCCAATGGTTTTTGGTATTCGCCAATGTTACCAAACTTGCCTAAATCTTCTGAGTTGTAATAGTGGTTTGCCATTTAAGTTGTTATTTATAATTGTTTAAATATAGTGTCCAGTCGTAAGTTTTAAACGTAATTTTTGGCTTTGTTCCTTGCGGGATGATTTCATTCTTAGCCAAAATTTTCCTAATTCCACTCTTTCCTCCAAAATCTCCTCTAAACCAACCCATTAATGCAGGTACTTTAACTGTATTGGTAGATTTATCGTACTCGCACTCGCCGTTAAGGTAAGTTTTTACAGCGACATTAAGTTGGCTGTTTAGATTGTTTGGTTCATAAAAAGCTATCGGCGGGCAACTTTTCGCTCCGCAATTTAAAGCAAAATGGATGCGGTAGTCTAATTTTTTAACCCGGTATTTTTTCTCCAGTTTAGATGGAAAGAGCTTGCCAAGATAACCTTCTGCCCACTTAACTTTAGAGTGCCGCAAAATGCCATGCTCTATAAAATCTAAACTCATTAAGCTACTTGCAATCTCTATTTGCTTGCTCGAAAAAAATGCACCTCTAGTTTTGTATTGATCTGGATTTTTAGAAAGAATTACTTGCGTAAATCCGTTGTAAATATTCAGCCAAAAAGCAATCTTTTTCGCATCGGTATCTAAATCAGCGGCAAGCATGTCTTCATCTAAATTTTTTAGCGTTGTTATGTACTGTGCCGTAGAATCACCCGTTCGGGCGGCATACAAAAAATCTTGAGAAGTTTTAACAGGATTTTGCAGCGTTGAATCGCTTGTTTTCTCTTGTGAAAACGCTGATATGGAAATAACAATCAGACATAAAGCAGACAAGTAAATACCCCTCATGCCCAAATATACGTAAATAGGTCTTTAATAGACTTTTCAAATTGCCTCAGTAAATAGTGGTTGGCTTTGGCTTCGCAAAAGAAATAGCGTAATATCTTCAAAATATGTTAGCAAGAATTTGGACGCTTTAATCCCGAATCAAAATCGGGACAGGCTCGCCTTCCACTATGTTTTTTGGGCAACAGAGCCCAAAAAGATGCCGTTACAGTCGTTAGCGCTCGCATAGCGTTTAAAAATTAACAAAATTACCAAAGCAGAAACAAAATTTAAGCTTTTGCTAAAACGTCAAGTTCCGTATTACTAGCAAACTTCGCGTTAAACAGAACTAGCAACTTGCTGTTAATTAACCAAAAAATTTTTATGATTTCTTTTTTATATCCTATATTTACGCCCGTTCGACCATAACCATCCAAAACATGAAAAATATTTCCATATTTCTGTTCTCTATCATTACACTAACCCTGCTGTGGTTTTTTCGCATGTCTAATTATTCTGCCACGGCGAATAGCTTAAATAATTCTAAAGTAGAATTGAAGATAGACACCCCCGATCAAGATAGATTTGTTAAAACCACATTGGTAAAGGGAAAATTTACAGAACCGACGGAGATTGCAGTCTTGCCCAATTACGATGTGTTGGTGGCACAGCGAAGAGGTGAGCTTTTGCTTTATAAAAACAAAACTAAAGCTTTAAACCAAGTTGGAAAATTAGATGTCTATTGGAAAGCAACTGTTCCAAACGTTAACGCAGAAGAAGGGCTATTAGGCATAGCTGCAGACCCTCAATTTTCGACCAATCATTTCATTTATCTTTTCTACAGTCCAAAAAGTAAGTCGGTTAATCGTTTGTCTCGCTTTAAAATGGTAAACGATAAATTAGACTTATCATCAGAAAAAATTGTATTAGAATTTTATTCTCAACGAAATATTTGTTGCCATACCGGTGGTTCCATTGCGTTCGGTAAAGACAACGTGCTATTTGTTTCTGCCGGAGACAATTCAACTCCTTTCGATCAAGAAAATTCTACTTATAAAAATAATGGTTACGCGCCATTAGACAGTAGAAAAGGTTTCGAGCAATATGATTCCCGACGCTCTGCCGGGAATACCAATGATTTAAGAGGCAAAATTTTACGAATAAAAATGAACGTTGATGGGACCTACAGCATACCAGAAGGCAATCTTTTTCCGAAGGGAACAGCGAAAACACGTCCAGAAATCTATGTAATGGGAGACAGAAATCCATATAGGATAGCTGTAGACAAAACCACGGGTTATTTGTACTGGGGAGAAGTTGGACCCGATGCCAATGCCAACGATTCTTTACGTGGGCCAATGGGTTATGATGAGGTAAACCAGGCAAGAAAAGCGGGGAACTTTGGTTGGCCACTAATTATTGCGAACAACTATCCATATCGAGCTTTCGATTATACCACAGGCAAAAGTGGAGCTTACTTTGATCCCGCAAAGCCAATAAACAATTCGCCTAACAATACCGGGCTTACCGAACTACCCGCCGCACAACCTGCTTTTATCTGGTATCCTTACGGCGATTCTAAAGAGTTTCCAGAGCTAGGCGCTGGTGGCAGAACAGCAATGGCTGGGCCGGTTTATTATTCAAAACCAGGCGCTTCTCCCTACCCTAACTACTATAATGGCAAACTGCTTATCTACGATTGGGTACGTGGATGGGTTAAAGCGGTAACAATGGCGCCAAACGGTGATTATGTTGGCATGGAGCCGTTTATGGGCAATATGTCGTTATCTGCGCCAATAGATATGGAGCAAGGTCCAGACGGAAAAATATACGTTTTGGAATATGGAAAAGGATGGTTTGCGAGCAATCCTGATGCAGCACTTGTTCGTATAGACTATTTAAAAGGCAATCGCCCGCCAGTAGTTGGCGATCTTACAATTGCCAAGCCCGGCGGCTTGTTGCCTTACAAATTAAATGCTACAGTAAAAGCAAAAGACCCCGATGGCGATGCACTAACCTATGTATGGAATTTGGGCAATGGCATTAAGAAAACCACTACAACCCCTTCGTTAACGTACAGCTACACCAAGGTTGGAGAATACCCTGTAAGTGTTACGGTAATGGACCCATTAAAAGCAAGTTCAAAAAGCAACACCATTAAGGTTTTTGCTGGCAACGAATATCCAAATGTGGCGATAGATTTAGCTGGCAACAAAAGTTTTTATTTTGCCGATAAACCAATAGACTATAGCGTAGTAGTTACCGATAAGGGCGCTACAGTAGATAAAAGCAAAATATTTGTATCTAAAAGTTATGTAGACGGTTTTGATATGGCCGGTGCACAATTAGGCCATCAGCAGGCGGCCAAAGCCATGATCGGAAAAGCATTAATGCTCAAATCAGATTGTGGTACATGCCATAAAGAGACCACCACATCTATAGGCCCAGCATTTATTAAGGTAGCCCAAAAATACAAGGGTGATGCCAAGGCAGTAGAGTATTTAACTAATAAAATTAAAAAAGGCGGTGCTGGTGTTTGGGGAGAAGTTCCTATGCCTGCACATCCTACAATGAAGGACGCAGATTTAAAGGAAATAGCCAAATGGGTATTAAGCTTGGACGATCAAAAATCGGTTGCGCCATCATTGCCTTTAAAAGGACAGCTTGAGGCAAAAGTTCCTAGTAATAAGAAGAATACGGTTTTAAGCCTAAAAGCAAGTTATACCGATAATGGAGCCGCAGGATTAGCGCCTCTAAGCAGTACCTATGTATTGAATTTAAGAAATAGCACAATTGAGTCAAGCGACATAAAGGAATTTAATAATTTCGACCTGAAAGAAATGGCACAAAGCCAGGTGCTTCAACTCAGCAAAACAGAAGGTTGGCTAAAATTGAAAAATGTTGATCTAACAAATATTAAATCGTTAAGCATAGCTTATGAGAACTTTGTAGATGGATCTATACAAACCGAAATTAGGTTAGATGATGTTAATGGAACGGTTGTTGGCAGTACCAATGGAAATATCATTAACATAAATAAAATAACAGATGGTAAATTCCATACACTTTTTATAGTGTTCAAGCAGCTTTCTATAAATGCTGATAAATCCAAAGTATCAATTAAATCTGTGAAGTTTGAATCTCTATAATTTAAGGTAAGAATGCTTTAAATGCAAAAAATAAAAAACGTAATATTCGATTTCGGTAACGTTATCTTCGAGATAGATTTTAAAAAGGCACAGCAATCTTTTGCTGATTTAGGAGTAACCAATGTCGATGATTTTTTTGCGCACAAAGGTCACACAACCCTTTTTGACGACTTAGAAACAGCAAAAATTTCTCCTGCTGAATTTAGAGCGGGAATTAGAGAGAAAGCCAATACGCCCAATCTAAGCGATGCGCAAATAGACCAAGCTTGGAACAATTTGCTTATTGGCTCATTCGAAGAGAACCACAGGGTGCTGCTAAAGATGGGCGAAAAGTACCGTACATTTTTACTAAGCAACAGCAATGTAATTCATTACGATTGGATTATGGATTACATAAAAAAAGAATTTCATCTAGAAAATTACGATGAGTATTTTGAGAAGGTATATTTTTCTCAACAGCTGAAATTAAGAAAGCCAAACAGAGAAATTTTCGAATACGTTTTAAAAGAAAATAATTTATTGCCTGCCGAAACGCTATTTATAGATGATAGTCCACAACATTTAGAGGGCGCAAAGAAGTTGGGTTTACAAACTTTGCTAATGACCGAACATCCATCTAAGCTCGGCAGCTTTTTAAAATTGAAGGGTTTACTTTAATTTATGGCAGCGCAACAATATAAATCTTTAAAGGAATTTTATCCTTTCTACCTCTCTCAACATACAAATACAGCTTCCAGAACTTTACACTTTATCGGTATCGGATTGGTATTGTTCTGTTTTTTTACCGGTTTCCTCTTCCACGATTTTCGGTTCTTTTTAGTCACGCCCGTTATCGGCTACGGTTTTGCATGGGTTGGCCACTATTTTTTCGAAAAAAACAAACCTGCAACTTTTAAATATCCCGGTTACAGTTTAGCAAGCGATTTTATCTTATTCTATGATCTGTTAACAGGAAAGCAGAGTTTTAAGGCAAAATAAGTAGGTGTTTTTTTTGGTATTATTTGTTAATTAGAGACTGCGGCAACATCAATAAAAATGGTAATCCATTGTTAAAATTCAGTTCTTGATATTCGATGCCTAACCGTTTAAGGTTTTTATAGTAAGCTTGATGGTGCAAGTAATACATTTTCTCGCATTGAATAAACCAGGCTTTTTCTCCAATTTTCTCGGCGATAAACCACTTTTCAATTAGTCTTGCGCATCTCCCATTGCCATCAGACCAAGGGTGGATTTTAACAAATACTAAGTGGATCATTGCAGCGTAAAAGAAAATCTCTTCAATCGATAATCGAACTCCTACCAATAACCGAATATCTTCAAAAAAAGCATTCATTTCTGTAGCTACGATTTGAGGTCTTGCAGCTACATAGTCTATTTTTCCATCTTCTGATGCCACGTACATATTTTGGGAACGATATTTTCCCTGCCAAGTGGCTGAAACTAAATGTTTGCTTAAAAGTTTATGCGCTTCTTTGACATTATTTTCGTTCAACTCGCTTTGTTGTGCGAAGATATAGGCGTAATAAAGGTCATCTATTTTCTTAGTATAATCAGGCAAAAAAGGTATTCCATCTCGTTTATGCTTGATGTAACTATCCAATTCTATCTTTTCTCCTTCAATTTTACTACTAAAAACAGCTGCTACAGAAGTGTAAAAACTAAATTTTGGCGTAGATAATTCAGCTTCGTACAATTGATCAAATGCGCACTGCAAATTCTTGGCAACGGCTAATAAATATTCGCTTAAAAGATCTGTAGACAAAATTTTTAGTTCTATATTTTTTTTGTAAATCCTCCCTGTACAAATCGACTGTTAATCCCCTAGTCTAGTTTCCTGCGCTGTAGTTCTCTTTCTATCAAAGCCAACTCTCTGCCTGTTTGGCCTGCAACCGAGGTGTTTTCTTGCGCTCTCCTAAACAAATAAGGCATTACGCTTTTAATTGGGCCGTAAGGAACGTACTTGGCCACATTATAATCGGCGTCTGCTAAATTGAAACTTAAATTATCGCTCATTCCCAACAGCTGAGAAAAATATACATTTGGATGGTTGTGTCTGATTTCTTTCTCATCCAAAAGGTAGGTAAGCAACCGACAGCTTTCTTCGTTATGAGTGCCACAAACTAGCGCAATTTCTTCTACATAATCAGTACAGTAACGCAAAGCGGCATCAAAATCATTATCTGTTCCCGCTTTATCTGGCTGAACCAAACTCGGTACGCCTAATGAAACTGCCCTTGCTCTCTCCTTCTCCATGTATGCGCCCCGAACAATTTTAGCCCCTAAAATAAAACCTGCAGCCCTTGCAATGAGGTGATCTGCCTGCATATCGGCCAGCTTGTCTACCCTATACATTTGGTAAGTGTTGTACACAATTAACCGTTCCTTATTGTATTTGCGCATCATGTCTAGCGCCAAGTCATCTATACATTCTTGTATCCAACTTTCTTCGGCATCAATCATTACCGGCTCAATTCTATCAAAAGCGGCTTTACAGATAGCTTCACAACGTTCCTGCACCTTTGCAAATTCAGTTTTTTCATCAGCGCTTAATGTTTCTTTAGCTTGTATTTTTTCTAATAATGCAAAACGGCCAATGCCGGTAATTTTAAAAACCGTTATTGGTAAGCGCTTGTCTCCATCAGCCCGAAAAACAGTTCGTAAAATCTCGTCGCGGGTTTCGTCGAATATTTCCTCTTTCTCCTCTCCTTCTACCGAATAATCTAATATAGTACCTACGTTTGCTTTTGCCAATTGGTTTATGGCCTTCTCGCATTCTGCAATTGTTTCTCCACCACAAAACTGACTAAATATAGTACTTCTGATCGCTGCCTTAATAGGTAAACCGACATTTAGAAAAAAATTGGTGATTGATGGGCCTATTGTCGATAAAAAATTATTTCCGATAACTTTAAACAGCCAATAGGCTTTTTTTAACTCCGGATTTGTTTTATTGCGGAACGCTATCTCGGTATTGTCGAAATTTGGGTGCTTGGGTTGAATGGATTCCATGTATCGGAAATAAAAGTCAGTGGTATGCAAAATTATAAAAAGCTTTGGTTGTTAAAACCACAAAAACATTAATTTATGTATTTTTGCAAGCAAATGATAGAGTTTAAGTTAGAAGGCGAGTTTATTCCACTTATTCAGCTTTTAAAAGCTACCGGATTGGTAAGCAGTGGAGGCGAAGCACAAACCATGGTAAGTGCTGGCCTTGTAAAATACAACGATGAAGTCGACTATAGAAAACGCCTCAAAGTAAAAACCGGCGATGTAGTAGTATTCGGCGAACACACCATAAAAGTAATTTGATGACCCCTTTAGAAACCTTAGATAGCGCCGGACACAAGATTTTTTTTCAAACTCGATTAAAAGAGTTGACTTCGCTACTCGAAGCGCAAAAATACAGCAAAGTATTTCTGCTAACCGATGAGCATACAAGTGTAAAATGCCTGCCTGTTTTGCAAGAAATGCTGGCCAATTTTGAAGACTTTGACCTAATAGAAACCTCGGCCGGAGAAGAAAACAAAACCATAGATTTTTGTATAGGCATTTGGAAGACTTTATTAGATTTTGGGGCCGACCGTAAAAGTTTGATGATCAATCTTGGCGGCGGCGTGGTTACCGATATGGGAGGTTTTATTGCCTCCACTTACAAACGCGGAATAGATTTTATAAACATCCCTACCACCCTACTTTCTATGGTAGATGCATCTGTTGGGGGTAAAACCGGAATAGATGTAGACGCTGCAAAAAACATGGTTGGCACTTTTAGTTTGCCTCAAATGGTTTTCATAGAGCCAGAATTTTTGCACACACTACCAGAGCGAGAGCTTTTATCTGGCTTTGCAGAAATGATTAAACATGGTTTAATAGCAGATAAAGACTTCTTCTATAAGTTGATAAAAAGCGATTATCGTACACCTCTTCCCGAAGACATTTATCATTCGGTGAAGATAAAAAACGATGTGGTTACAGAAGATCCGAAAGAAAAAAATATTAGGAAAATCTTAAATTTTGGACACACGATCGGCCATGCCGTAGAAAGTTATTCTTTATTGCATGATGAATCACCTCTAACTCATGGCGAGGCTATTGCAATAGGCTTTGTTTGCGAAGCTGCACTTTCTGTAAATAACAGCAACCTTCCTAAAAATGAGCTAAAAGAAATAGCAGATTATATTACTTCAATTTATCCCAACTACAAAATTAAGGAGGAAACTTTTGAAGAACTCTATTTGCTGATGCAGAGCGATAAAAAAAATGAAGATGGAAATATTCTTTTCTCGCTTTTAGAAAACATTGGCCATTGCACCTATAACTGTCGCGTAAATAAGAAAGACGTTTTTAGCGCATTAAAATATTACAACACGCTATCATGATATTTTCTAGTGGCGACATAACTGTAGGATTTCTATTTGGTTTTGTGGTGGTGCTTACATTCGTAGAAATGTATGTTAGCTACGTGCATGATAGAAAACTTTATGCGAAGCGAGACACATGGACTAACGTTTATTTGATGGTTTCTGCAATCGTGGTCAACTTAATCATGAAAACGGCTACGTTCTTTTTGTTAGACTACTGCTACCAATTTAAACTGTTTCAAATACAAAATATTTGGTTATACTGGATTGTGTTGGTATTGGCGCAAGATTTTTTATATTGGTTTTTACACAGCGTTGGACATTATGTTCGGTTTTTTTGGGCGATGCATGTTACGCACCACTCCTCAGAGCACTTTAATTTAACTACTGGCTTTCGATCTACAGTATTCGAGCCGTTTTACCGTGTATTCTTTTACCTGCCCTTGGCGTTTATGGGCTTTACAGCGATAGATATTTTATTTGCTTACCTGGTTACCCAAATTTATGGCAACTTGGTGCATACACGCACGGTTGGTAAGCTTCACCCTTGGTTTGAATATGTCTTTGTAACGCCTTCACATCACCGCGTGCATCATGCACACAATGTGCGCTACCTCGATAAAAATATGGGTATGGTTTTAATTTTGTGGGACAGATGGTTTGGAACGTTTCAAGAAGAGTTGCCAGAAGACGAAGTTAAATATGGCCTAACCACACAGCCAGAAGATACTGGAGCTGTTAATATTATCTTTCACGAGTTTATTGCGCTTAAAGCGGATGTAAAAAAAGCGCCGACATTCGTTGATAAAGTAAAATACTTAGTAATGCCACCCGGATGGAGCCATGACGGAAGTACGAAAATTGCAAAAGTGATACAAAGAGAATTGCATGAAGCTGAGAACTTTAAAGGAGTTTCTTAGTTTGTGTACTAATTTTGCTGGGGCCAACTTCTTACTTGTTCGAGTTGAAAGGCGCATAAGGTCTTGTACTTTTATGCTGTGTTGCAATAAAATTACCACAAAATTAAATTCTGTTTAAAATAATTTAAAATTTCTATTGACAAATTAAATTTTGTTGCTACATTTGGCACATCAAATAAAGAGATGAAAAAATTTACAACATATTACTTTGGTTACTTTTACTATTTTAGTAAATGCCGGGGCTAATATGCAGAAAAATAGATAAAAATATTAACATGTATAAAAAGTCCTGGCACACAGCCAGGACTTTTTTGTTTTATAAACAATGGAACCAAAAAAACGCATAGCAATTCAAGGCATTAAGGCATCTTTTCACGAGGAAGCTGCCTATAAATTCTTTGGGAATGATATTGAAACCTTAGAATGCAATTCTTTTAAGGAAACCTGCGACAGGCTGGAAAGAAATGAAGCTGATTTTGTGGTTATGGCCATAGAGAATTCTATTGCTGGCAGCTTATTGCCTAATTACACGCTCATTAGAGATTATGGTTTCTCTGTGGTAGGCGAGATTTATTTGCCGATTCAATTGCATTTAATGGCATTGCCTGGAGTTAAATTCGAGGACATTAAAATTGTAACCTCACATCCGATAGCGATTAGACAATGTGTAGATTTCTTTTACGATTATCCAAATATAAAAATTGTAGAGAGCAGCGATACAGCTGCTTGTGCCAAACGAATTAAAGAAGAACAACTAAAAGATACCATGGCTATTGCCAACAGTTTAGCCGCTGAGCTTTACGGCCTAAATATTTTAGAACGTCGGGTAGAGTCTAACAAGAAAAACTTCACTAGGTTTCTCATTATTAAAAAGGACAAAACTGTCGAAGACAAAAAAATAAACAAAGCCTCTATTTGTTTTCAAGTAGGGCACAAAGTGGGATCTTTGGCTGCTGTGCTAAACCTTTTTGCCCAAGAAGAAGTAAGTTTAACAAAAATACAATCGATGCCAGTGTTGGGCAAGAGAAACGAATATTACTTCTATGTAGATTTAGAATGGCCAAATACAGAAAAATATGAAAAGGCCATTCGAAAGGTCGTTAAGTTTACCTCCAACTTTAATATTTTAGGCGAATATCAAAAAAACGATACAGTTTAACCTTCATCTCATTATAAATTACCAATAATAGCAAGTAAATAAAATAATTCACATCAAACTTTAAGAAAACCCAAAAATCCATCAATATGAAACTTAATTTAAACATCCAACCGCTAAACTCTTGGATAGACACTAAAAACGAACCACTTTTAATTTCTGGGCCGTGCAGTGCAGAAACTGAAGAACAATTGTTAACTACCGCCCATTTGCTTGCAGCTACTGGTAAAGTATCGGTTTTAAGAGCCGGAATTTGGAAGCCACGTACGCGTCCGGGCGAATTTGAAGGCATTGGTAGCATAGGTTTAGAGTGGTTAAACCGTGCAAAAAAAGAAACAGGATTGCCTATTGCTGTTGAGGTTGCAAATGCAAAGCATGTAGAAGAAGCGCTTGCCGCTGGCGTAGACATTCTTTGGATTGGTGCTCGTTCTACCGTTAACCCTTTTACCGTACAAGAAATAGCTGATGCATTACAAGGCCACGACGTCCCTGTATTGATTAAAAACCCTATTAACCCTGATCTACAACTTTGGATTGGCGCTATAGAACGGATTAACCGTGCTGGAATTACCAAAATTGGCGCAATACATCGTGGATTTTCTTCTTACGAAAAAACTTCTTTCCGTAATGAACCTATGTGGGAACTTGCCATTCAGTTGAAAACCCTTTGTCCTGAGTTACCGATTTTTAACGACCCAAGCCATATTTGTGGAAACCGCGAATTAATCCCCTACATCTCTCAAAAAGCTTTAGATTTAGATATGCAAGGCTTAATGATCGAGTCTCACGTAGATCCTACTGTGGCATGGACAGATGCTAAGCAACAACTTACTCCAGCGGCCTTGGTAGAACTTGTAGATAAATTAACTGTTAGAGAACCAGAATCTGCCAACGAAGATTTCAAAGATCATTTGACTACACTACGTGAGTCGATTGATAAAATTGATGATATATTGTTGCAGAAATTAGGCGAACGTATGGCTATTGTTGCAAAAATTGGCGAATACAAAAGAGATAACCAAGTTACTATTTTACAAGTAAACCGTTGGGATGCTATTATTAAAAAGGGAACTGCATTTGCGAAAGCGTTAAAGCTTGATGTTAATTTTACAGAGAAATTTTTGGAGCTTGTGCATGGCGAATCTATTAGAAGACAAACTGAGATTATGAACGCAAACAAGGCCGGAGAAGTAATCGCAGCTGAAAAGCACGTAGAAGTTAAAGCTTAAACGCCACATAAAGCGCTCAATTTTTATAAAGGGTGAACGTAAACTCACGTTTAAGCGCAGCCCCTTACCCTAAACCAGTAAAAAGTAAATGTCAAAAAACGCATTGGTATCTTTTAAAGGAACCAAACATATCAATACAGAAATTAACCTAACTGGCTCTAAAAGCGAATGTAACAGAGCATTGATTATTAGTGCATTGAGCAAAAGCTTGGTGAAAGTGGCGAATGTTTCTAACGCTGCAGACACGGTAACTTTAAATGGAATATTGAATAAACTTGAATCAAGCGATACCCAGTTGAACCAGGACGAAGTACAGGGAACCGAAAGTTATCAATTGGTTGATGTGGGGCCTGCGGGAACAGCCATGCGATTTTTATCTGCCTACCTTGCTGCCAAAAATGGAAACTTTTTGTTAACAGGTACCGAGCGTATGAAGCAACGTCCTATTGGGATCTTGGCAGAGGCATTGAAAACATTGGGTGCAAATATTTCTTATACCGAGAAAAACGGTTTCCCACCTTTGAGGATCTTTGGCCCATTTAATCAAAAAACAGATTTGGTAAAAGTGAAGGGCGATGTTAGCAGTCAGTATATTTCTGCGCTGCTAATGATTGCCCCAACCTTGGCCATGGGCTTAAGGCTAGAGATCGAAGGAGCGCTTACTTCTAAACCATATATAGATATGACGTTAGATATGCTTGCAGAGGTGGGAATAGCACACACTTGGGAAGGTAACATTATAGGCGTAAAGTCGCAAGCTTTTAAGGAAACAACTTTAACGATTGAGCCAGATTGGAGCGCTGCTTCTTATTGGTACAGCATTGCCGCACTTGCTGAAAAGGCAGAAATTAACTTGCCTGCTTTAAAACAAAAGAGTTTGCAAGGCGATAGCCAGATCAAGCAGATCATGAGAATTTTCGGCATAGCAACAACCAAAACTGATACAGGAATTTCTATAAATAAGTCAAAAGCACCTTTAGAGGCTTGCGGTGTATTAGATTTAAAAACTTGCCCAGATTTAGCCCAGACCATTGTGGTTTTAGCAGCTGCGCTAGGAAAAAATTTAACTTTTACGGGCTTGGAAACGCTCAAAATCAAGGAAACTGACCGAGTTTTGGCGCTTCAAACAGAACTGGCTAAAATTGGGGTAAAATTTATAGAAAAGGATTTAATGTACACGTTAAATTGCGATGATCTTCATTTTCCAGACAAAGTTAGCTTTGCAACTTATGAAGATCACAGAATGGCAATGGCCTTTGCTCCTCTCGCACTACTTATAGATGAGGTGGAAATTGAAGACATGCAAGTGGTAGAGAAATCTTATCCATACTTTTGGGAGGACTTAAAAAAGGCAGGATTTGAGGTAGAAAAAAAATGTGAGACATGAGATTTGAGACATCAGACTTTCTCCGTTAAAATCAAAAAAACAAGTAATGAGACAGTGAGCAGAATTTAGTACAATAAAAGTGGAAAAACTCAATTCTCAAATTTAAAAATCTAAAATCGTAAATCTAAAATAAATATGGCTGGCAACTCATTTGGACAAATATTTCGTATCAGCACTTTCGGCGAATCGCATGGTGTGGCTATAGGTGTTATTATTGATGGCTGTCCGCCGTTGCTAGATTTTGATCTTAATTTTATCCAATCAGAGTTGGATAAAAGGCGGCCTGGCCAATCTAAAATCACCACACAGCGTAAGGAAAGCGATACTGTTCAGGTATTATCTGGAGTTTTTGAAGGAAAGACAACTGGCACGCCTATCGCATTGCTTATTCCAAACGAAGATCAGCGCTCAAAAGATTACGGCCACAATGTGGATGTTTATCGACCAAGCCATGCAGATTATGTGTATGATGCAAAGTACGGGATTCGAGATCATCGCGGTGGTGGAAGATCTTCTGCAAGAGAAACTGCGGCTCGGGTAGCTGCTGGTGCGGTGGCAAAACTATTGTTAAAACAAAAAGGAATAGAAATTTTTGCTCATGTTACCTCTGTTGGTGTGTTAAATGCATCAGGGTTGCAGGGTAATGATTTATCGGCCTTGCTAAAAACGAGAGAAGAGAACATAGTACGTTGTGCAGATGCTGGCATTGCCGAAAAAATGATCGAATACATCGATGGAATTCGGAAAGATGGAGATACTGTTGGTGGCAAAATTAGCTGTATTATTAAGGGATGCCCCGCTGGTTTGGGCGAGCCAGTCTTCGACAAGCTGCATGCAGATCTTGGTAAGGCGATGTTGAGCATTAATGCCGTTCATGGTTTCGAATATGGTTCTGGCTTTGAGGGCAGCGAATGGAAAGGATCAGAACACAATGATATCCCATTGGCAAAATCGGCAGATGTACAAATTTTTGAGACAAAAACCAATAACGCTGGTGGAATTTTGGGTGGAATTTCCAACGGAATGGATATTAATTTTAAAGTTGCGTTTAAACCTGTTGCAACCATCATGCACAACCAACAGACCATTAATGCCGCGGGCGAATCTTCAGAAATTAAAGGGAAAGGTAGGCATGACCCATGTGTGGTACCAAGAGCGGTGGTAATTGTAGAAGCAATGGCGGCGTTGGTCATTGCAGATCATTTTCTTAGAAATTTGAGAGTGAAAATTAATTAAACAGACACAAAAACGACAATAATGTAGTGTATTTCAGATTTTAGGTTATCTTTAGCAAAGAGAATTTTTTATTTTTTGTGCTGTTAGATTCAGTATAACTTAAAGAATAGAAGATGTACAGATGTTTAATAGTAGATGATAATGAAATCGATCGGAACGTTCTAGAGATGCACGTTCGCAAAATAAGCGAATTAGGTTTGGCATCCGTCTGTTCTAGTAGTGTGCAGGCACTCCGCTTTTTGCTAAATAATAAAGTAGATATTGTTTTTTCGGATATACGGATGCCCGAATTGTCTGGCATAGAATTGTTAAGAAGTTTGCCAAATCCACCATTATTCATTTTTATAAGCAACTATAAAGAGTATGGATTAGATGCTTATAGCGTTAATGCAATAGATTATATAGAAAAACCCATTGTTTTTGATCGACTGTTGAAAGCAATACAAAAGGCCACCGATTACCTAAAACTTAAGGCAAAAGTAAAAGATATTTCTTCCCCGTTAAAAACAGAGGAGGACGATTATTTTTATTTTAAAGAACCAAGAGGAATTTCGAAGCTTAAATTTCATGATGTGATCTACATAGAAAGCAACGGGGATTTTTCTAAAATCTTTACCGGCACAGAACAACATGTTGTGTTAGTGAGTTTAAAAAACTTAGATCTACAGCTTCCCTCCCATCACTTTGTCAGAGTGCATAAACAGTACATCATCAATATAAATCATATTGTAACCCTTAGCACAAATAAATGCTATCTCGATTGTGATTTTTCAGTGCCCATTACAACCTCAAGCCGACAGTATTTGTTGGAAAACTCCATAGGCAGACATACCATATCTAGGTTTTTGAAATAAGACTAGAAATAAAGTTTTCCAAGAGTTTTGCAGAAACATCGTTTTAAAATTTAGTTCTTGGGTCTTTGTAATGGTATCCAGATTGAAACATTGTTTACTGTGAGTGTCTCTGCCATATTATGTTAGTTATAAAGAACATAAATATTTCCTTTCAAAAGAAAAGGTAAGCTAAGAATTTAATTGCTCTACCGAACGCGATATACATGGCTTTTAATTGCTGGTATAAGAAATTGAAAAATAATGGATTTCAGTTAAAAAAAGAAAGCCTAATAATTAAATTATTAGGCTTTAAAAAGATAATAATGTACCCGAGAGCAGATTCGAACTGCCACGCCGTTGCCAGCACCAGCCCCTCAAGCTGGCGCGTCTACCAATTTCGCCACCCGGGTAGGTGGGCGCAAATATAAATAAGTTTTTGTTATTGATAGAGATTTTTGAAACTTAAACTTCTATCGTTAAACCATCGTAGGCCAAAATAATGCCTTTCGGCAATTCTTTAGAAACTTCCTCGTGTAAACCCAAGTTGTGACTAATGTGCGTTAGGTATGTTTTCTCAGCACCAATTTCCTGTGCAAAATTTATGGCTTCTTGCAGGGTAAAATGTGAAATGTGTTTTGTTATTTGTAACGCATTCAACACCAAAACCTTTGTTCCTCTAATCTTTTCAATGGATGATGGAGAGATCGCTTTGGCATCTGTGATGTACGTAAAATCGCCAATTCTGTAACCAGTTATGGGTAATAAATGGTGCATTACCTCAAAGGGCATTATTGCCGTTTTACCAATATTAAAAGCTCGTCCGTCTACAATTGTATGAACGTTTATCTGCGGTAACCCGTGGTATCTAGTCTCTGCGAAGATGTAACTAAATTCTCGCTTTAGTGCCAATTGTACACGTTCGGTAGCATAAACATCTATTATCTTTTTTTGAAGATAGTTGAAAGGCCTAATGTCGTCTAATCCGGCGATGTGGTCTTTATGCTCGTGCGTAAACAATACCGCATCTATCGTTTGAACATTCGACCTCAGCATCTGGTATCTAAAATCTGGACCGCTATCGATTACGAAAGATTTATCTTCTGTTTGTATCAATACAGAAGTTCTAAGCCGATTGTCGTGCGGATCTTTGGATTTGCACACGTCGCAGGGGCAAGTTATTACCGGTACACCTTGCGAGGTTCCAGTACCTAAAAATGTTATTGTCATCAATTAAATTCTCCCATCTTTTCGAAGATTAAAACAGTTCGGTTTGCATTAATGATTGGTAAAACTGCTTTTGCTTCTCGTGCAAATTAACCTCGTTAAGCCCGCTTTGTTTTACGAGCATTGCAAGTGCATAAATTTTAACTTCTAAATTAGAGAATTTATTCACCACCACAATCTTATTGTGTTCCAATAAGCAAGATCCTGTTTTAAAGCTTCCTTTCTCATACCTAACTTTATAGCCCATAGCCAATAAAAGCAGCTCTAACTTCTCGAGCGTGTGTTTTGTAAGCGATAGAACCATGCTAACAAAGGTAACGATACCATTTTAAAGCGAATAATTTTTTCTAAAATCGTTTTTTGGCATGGCATCTTCAAGATTATGCCAAGAGCAAATATAACTCCTACTTTAAAGGGCAAAAGCTTGGTTGACCCACAAGGAATACCTTGCTACTATACCATCGTAACACTCAAAGAAGCTAAAAAATAAAATGGGTCTAAATAAAAAAGGTTCGACATTTATGCCGAACCTCAATTATTTTAAGTAAGGGTTATCACCTTAGATCTACTACTTCTACACCTGGATGCGCTTTGGCATCATACGTAAACGTACTTTCTAACATACTTGAATTTGGCGCAAAAGACTTTACGTTATAGGTGTACGTATTCCCGTTTTTATCAAATAAAACAGCACTAGCAATCTGATTTGCAGCCTTATCTATGCTTAACCGAACTTTAAAGATGGCTTTTTTGCCGTTAATCGGTGTTAAGTCTATCATTTGATAGGTTTTCTTACCAACTTTCTTCTCCCCTGTGTACAGGTATTTAAAACCACTCTCGTAAACGGTAAAAATTTTAGCAGGATTAATGGCATCACTGCTATTGTCTACATTGCCTACCTGAACTTCTTTATCCTTTTTTAAATAAGTCCATTGAGTTTTACCATCGCTGTACAGTTCTTGGTTCGTCATGGACACTTTGTACTTGTTCGAATTAACTTTTACGTAAAGCACGCCTTGCTGCGTTTCTTTTACATTTGCCTTTGGGTTGCTTAGCGTAAACGAAAACTCTGTTTTAATGTATTTATATGATTTGTACTTCTTACTTACTGCCGCCAAAATAGTTTTGGCTTTTGCATCCTGCTGGGCATGGGCTATGGTTGTAAATCCTACCAACACCATCATGGCTACTACTAATTTTCTCATTTTATATATGCTTTTTTTTATGTGTTGTGATATAGAGTGATTTTTAACCTCATGGTTTAATCTATCCCTTTTTATCTATACCATTCAAGAACTGTTCCAAAGAATATTCATCTGGATATAAAACCTCTCTAGCTTTGCTTCCTTCGAAAGGCCCAACTATTCCGGCCGCCTCTAACTGATCTATTATCCGGCCAGCACGATTATAGCCTAATTTCATCTTTCGTTGGATTAGCGATGTAGAACCTTGCTGATGCATCACAATTAACCTTGCTGCTTCCTCAAATTTCGAATCTCGCTCATTAGCATCAAAATCCATTTTCCCACCTTCTCCATTTTCGTCTACATATTCGGGCAACAAATAAGCGTCAGAATATCCCCTTTGATTGCCGATAAATTCTGAAATTCTATCTACCTCTGGCGTGTCTACAAATGCACATTGAAGTCTGATTAACTCGCTTCCTGTTGCCAAAAGCATGTCTCCCCTACCAATTAACTGATCTGCGCCACCAGTATCTAAAATGGTCCGCGAATCTATTTTAGACAAAACCCTAAAAGCTAACCTTGCCGGGAAATTGGCTTTTATGGTACCCGTAATAATATTTACCGAAGGTCGTTGTGTAGCGAGAACCAAATGGATGCCAATGGCTCTGGCCAATTGGGCCAACCTGGCAATTGGCGTTTCTACTTCTTTACCCGCCGTCATCATCAAATCGGCAAACTCATCTACCACCAACACGATAAAAGGTAAAAACCTGTGCCCATTTTCTGGGTTTAGCTTTCGCTTGATGAATTTGGCATTGTACTCTTTTAAATTCCTTACTTGCGCATCTTTTAATAGATCGTAACGCTGATCCATTTCTATACAAAGTGAGTTTAGGGTATTTATTACTTTTTTCGTATCCGTGATGATGGCATCTTCTTCTCCTGGTAACTTTGCTAAAAAATGGCGTTCAATTTTGTTGAATAGCGTAAGCTCAACTTTTTTAGGATCTACGAGTACAAATTTTAGCTCAGCTGGATGTTTGCTGTAAAGTAGCGAAACCAAAATAGTGTTTATACCCACAGATTTACCTTGGCCTGTAGCTCCTGCTACTAATAAATGGGGCATTTTAGCTAAATCTGCAATATATACCTCATTGCTGATGGTTTTTCCCAACGCAATTGGCAAATCCATATTGGTCTGGTTCCATTTCTCTGTGGCAATCATGCTTCGCATAGCAACCATTTCTGGATGCGAATTTGGCACCTCAATACCTATTGTTCCTTTTCCGGGCATTGGCGCAATAATCCTAATGCCAAGGGCGGCAAGAGATAAAGCGATATCGTCTTCTAAATTCTTGATTTTAGAAATACGAACCCCTGGCGCCGGAATAATTTCATAAAGTGTTACGGTAGGCCCTATCGTTGCTTTTATTTTGTCAATCTCGATGTTGTAATGATTGAGCGTTTCTACAATTTTATTCTTATTTGCATCCAGCTCTTCGGCATTCACCGATATTTTGCCCGATCCGTAATTTTCTAGCAAATCTAATGTAGGTTTTTTATACCCCGGAAGATCGAGCGTGGGGTCATAAGCTCCAAACTGCTCCACCAAATCTTCAGATTTTATATCCTCTGCACTTTTTTCGACTGTTAATGGTGGTGAAACAATCGGCTCTTCTTGTTCTCTTGGTTGTTCAACAATAAGCGGAGGTGCAACTATCTTGTTAACCGGTAAAGGTTTTTTGTTAATAGGTGTTACTGGAACAAAATCTTCCAAATCTTGTTTTGACGAATCTACCGACACGTTCTGTGCCAATTTCTCGTTCAACGTAGGTCGCTTTCCAGATTCGGTATATGGCGCCATCTTTGTTCTATCTTCGTTAACCAGCTGGTTCTGCTTAACTTCTCCATCTACGTCTTCATCATCTTCAAAGCGCTCTCTTTTATGAAACTTAAAATCGATGTTATAAGCCACGATCAACGCAGTTAAACCTGCAAATAAAATGAGTCCTGCAACACCTGCAGTGCCAATTTGTGCAGATAAAATTTTATTGCTCCAAAAACCAAATTCGCCCTCTAAAAAATGTGGCGAATCTGTCCAAAAGCCATGGGCAAAGCCCAACGTTATAGAGATAAAAATTAAGAAGAAAAAGCTATAACCTAAAGTTTTAGAAATAGATAGTATTCTTACCTTAAACAGCAACCTATAGCCAATAATAAAAAATGCCAACACAAACAAAAACGATGCAATTCCAAACCATTCATAAATAAATTGATGAGACAACAAAGCACCAAACTTACCAAGCCAGTTCTGTACCACAGAGGTATTAACGCCCAAGTTTTTAAGTTCTTCGGTAGTTTTGAAGAGATTGCCCCAACCACCGTTTGCATCTATTACATAACTTTGGTCATCTTGCCACGTAAATAGATAAGAAGTAAATGCAATTAAAAAGTAAAGTGATAAAACGATGAAAAACAGGCCGAAAACCTTAACGGCGCGTCCGTCTTGCAAATCGAACTTTGGTAAATATTCTGTTTTTTCTCTGGGCTGCCTAGATCTAGCCGATTTGCCAGAGGTATTTTCTGTATTGTTATTTTTGAAAGAATTGGTTTTGAACTGATTACCACGTGCGGACATCTTCTTCGTTAAAATTTTAAAATGATAACAAACTTATGCAAATCTGCGCAGGATTTACAAAAAGCTTTGAGAAAATTGCAGGTTATTCGAATTTAATCAATGTTTACTGCCTAACCATCGATTGAACACACAGTTTAAATTAAGATAAAAAATGTTGAGGGTATTAAACCTTAGGCTTATTTTTTTGTCTATTTAGCATCACACTTGAGGTTTTAGGATTATTGATTTTTGTTTTTAGGTTTATCCCGTTTCGCATTTTTTGCGGAGCGGGATTTTTTTTACGCCAACAATACAGAGTAGTTATCAAAAAAATACCTACAAAAAGGTTGTTTATGAATTCAAATGTATAATTTAGTGGAGGTTTCAAATTAATTTTATCAGCAAAAAAACCCAAAGGGGTCATCGCATTTTCAGTTATGGATATTGAGCATCTTGAAGAACAAATAGAAGTTGGTAATATCGCAGCTGTTAAAGAAATTTTACTACAGAAACCAGACTTGGCTCGATGTCAAACTTCTCATCAAACCTCGGCATTAATGCTTGCCTGCTATTATAAGCGTAAAGATATTGCATCGCTGATCAGCGAATACATAAATAACCTTACTATTTTTGATGCCTGCGCTGTTGGTAAATTTGAAGAGGTAACGTTAGCTATTTTTAAAAATCCAGGGCTGATAAATGAATTTTCTGCAGATGGCTTCACTCCTCTAGGACTATCTTGCTTATTCAACCATGAACAATTGGCTAAATTTCTATTGTTAAAAGGTGCTGACGTCAATTTGCCGTCTAAAAATGGCTTTAATGTCTTTCCTCTACACTCGGCTGTTGCTGCAAACAATTACAACATTACCCAAATGCTTTTAGAAGCGGGTGCGTATCCTAATGTTTGCCAAAAAGCTGGCATTGCTCCATTACATACAGCAGCTCAATTGGGTAATATAGAGCTTATTATCTTGCTTTTGGAACATGGCGCAGAAGTTTCTCTGAGAATGGAAGGCGGAAAACTACCGGCTGATCTTGCTCAAGAAAAAGGCTTTGAAGAAATTGCAGTGATTTTGAGAGAAGAGTAAAGTCGTAATTTATAATTAAAGTAAAATTACAGTTAGTGCGTCTTTAATATTGCCACTAAGTATCAGTCGTTTTGCGAGGGTATGCAACTCAATCTCTCGAGTCTTTGCATCGCCGATGGTGGCATCTAATATTTCTTTTACGGCCGGTAGGTGCATGGATTGGTCAATTTCTTCTGCAGTTGGCAAAGTCTCTAGGTTTCCCAATCGTCCTAAATCGTTACCACTTAACACCATAGATAATCTAACGCTTTTTGGCAGGGCATCTACGCCTATACCCAAAGTTCTTAGCGGTTTCTCTACTTCAAATAAACTTTCTGGTGTAATTCTAGCGTACCAATTTCCACCAAGGCGTGCAACCAAATCTATCTTCTGCTGGTCTATATTGCCTTTGTCGTCTAAAATATCTTCTTGTACATGGATAACTACCACCTCTGCAATCACCAAGTTGCCCGCCCCTTTTTGATCGCCAAGCTTAACCACTTCTTTTATGCGGCATTCTAACTGCACCGGCGCTTCTAAAACCCTTGGTGGCTTTACCAAGGTAGATGGAGCCATGGTAAAACCAGCTTTCTCGAACTCGTTAATCCCTTTTCCATATTCGGTGCTTGCCAAACTCATTTGCTGTACCATTGCATAATTTACAATGTTTATAACGCATTCCTTCACTTCAAGCACGTTGTCTAAGGTGTGTTTGGTAGAATTGTCTCGCATGCGCGTAACGGGAGAAAATATACAGATTGGTGGATTTATGCTAAAAAGGTTGAAGAAACTAAAGGGGCTAAGGTTAACATTTCCTTCTTTATCTACTGTAGATGCAAAGCATATCGGTCTCGGCGCCACGGCATAATATAAATAATTTTGCACCTGTGCAGGTTGTAAATCCTCAACTTTAAATGATAGCATATTAGTTAGTGTTTTTTATTGATGTATTTTGTATGTTTTTAAATAAAAAAATGGCTACAGCCGAACCAATCAGTGCGGTAAGCATATCAGATTGTGTATCCCAAATATAGCCTTGTGTTCCCAAAAAGGCATCGCCCGATGAACCGGTATTTACAGAAACAAACCATTCAATTAATTCATAAAAAGCACTGATCGCCAACGCGATAGATATTACAATAAATGATAACCATTTCTTTCCATTTACCACCTTCTTTTTAAGGAAAATCTCCCTGACAATTATAGAGGGTGTAAAGCCCTGCATAAAATGCCCAAGTTTGTCGTAGTTGTTTCTTGTTTGATGAAAAGTGTTTTTAATCCAATCGAACAACGGAACTTCTGCATAAGTATAATGCCCACCAACAACTAAAACAACGCATTGAATAAAAATAGCGAGGTACGTAAGGTTGCTAAATTTAAAGGTTTTGTAAGTAAGAACTAGAATAATTACGCCCAGAAATGCAGGCAAACATTCTAAAAACCAGGTAAATAATTCTTTGCACCCTATAAAAGACCAAATGGAAACTATTGTGAAAACAACGAGCAACGTGATTGGAAACCTCATACTGCTTTTTTCTTTAGCGCAAGGATCGAAAAATCGCTTTTATCTTTTATAATGGTATTTGTAAGTGCACCCAAACCTGTTATTTCCATTTCTACTACATCGCCGGGCATTAACCATTGCGGCTTATAATTAGCGTCGTTTAATTTACCTGTGCCATTCAACTCTAAAAAACAACCAGTTCCAACTGTTCCGGATCCAATAATATCTCCAGGGAGCAATTCTACGCCATACGCGCAACGTTCTATAAGTTCAGCGAAAGTCCAATTCATATCGGCTGCTGTGCCGCTAGAAACCAATTGGCCGTTAACTCTACAAGTCATCTTTAAATCGTACACATTGCCTACGTGATTATTTTTTGCAGCAACTTTAAAAGACTCTAACTCATCTGGCGTAACCAACCACGGACCAATTGCGGTGGCAAAATCTTTTCCCTTGGCAGGCCCTAAATTCAGCTTCATTTCTTCCATCTGCAACCTGCGCGCGCTCAAATCGTTCATAATCATAAAACCAGCAATGTACTCATCCGCTTCTGCGGCAAGAATGTTTTTGCCCCTTTTGCCAACAACCACTGCAAGCTCTAATTCGAAATCTAATTGCTCAAAATGATCCAACATACATGATATTTCTCCTGTGCCCACAATTGCGTTGTGGTTGGTAAAATAAAACACTGGGTATTCATCAAACTCTGCAATCATTGCTACACCTCTATTTTTGCGCGAAGTTTCTACATGCTGTTTAAAAGTGTAAGCATCTCTGCAACTTGGGGGATTTGGAACTGGAGCTAAAATCTCGTAAAAGACCTCTTCTTTGGCATCAAGAAAGCCCTCTCTAATTTTTTCGTTAATCTGTTTTGCGCGTTCCATTAAATCTTCGCCACCCTGCAAAAACGCATTCATATTGTCTGGAATTAGCTTATCGCAGCTATTTAAGTTATATATATGGCCATTTAGATAAATGCCTAAATGTTCTAGTTCTTCAGTTTTGTATGATAGAAGTTTCATGCGGTTTTAATTTAATGGTTGAGGTAAATCTAACAATTTCACTGCGAAAAACATACCAATCATTTTACCGCTGTGTATTATTTTAAGTCATTTTTAACTGGGGGAAAATCTTTCGGTTCTGTTATTAATTATGTTCCAGACTTTATTTCAGGATAACTATCCAAGCCAAACGTTAAAACCAAACTTCAGCAAAAAATAAAAAAAACTAGACTTGATTTATCCATTTTCAAAAGACTTGTATATTTGGACGAAATATGACCAAATGGCTATTGTAAAAAAACATTCATCTTTTTGGGAACTTTTAAGAAGTTTGAGAGAAGGAGCCGGACAGACTTTGAAAGTTGTTACTGAAAATTTGGAAATGGACACTTCGCTGTTTGCAAGAATTGAGCGTAATGAAAGACATCCGACGACACAAATAATTAGCCAAATTGCTGAATATTTTCAAGTTGACAAAAAAGAACTGCAATCAGAATTTTTGAGCGAACAAATAGCTTACAAAATTATCGACGAGGAAGCGGACATTGAAATCCTAAAGTTTGCCGAAGAAAAAGTAAAATACCTTAAGAGCGTAAATAATGGAAAATAAAATAAAAGTTTTAGAACTGTTTGCAGGTGTTGGTGGTTTTAGGCTTGGGCTTGAAGGATGGAATGGAAAATCGGCATCATCAAACTATAAAAAACCATTAAACCTTAACTACGCTGTAGTTTGGAGCAATCAATGGGAACCATCAACAAAAGTGCAACACGCATCAACGGTTTATGAAAGCCGTTTTGGAAAAATAGGACATGCAAACCAAGACATTGCCAGTGTCGAAGTTTCAGAAATGCCAGATCACGATCTATTGGTTGGCGGTTTTCCTTGTCAAGATTATTCTGTTGCAACAACGCTGAAAAACTCGAAAGGATTAATAGGTAAAAAAGGTGTTTTATGGTGGTCAATTCATAAAATTCTTTCAGAAAAAGAAAACAAACCGAAGTATATTTTCCTAGAAAATGTTGATAGGTTGTTAATTTCGCCATCAGGACAACGTGGTAGAGATTTCGCAATAATTTTAAAAAGTTTAAACGATTTAGGCTATGCTGTTGAATGGCGTGTTATTAATGCGGCCGAATTTGGAATGCCACAAAGACGGAGAAGAATTTTTATTTTGGCTTACCTACAAGGAACAGGCATTTACGAGGACATAAAAAACACTTCGGCTATTGAATGGATTTTGGGAGATGGTACTTTAGCAAATTCTTTTCCTGTAACAACAGAAGTTTCTTTGTCTGCAACCGAGCTTACGCTAAAAGGCGATATTGTCTCCATTTCTGAAAATTTTAATAAAAACGGAAAAACAGGTTTGTTTGAAAATTCGGGGTTAATGATCGACGGAAATGTAACAACAATTAAAACTAAGCCGAAATACGATGGAAAGTTTACCATTCTAAAAGACTTGATCCAAAATGGAGAAGCTACCGAAGACTTTTATATAAATGACGAGGATTTAGACAAATGGAAATACCTGAAAGGCCCAAAAAAAGAAATGCGAACCAATGCAGACGGTTTTGAATACAACTATAGCGAAGGCGGAATGATTTTCCCCGATTCTTTAGAAAAACCTTCGAGAACAATTATTACGGGCGAAGGCGGCAAATCTGCATCGAGATTTAAACACGTTATTCAAACTCAAAAAGGTTTTAGAAGATTATCGCCAATTGAATTAGAGCGTTTAAATATGTTTCCTGATAACCACACGAAATTTGATGGAATTTCTGACACAAAAAGAGCCTTTTTTATGGGAAATGCGCTAGTTGTTGGTGTTATAGAAAAAATAGGAATTTCGTTAAGTGAAAAAATTAAAGTCCATTCATCAAGCATTAAATCAAACCCGTAATGACTTACAATACGTTTCGTGAAAATGATATGAGAAGAGAACGAATTTTATCTGAGTTTTTAGACCGTAAACTATATAACCAAAGTTTATTTATAAACGCCCTAAGAACAAATACAATTGAGGATCAATTTGCTGGCTCTGATATTGTTTCCTCAATTCCAACCAAAGGATTAAATAACATCATTATAGACGAAAAGGCTCAGTTGTATTATTTAGAGGGAGGCCTGCCTACGTTTGCCTTCGAATTAAATTTTATTAATAAAAGGGGAGAAAGAGTTGAAGGTTGGCTAACAGACAAAAGCAAAAAAACAGCATATTATCAATTGCTATTTTTAACTGCAAAAAAGGATTTTGACAGTATTGATGATATATATAAAGTTGAGTATGTTTTAGTTAAAAGAAGTGCAATCCTTCAGGCTATAAATTTAGATCTAGAAACACTTAGAAATAAAGGAAAAGAAGTAGCAAGAAATTCAGAATTTCACCAATTTAAAGATCCTGATTTATCATATTACTTCACACACTCTACTAAGCTTGCCGAAAGTCCTGTAAACGTTATACTTAGAAAACAGAAATTAATCGAAATCTGCTGCTTACATGGTTCAATAGAATAATTTATGAGTGCAAATTTTAATCCCAAAGAAAAATATAATTGATTTGGCAAAACTACTTGAGAGCAAAACCCTAAGCCTAACACAAATTATCCCACATCATTATTTCACTACTGTATATTTTCTAAGGTCACTTTTGATGAGCGGAAAATCTTTAGCTTCTAGTTTTCTATAGTATCTTTTATTTGCAAACGGCTGAGAAAGTAATAAGCCGCCGGCTACCCCCAACGGTACGCCCGCAATAGCTAATGCAGCGCCATCTATACCAGGGGTAGTCGCACCAACTATAAAAAGGGCCACTCCGCCTATTACCGCCATAGGAACAACAATACCAGGGCGACTGATATAAAGTGCTGAAATGTTTTCTGCTTTTACGAAGGTGGTATCTCCCTTTCTTCTATAAAGAATCAACCCATTATCATTCGCTGCATAGAAAATACCGCGGTGTCTTTTATGGTTGTGTTCTACAACTTTTATCTTGTATTTTCCTCGATTTTGGGCTTGGCTCGGAAAGTACATCGCAAATGCAAGTAAAATTATTAGCGCAATTTTCATGGTTTTTAATTTTAATGGCTTAAAGTTAATTTAATTTGTCCTAAAAAAATGCTAAATTAGCATCATTCAGACCATGATTTTAAAAGCATTACATATCAATTTAGTAAACGACGCCATTGCAGCGCGCCGTTACAAGATGCTTTCTAAACTGATCATGGCACAATATTCTAAATAAAACAGGTTTTACACCTAAGTTTTATTTTGGCTTTAATGCCAATTCCTTTTCTATTTTCTAAACTAAAATATCCTATTATTATGCCTGTTTATCATAAATTGGGTCAAATTCCAGCAAAGCGCCATACCGTTTTTCGCAAACCAGACAGAAGTTTGTACGCTGAAGAACTTGTTTCTACTGAAGGTTTCTCGAGTTTGTATTCGCTGGTTTATCATTGCCATCCACCAACTTTGGTAAAAGAATTGGGAGAACCTCATTCTGTAGAACCAAAAATTGCAAGAGAAAAACATTTAAAACACACCAGTTTAATCGGCTTTAAAATTAAAGCAGAAGACGACTATTTAAAAAGCAGAAAACCTGTGCTGGTTAACAATGATTTACATATTGTGCTGTCAGCGCCAAAGAAATCAATGACTGATTATTTTTATAAAAATAGCCAGGCTGATGAGATGATTTTTGTACATGAAGGTTCTGGAACATTAAAAAACGGCTTCGGAAACATCAAGTTTGGTTACGGCGACTACCTTATTATCCCGAGAGGAACTATTCATCAAATGGAATTTGATACGGAAGATAATCGATTATTTATTGTAGAGAGTTTTAGCCCGATAAGGTCGCCAAAACGCTACATGAACCAATATGGCCAATTGATGGAGCACTCGCCTTATTGCGAACGAGATTTAAGGTTGCCAGAGGACTTAGAAACACATGATGAATATGGCGATTTTAAAGTATTGATTAAAAAACAGGGATTGATTTATCCTTATATTTATGGCACCCATCCATTTGACTATGTTGGTTGGGACGGCTACCAATATCCTTACGCATTTTCTATTCACGATTTCGAGCCCATTACAGGACGGCTACATCAACCACCACCAGTCCATCAAACTTTCGAAGCCAATAATTTTGTGGTCTGTTCTTTTGTTCCTCGTAAATACGATTATCACCCAGACTCTATCCCAGCGCCATATAACCACAGCAATGTAGATAGCGATGAGGTATTGTATTATGTTGATGGCGATTTTATGAGCAGAAAAAGTGTAGTTAGAGGTCAAATTACTTTACATCCGGGCGGCATTCCGCACGGGCCACATCCAGGCACGGTAGAAAAATCTATCGGACAAGAAAAAACAGAAGAATTGGCCGTAATGATTGATCCTTTTAAACCGTTGATGCTTACCCAAGACGCTTTAGACATCGAAGACGAGAATTACTATAAGAGTTGGCAGGAATGAGGGGGAAGCGGAAAGACCAAAGCGGAAAGCCTAAAACCTATTACCTACTAGCCAACATCAAATTTTCAAAAAAACAAATATGAGCACACAAACATTTGCAGAAAAAATAGCAGAGGCACAAGATTTTTTACCGATTAACGGCACAGATTACATAGAGTTTTATGTAGGCAATGCCAAACAAGCGGCACATTATTACAAAACAGCTTTTGGTTTTCAAGCATTGGCATATTCAGGGCCAGAAACTGGAGTTAGAGACCATGCATCTTATGTATTGCAACAAGGAAAAATTAGACTGGTTCTAACCACTGCCTTAAAGTCAGATCATCCCATATCAGAACATGTAAAAAAGCATGGAGATGGCGTTAAGGTATTGGCACTTTGGGTAGATGATGCCTATTCTGCCTTTGAAGAAACTACAAGCCGCGGTGCAAAACCTTACATGACGCCTAAAACCATTAAAGATAAAGATGGCGAGGTAAAAATGAGCGGAATTTATACCTATGGCGAAACGATACATATATTTATAGAACGGAAAAACTACAAAGGAGCATTTATGCCTGGTTTTCGCAAGCTAGAAAGTGATTATAATCCAGAAGAGGTTGGCCTACTCTATATCGATCATTGTGTAGGCAATGTGGGTTGGCATAGAATGAATGACGCCGTGAAATGGTATGAAGATGTTATGGGTTTTGTAAATATTTTGTCTTTTGATGATAAGCAGATTAACACAGAATATTCTGCGTTAATGAGCAAGGTAATGAGCAATGGAAATGGCTTCTCTAAATTTCCCATCAACGAACCTGCAGAGGGAAAGAAGAAATCGCAAATTGAAGAATATTTAGAATATTATGAAGGTGAAGGCGTGCAACACATCGCGGTAGCAACCAAAGACATTGTAAAAACGGTAAAAGCGTTAAAGGCAAGAGGTGTTGAATTTCTAAGCGCGCCGCCAGAGGCTTATTATAACATGATGCCTGAACGCGTTGGGAAGATTGACGAGGAGATAAAAATTTTAGAAGAATTGGGCATTTTGGTAGATTGTGATGAAGAAGGATACTTGCTTCAAATTTTTACCAAACCGATAGAAGATAGGCCTACCTTGTTTTTTGAGATCATCCAACGCAAGGGCGCACAAAGTTTTGGCGCTGGTAACTTTAAAGCCTTATTCGAATCGCTGGAACGAGAACAAGAACTAAGAGGTAATTTATAAACATAATACACTCTTGTTGAGCAGTTTGGGTTTAAGTTTAAAATAATAGGATTTTTTGGACATATCGGCGGTGGCCTGAAATGGGGAAACTTCATGTTTTCTTCATAAAGAAACTGCACCTTTGAAATAACAAAACACAAGAAGCGATTTCCGTTTTGTTAACTCTAAAATTCATAAACAGTTTTTTAGTTTTCCGGTTACCCTTATCTGATACCTCATATACTTAATCGTATATGAGGTTTTTTATTCACTACTTTCTCGTAACATATCGAACAAATCTTCTGCCCCACCGTCAAATTTTTCTCCATTTACATAAAACGAAGGTGTACCATTTACCCCACTCCTTACACCGCCTTCAAAATCTGCATCTATTTTTCCTTCTAATTCACCCGACTGGTCAAGATCTTCTTGAAACTGCTGAACATTCAAGCCAAGTTGTTCTGCAAGTTGGATGAATAAATCCTCTGATAAATCGTCCTGATGCTCGAACAGGCCATTGTTCATTTCCCAAAACTTGCCTTGCTTCGCAGCTGCTTCTGCGGCAATTGCGGCTGGATAAGCCATTGGGTGTACTTCTGTAAGTAGAAAATTTCTAAAAACCAGTGCAACTTGTCCTTTAAAATAATCGACAATATTTTTTAATACTTGGTGCGCATGGGCGCAATGCGGACATTCATAATCACCATATTCTACCACAATCACCTTTGCATCGCTACTTCCCTGAATGTGGTCTTCTTCGTTTACTGCTGTTTTTAATTTACTCATCATTTATTTTTTTCTAGTTCATCTAATGCATCTAATATTCCATCTGCGCCAGGGTTTACGGCAGTTGGCGATAGATAACTCCAAGAAATCTTACCTTCACCATCAATTACAAACAAAGCACGCTTGCTCTCTCCTGCCTTTTCGTCATATACGCCATAAGCTTTAGCTACTTCGCCCTTAGGTTCAAAGTCTGCCAATAATGGGAAATGTAATTTTCTATCCTTGCCAAATGCGCCATGACACCAAGCGCTGTCGACAGATATACCTAAAAGCTGAGCATTTTTTTTATTAAAAAACTTTAGCATCTCATTATAGAGTGCCATTTGGTCGCTGCAAACTGGACTCCAATCTGCTGGATAAAAAGCTAGAATGACATTCTTCCCTTTAAAATCTGATAGTTTTAGGCGTTGATCGGGCGTCGCAAACAGTTCAAAATCGGGTGCTTGCCTACCCTTTTGTAAAATTTCCATGTATTGATCGGTTTAAAGTTTTTTTAAAGCAAACATTAAAAGTGAGCGAATGTTTGCGCCTTTACAAGCCGAATTAAAAACTGCTAGCAAAAACTTAACCCATTTTTTGTCTTTTAATGAGATAGCCCTGCAACACTGGGAAATAACCATCTGCAATATCCGCATCTATCAAATCTATTTTATACTGACTACATTTTAATGCAATTTCTTGACGATAAGCAACGAAAGCTTTCTTATAATTTTCTTTTACCCGATTGGTATGCACCTTAACCGTTTCTCCGGTTTCTATATCTACAAATTGGTGCGGTCTATTGTCGAACTCGAAGTCTACCTCTTTATCTTTGTCTAATACATTGAAAATAATTACTTCGTGCTTGTTGAATTTCAAATGTTGTAGCGCATTAAAAAACTCATCAATACTTTCCGAATTTCCTTCAGTTGTCAATAAATCGCTGAAGATAATGATCAGTGAACGCTTGTGCACCAAATCTGCTATTTGGTGAAGTGCATAACTTATATTGGTTGTTGCCGGTTTATTTTCTTCATCTAACAAACTCTGCATTTGAGCAAATAGGTATTTCTGGTGTGCGTTAGTAGATTTTGCATCAGAATTTAAGATGATTTCATCTGTAAAAAGGCTTAGTCCAAAAGCATCTCTTTGCCGTTTTAGCAACATCATTAAGGCAGCGGCCGCCTTTACCGAGAAAGCCAATTTGTTGTTTTTTCCTTCCGGGAAATACATGGAAGAAGAAGCATCTACCACAAATTGGCAACGTAGGTTTGTTTCTTCCTCATAACGTTTACTATACAGTTTATCGGTTTTTGCGTATAATTTCCAATCGATATTCTTTACATTATCACCCACATTATATTGCCTGTGTTCTGCAAACTCCACAGAAAATCCATGAAAAGGACTTTTATGCAGGCCTGTTATAAAACCTTCAACCACTTGATTGGATAAGAGCTCTAAATTACCAAAGTTATTTTCTGTTTCTAATCGAGAAGCCTGCATGTGGTAAAGTTAAAAATGATTTTGGATAAATGATGTCGTAGCTATTCCCAACTCTAAGGATACGAAATCTTGTAAAAAGAAAGAAATGAGTTTGATGATGTAAAAATTTATATCTTAGATGAAATAAGGCGTAACATAGATTAGATTAAACCCGTTTGAGAACTCAATTCAACATAAATTACGATAAGTAGTGGGACTTTTAATTGAGCACATCTTATTTAAAGATTCTTACATCGTATTATACGGTTTAACTTTTGCGTACTTCTTGTTTTTATACTTCGGCATAGGGTTTTTGTTTTTATCCATTTGCAAAATACTAGAACGCAAACGCCTACTCAATAAAATCGAAGGTAAAAAGGTTTCAAATGAGCAGATTACTTTCGAAATAAAACACTCGATAAAATCAATCATTGTTTTTGGGTTTTCAATTATCCCAATCATCTATTTAATAAGGATTGATACGATAAATTTATTACCCAATACTTGGCTTAATATTCTGATAGGCCTTATCATTCTTACGCTTTGGAATGAAGTCCATTTTTATATTGCGCACAGAATAATGCATCAAAAATTTATGATGAAACATTTTCATTTCATTCATCATAAATCAAAAACACCCACCGCTTATTCTGTGTACAGTTTTCACTGGGTAGAAGCACTTTTATTAAGCACCATGCCCTTAACCATCGTTCCGTTTATACCTTTTTCTATCATCGCTGTATTTACATATCCATTAGTGAGTATTTTAATAAATTTTGCAGGACATTGCAACTACCGATTTGGAGATGGAAAAGGTACAAGCTGGACGCTCTTTGGCACTTACCATAATGAACACCACAGCAGAGGTAGAAGAAACTATGGCTTTTCGCTTAATTTTTTGGATAAATTATTTTCTAAGCATAATAAATAATTGATGAACGAAGTATATATCACAAGTTCAGGTACGTTTTTACCAAACGAGGCAGTTTCTAACGAAGAAATCGAAGATTTTTTAGGGCGTATAAATGGCGAAGACAGTCGGGCTAAAGAACGTGTATTAAAACAAAATGGAATTAAAACCCGCCACTATGCGTTAAACAGAGAACAAAAAACTACACATTCTAACGCGCAGTTGGCCATACATGCGGTGAACGAGGCATTGCAAAAAAGCAGCCTTAGAAGCTCTGAAGTAGAATTATTGTGCACTGGAACCACCCAAGGAGATTTACCCATCCCTGGTTTTGCAAGCATGGTACACGCTGGGCTAGACTTTAACAGATGTGAGGTAGCAAGTTTTCAAAGCGTTTGTGCTAGTGGAATTATGGCACTCAAAAATGCATATTCTCAAATTAAATGTAACGAAAAACAAAATGCTGTTTGCGTTGGCAGCGAGTTGGCAAGTAGAATGTTTAAGGCATCTCGTTTTGAAGCACAAAAAGTAGACGCTTTGCCTTTCGATGCGGAGTTTTTAAGATGGATGCTCTCTGATGGTGCTGGAGCATTTGTCCTTCAAAACAAAAAAAATGAGAGCGGCATTTCCTTAAAAATAAATTGGATTGATATAAAATCTCACGCGAACGAATTTCCTGTCTGTATGTTTACCGGAAAAACAGATAATAAAAATGAGGAAGAGCAAACATGGTTGGATTATCCAAGTTATGAAGAAGCTTCTAAAGCCGGAGCAATCAATTTAAAGCAAGACACCAGGCTATTAGATAAGGTGATTAAAATCGGTGTGGCGCATTATTTTGAGTTGATTGACCAAGGAAAAATCATAAAAGATAGCGTTGATTGGCTATGCTGCCATTATTCCTCAGAGATATTTAAAGAGCCGATAAAGGAGTTGATGCTGAAAGGTGGTGGCGAGATTGCTGATGATAAATGGTTTAGCAACCTCAGTTCAAAAGGAAATACTGGCGCGGCCTCTATTTTTATTATGTTGGATGAGTTGATGCATTCTGGAAAGTTAAAGGAAGGTGATAAAATACTTTGCATGGTACCAGAAAGTGGTCGTTTTGTTACGTCGTTTATGCAGCTTACCGTAACAGGAAAAGCAGAATCGAAAGCAAAAAAATATCCTCTGAGAAAAATTGAATCTCCTGAATTAGTTATCGATAAGAATGAAACTTCTGAATGGCTGATTAGAAACCTTGCGCAAATATGGATCGACTTTGAAACGGAATTGCTTAGAGTGCCTATTATAACTAAAATACACGATGGTAAACTGAGCATTTCAGATTACAAATTATTGTTGATGGATTTAAGGCAGCAGGTAATAGATGGTTCTCAATGGATATCTCGTGCTGCATCCAATATAGATATAGATTTATTTGAGTTGCGCTCGGCGTTTATAAAACATACTGCCACAGAGCATAAAGACTATCAAATGCTCGAAAAAAATTTTGAAGCATTAGGGGAACACATCGAAACGATACAAGCGGGCGAAAAAAATATTGGTACTGTTGCGCTTACTTCATTTATGTTTCAACAAGCAAGTAAGGCAAACCCAATAGATTTGCTCGGTTCTATGTTTATTATAGAAGGTATTGGTAAAAGACTAGCGGGTTTTTGGGGAGAGATGATAAAAGACCAATTAAATTTGGAAAACAATCAGGTGTCTTTTTTTACCTATCATGGTGTGGCCGATGAAAACCATTTTCATAACTTAGAAAAAGCATTAAATCATCCAAAAATGAATATGGAGGTAGCTAAACGGCTAGTTAAAACTGCCAAGATTACAGCTAAATTATACAAAATGCAATTAGAAGAATTGGGCAATTATTAAACAGAGTTATGATAGACGAAAATATGGACATGTCGGCGCACGATGAAAGAGATCCCAACCCTTGGTTGGCATTGCTTTTAGATGATAGCATTCCGATTAATCACGCTACAAAATTGGCTTTGATGAAAGATAATTCATCCAAATCAGCAAAGTATTTGTTGCCATTGGTTCAGCTTTGGTCTAAAATAACCATGTTTTTCATCCATATATTTAAGTTTTTCTTTCCAAAGCTAATCAACTCCTCAAAAGTCTTACATCGTATCTTATCATGGGGACTTCGCCGATTTGTAAGTCCACATGCAAACTTGCTTATATTTAGACACTTCAATATTGGCACCGAGATTTTGCAGTTTATTGGAGGTAATGTTAAAGATGTTGCGATAGTAGGAAATCCTTTAAAACCCAAAAATTTTGAGGATGTTAAGGATGATTTGTTTTTAAAGCACGATTTAAACCTATACAATTTTGTTATTCACTTGAACAGACAATTAAAAGAAAAGAATATAACGATTGGGCGCCCAGAGAAAATTAACTTCGACATGATTACGGAAGATCGATTTGACCATATTGATTTTCCAAATCGCTGGACAAATATTTTAGATCTACGTTCTGCCATCGAGTTGTTTACGCCTTTTTATCAGTTGTTTTTAACTTCAAATGATTTCGTAAGAGCATCGAATTCACTACAATTGGATGAAACAATTGCCATTTATACTTCACAAATTTTGGGAACTCCCGGGCATTTGGGATTGATTAATAATAAACATCCAATGGTACCTGTAACCACCTACAGTGCAGCTTATAGATTGGTTTTACACGGCTTAGCTGCCGAAACACTACATGAAGTACTGGTAAAAATGAAGCTCAATAAAAACTCAGATGGCATCTTGACGCCTATAAGGTAGTTATGCCTTACATTTTTTTCGTATAATAATCTCATTTTGTCATTTCCCATTTCCTTTGTATCTTAGATAAGTAATCAATCACCACAAGTATGAAAAATCTACTCCTACTGTCCCTCCTTCTTTTTGGCTTCAATGCATTTGCTCAAGAAAGCACAACATCTAAAAAAACTCCCATTTTGTCTTATAAGTGTAATGATAGTACAAGCTTAAGTAAAGACAAAACAATTTTGAAGCTTTTTGGCGACGCTACTATTAAAACTGATGCACTCGAAATTACGCATGCAGATAAAATAGTTTTTGATAGTAAAACAAATGAAATGATTGTTACTGGCAAATTTGAATACCGCATGCGTGGCGCGTTAAACATTAAAAACAGTTCGAGAAACAATACACTTCGATATAAGATTGGCGAGGACACCGCGTATATAGATTAAAAATAAGGATGATTCGTGTTAGAATTTTCTAACTCTAGAATATTCGATGCTAAACGTAAGCGGCTTTCAGCAAAAAACAAGATCATGATCAAAATCTTTAACACCTATCGCCCGGAAGGATTCGGCACCGTTAGCGGATATTTAATGGTAGAAAATCCGAGTGAACTGATTGATTTTTTAAAAAAAGCATTTTATGCAGAAGAACTCAACCGATCCATCAACCCCGAAACCAAAGATATTGCGAATGTGATTTTAAAAATAGGCAGTTCTTGTTTTATGATCAGTCAGGCAAGAGGGCAATATATGGAAATGCGAACAGCATTTTATTTGTACGTAGAAAATGTAGATGAGATGCACAAAAGAGCGGTAGACCATGGTGCTAAAGTAGAATTTGAACCAGCCGACATGGATTACCAAGATCGGCAATCTGGCGTAATAGATCCAAGTGGAAATTACTGGTGGATTTCAAAGCGGCTTGTAGAAAGTGGGTATCATGAATAAGTTTTTACCAAATGACAAAAGAATTTTTATACGATTTTATCTATAAAAACAAAGTTGCCGTCGTAGCTACTGTATCAGCGGATAAAAATTCGGAATCGGCACTTGTTGGCATTGCAGTAACGCCAGATTTGAAAATCGTTTTCGATACATCTTCTAAATCTCGTAAGTATTCAAATATAATGTCAAATTCTTTAATTTCATTTGTAATTGGATGGGAGAACGAACAAACCATTCAATATGAAGGAATTACCAAAATTCCAAAGAAAGCAGAACTGAACAGACTAAAAGAAATTTATTTTAAGAATTTTCCAGATGGAAAGGAATAGGAAAAATGGGCGGATATAGCATACATCTGTGCCGAACCCATCTGGATAAGATATTCTGATTTCAACCAACTAGTAAAAGTTGAGAAACGTACATTTTAACTGCATATTTACTAACTCGCATATTTTCTTTATCGATGCAATATTTTCTACAAATTAGGGTCAATTAAGTTTATCCAACATCACAATCCTTATTAGAAGAAATGCAGAAAATTCTATTTACAACCTTAACAGTTCTCAGTTTTTTGAATGCCCTTGCACAAAAAAAAGAAAAAGTCTTTCTCGATAAAACTGACTCAACGCGAAATTGCTACACGATTTTATATCCAGCTGAATTTCCGCTGAAAGGTTATTTAGTGATTATTCCAGGATTTGGAGAAACTGCAGAAAGTGTGTTGCAACAAACAGGCCTTCCAATTTTAGCGGCTCAAAGCAGACTGTTAACCATTATACCAACTTTTCAAGAAGGCAGACTCTCTTTCGGAATTGATAACCTTAGCCAAGAATCTTTAAAATCGATTTTGCAAGATGTTAGAAAAAAGCACGGGCTGAAAAATGAAAAACTCTTTATTGGCGGGTTTTCAATTGGTGGAAGCTGCGCTATTAAATTCGCAGAAGAAACTGATTTAAAACCTACAGCAATATTTGCAATCGACCCAACTCTTGATTTTGAAAGATTTTTTATCTCGGCAAGTAGAGACATTATACTTACAACTGATGGAAGTTATAACCAAGAGAATGTTTTTATGGTCGACAACATTAAAA
Source organism: Pedobacter sp. UYP30 (assembly GCF_040547165.1). NCBI lineage: Bacteria > Pseudomonadati > Bacteroidota > Sphingobacteriia > Sphingobacteriales > Sphingobacteriaceae > Pedobacter > Pedobacter sp. UYP30. Next base: position 313,033 of record NZ_JBEPPD010000001.1, on the reverse strand, counting down.
AACTGATGGGAGGCGAGCCGCAGGATGTTCCGGAAAATTATTATAAAATTTCTCCCTACTCTTATTCAGATACTAGCCAGACAGCTATTAAGAAAATAGTAGACTTTCCGATTATTATATACTGCGAACCAGATGTACAATGGTGGTTGAAAAATCGAAATGCCGACTTTTCGAACATGAATGTTTTAGACTGCTCGGCAATGATTAACGAGCTGAGAAGGCTTGGCAACAAGAATGCAATTCTAGTTACCACAGAAAATAAAGGCTATCGGGAGCCAAATCATCAACGCCATCCACACTCTTGGAGCATTGTAGACAACCGCGAATTGATTAGCTGGCTACTTCAAATTAAATGACAAAACGATAGTATTATCGTTTTTAAAAAAACATAGTATGCTTGTATGTCAAGATAGAAATACAACAAAATTACAAATTTACTGTTATAAATAGAACTAACCGGAATTTACCCATCAGTTGAGGGATCCGATGGTGCTATTAATTAAAATCTAAGAATATGCAAATCCTACCATTATCCACACTTTTTACAGAAAAACCTGCTACTTGGGAACTTAAAGGCGATCCACTTCTTTGGAACGAGATGAAACTAAAGATTGATTCTTTTCAAAGACCGCAAACCGAGGAAAGTTTTGCCGAACTTTTAAGTGATCTTTTTTTAAATCTAACAGGTAATAAATTAGAGCCAAACAAAAAAGTCTTTGTAGAACGCTTTGGTACTGGAGAAACAGCTAGCGGCCTTGTAAGCACTGATTTTTGGCTGGGCAGTGCTTTGGAAATGCTCAAGAAGAGATTTTCTAACATGCAAAGTGACTAAAACTTTGAATTAGCCTTCGGAAGTCAAATATTAGATTTCAGCTCATTCGCTTAGAAAAAATTATACTCTAAAATATTTAAAATCCACTGAAAAGCAAATCAGAACCTTTACTACTCGGAATAATTTTGGTACAGATCTGTTAACGATTCGCTCAACATCCAGTCATCTCCATAAAATTTACAGCATTGTAGGAATTAGGGCTCTAAAAAACTGCTAACTGGCCAAAACTCTATAATTGCTTCCGTTGAGACTTTTTTTTTAGCCACTGGTATTTTTTGATTACGCCTTAATGGCGGCGACGTAAATATTTCACAAAACCGTCTTTTTAAAAACCGTTTTTACTACATTTAACGGCTAAATATAATTTATGAGTCCACTTGTACTGCTGTCTTTTCTTTTGGGTTATTTTTTGGTGCTCATTGGAGTTGCCTATCTAACCTCTAAAAACAATTCTGATAATTCTTCTTTCTTTATTGCAAATAGAAATTCTAAATGGTACCTGGTTGCTTTTGGAATGATTGGTACTGCCCTATCTGGGGTGACCTTTATTTCTGTACCTGGAGCCGTTGGAAAGAGCGATTTCGGGTATTTTCAGTTTATTTTGGGTAATGCAGTCGGGTTTATTATCATCGCTACAGTATTGTTGCCGCTTTATTATAGGCTAAACTTGGTTTCTATTTATACCTATTTAGATCGGCGGTTGGGCAAATACAGTTATAAATCTGGTGCGGTTATTTTTTTAATCTCCAGAACCGTTGGCTCTGCCTTTAGGCTTTATTTAGTTGCCATTGTATTGCAGAAATTTATTTTCGATGCATGGAATGTTCCTTTCTGGATCACCATTGTCATTTGCCTAGTACTTATTTGGGCCTATACGCATAAAGGGGGATTAAAAACCATTATTATAACCGATACCTTGCAGACCGTATTTTTGCTTCTTTCGGTGTTGCTGTCGATTGTTTTCATCGCCAAATCGTTAAATTTAGATGTAGCGGGCACCTTCGAAGCGGTAAAAAACAGCAGCTACTCCAAAATCTTTTTCTGGGATAACTTTTTGGGAAACAAGCTGCACTTTGTTAAGCAATTTCTGGGCGGAGTTTTTGTTACCGTTGCCATGGTTGGTTTAGACCAAGATTTGATGCAAAAAAACCTCAGCATGAAAACAATTAAGGAAGCGCAAAAGAACATGTTTACGTTTACCGGGGTATTTGTGGTGATGAACATTTTCTTTTTAAGCGTGGGCGCCTTGCTTTACCTATATGCAGCACAAAATGGAATAGACGTAGCAGCCTTGAAAACGCCCGACAGCTTATATCCAGAAATTGCACTCAGACATCTAAACATCATCCCGGGAATTATATTTATGCTCGGACTTACCGCAGCAACTTTTGCCACAACAGATTCTGCACTTACCGCCCTAACTACTTCTTTTTGTGTAGATTTTTTACATTTTGATAAAAAGGCTGATCAAAACGACCCAAAGTTGGTAAGTAAAAGACATTGGGTACATGCTGGCTTTTCGGTAGTGATGGTTGCTGTAATCTTAGTTTTTAAAATTATAAATGATGATTCTGTGGTTAATGCTATATTTACCGCGGCGGGCTACACTTATGGGCCATTGTTAGGTTTGTTTGCATTTGGAATGTTAACAAATAAAGCTGTGGCCGATAAATTAGTGCCCTACATCTGTTTACTTTCGCCAGTGCTGTGCTACATTATTGCAGAACATTCTGTAAAATGGTTTAACTATGCGTTGGGCTTCGAACTTATTGTTTTAAACGGGCTAATTACCTTTTTACTACTTTGGTTTACAGGCAAAAAGTCTTTAGAACAGACGAGATACTAAAATTTAAATACGATTAAATGACGAGTGAAGAAAAAATAAGAAGTGCTTTCGAGAATAAAGATTGGCAAGAGATAAAAGTAACAGATTCTTGGCAGATTTTTAAAATAATGGCCGAGTTTGTAGATGGCTTTGAAAAGCTTGCCAAAATTGGCCCTTGTGTTACCATTTTTGGTTCAGCGCGTACGCCAGAAACGCACCAATATTATAAAATAGCAGAAAAATGCGGTAAATTGCTTACCGAAAGAGGTTATGGCGTAATTACGGGCGGTGGCCCGGGCATTATGGAGGCTGGAAATAAGGGCGCTTACACCAATGGCGGAAAGTCTGTTGGCCTTAACATCGAGCTTCCCTTCGAGCAATTTCACAACAAATACATAGACCATAACAAACTGCTAGAATTTGATTACTTCTTTATCCGCAAGGTGATGTTTATGAAATACAGCCAGGGCTTTGTTGTACTGCCAGGCGGTTTTGGTACAATGGATGAGTTATTTGAAGCGTTAACATTAATTCAAACGGGCAAAATAGCGCGCTTTCCTATTATTTTAGTGGGTAAACCTTATTGGTCTGGTTTAATAGATTGGATAAAAAATGTAATGCTCAAAACAGAACACAACATACACGAAGAGGATTTAAATCTATTTAGATTGGTAGATACCGCAGAAGAGGCAGCCGAACATATTTTTAGATTTTACAATAAATATGTGCTTAAACCAAATTTCTAAGCTTTATAAAAAATCGAGGATATTGCTTCGAGCCTACCTAGATTATCTTCCGAAGGTCAAATATCAAAGGGTTTTGGCTAATTGCTGTAACAAAGAAAGTTTTTAAAGGTCGTAAAGCTATAACAGAATGAATTTTTAATGAACCACGACTTTAATTGGAACAAAGACACATTTGATAGTAAATACCAGGTTCTTAGCCAGGGGTTGCTCAAATATGCGCTCAATTTTGAGTCATGGCATAACTCTGCCATTGCAACCACGCAGACAGGTATTTATCTTTTCAAAACCCAAGGCCTTAGTAAGGCCGAAACCTTGCTCTTAAACAATAGGAATGAGGTTCTTGCAGTTATTACGTTTAACTGGCTTGCTTTAAATGCAACAATTAAATTTACAAATGGCGATTCATTTAAATTTTTGTACCAGAGAAATTGGATTACCGAGTGGAGTTTAAATAATGGAACCGACAAACAGGTTTTCTACAAGGCAAGAACTGGCAGCGGAATGATTAAGAGCAATGTAGATGAGGAATTGACTATTTTAACAGGTTTATACATCAGAGAATATTTTTCTAGGTTATTGTTTTTAATTATCGGCGTAATACTTATTGGGCTTTTTGTGCGCGGTAGCTTTTAAAAAGGTTTTGCAATTAGTTTGCTTTTCTCGCCTGCATCTAAGCTTAATTTAACAACTTCCAACTCGAAAAAGATGAATTTTGATAAAACCCAAATAGGAAGAATGCATCTTTAAAACAAACGTTACCCCTCCTTTTGTGTAAAAAAACCGCGAATCTATTTGTTAAGAGGCTTTTGAAATTGTAGATTTGAGCAAATTTTAGCAAATGAACATTCACGAATATCAGGGTAAGCAAATTTTAAAAAGTTTCGGCGTAAAGATTCAAGAAGGAATCGTTGCCGATACACCAGAAAAGGCCGTTGAAGCTGCAAAGCAACTCAAAGAAGATTATAATTCTGATTGGGTTGTGATCAAGGCGCAAATTCATGCAGGTGGTCGCGGAAAAGGCGGCGGTGTTAAATTGGCGAAAAATTTAGAAGAAGTTAAACAAAGAGCTACCGACATTATCGGCATGCAGTTGGTTACTCCTCAAACCGGCCCTCAAGGAAAACTGGTAAGTAAGGTTTTGGTTGCTCAAGATGTTTATTATCCTGGAGCCTCTGCCACTAAAGAATTTTATGTAAGTGTACTTTTAGACCGTGCTAAAGGCCGTAACATTATCATGTACAGCACCGAAGGCGGAATGGATATTGAAGAAGTTGCCGAGCATACTCCTCATTTAATCTTTAAAGAAGAAATTGATCCAAAAGTTGGTTTGCAAGGTTTTCAATCTAGAAAAATTGCTTTCAACTTAGGACTTACGGGAGCCGCACATAAAGACATGGTAAAATTTATTACCTCTTTATACAAAGCTTATGACGCAACAGATTCTTCTATGTTTGAAATTAACCCTGTGTTAAAAACAAGCGATGATCAAGTGATTGCCGTTGATGCAAAAGTTAACCTAGATGAAAACGCTTTGTTCCGCCATCCAGATTATGCGGCCATGAGGGATGTTACAGAAGAAGATCCCATGGAAGTTGAAGCAAGCGCAAGCAACTTAAACTTTGTTAATTTAGATGGAAACGTTGGCTGTATGGTTAACGGCGCAGGTTTGGCTATGGCTACCATGGACATTATAAAGCTTGCCGGTGGCGAGCCTGCAAACTTTTTAGATGTAGGTGGAACAGCAAATGCTCAAACGGTTAAAGCAGCTTTTAACATCATTTTAAAAGATCCAAATGTTAAAGCAATTTTAATCAATATTTTTGGCGGTATTGTTCGTTGCGATCGTGTTGCGCAGGGTGTTATAGATGCTTATAGCGAAATTGGAGATATTCCTGTACCTATAATCTGTAGACTGCAAGGTACCAATGCGGAGGAAGCTAAGGCACTAATAGATAATTCTGGCCTTAAAGTATATTCTGCAATAGCATTAAAAGAAGCAGCAGACTTGGTTAGCAAGGTTTTAGCAGGCTAAAACTCAACTAGAAATAATAATATTATGGGCATTCCTTTGGCGGTTAAAGCTGAAAGAGTGCCCTTTTTAATGTTTAAACATTTTGCTCAACTTTGTCTTTATTAGAGGTAATAGCAACCCGAAGCGTGTTTATTTTGAGTTGTGTTGAGATGGTAAATTGCGTTCTAGCAGCTGCAGAGTATAGCAATTAAAAATGTAAACTAATCAGGGTTTAAATTTTACAATTTTATTGTTTATCTGAGACTTCTGACCAAAAAAACTTAGAAAAGCCATCATCTACTATTTTTTTAAGTTGTTAATTTTGAAGACAATTGCATCCTATCTCATTTCTCTCTGCGGTCTTCAAACTTCCCAAAATCGACCTCTAATTTACCAACGCTGTCCTATCCGGACGGGAGCCCTACTTTTTTCTTGACAAAAATTAGCAAAACCGAGCACTTCTGCGAGTTCATGAACGCATTTAATCAATATCCACTCGTGAATACATTCATGGCTGGCACCTCTTTAGTTAAAATTCGCCAAGCTGTTTAATATCGATGAGTCGAGGCCTTTCCTTTGCTTTTTCCTGCGCGCGGCTGCGAATCCTCTTCGCACGAGTAATCCGACAATTCTCTGCAAGCAGCTTCAGACGTTTTTTCCTCCAAACTGTTGCTAGGCCGATCCCACCGGGTTGGCTATGGCAATTTTATTTATCTAAATTTAAGCAGGGTTTAAATTTTTGCCCGCACAGCCGAAGCTTTAGTATCTAAACTTTAATCCTACGTAAGGATACCATCCTTCTGTTGAGTGCCCCATAACAAACCTAACCACTGTAAAAGAGGCCGGCGCAAAATATACGCCTCCACCAACACCATGGTGCCACACGTCAGATTCTTCTTCTTTTGCAAACACCCTGCCCACATCGTAAAATCCAATTACTCCAAATTGCCCCGGAAGTATATAATTTACCAAATTGCCAATTTTTGCCCTAAACTGTACGTTGTTGTAAAAACTATGTTGGCCAGCAAACCTATATTGTCTATAACCTAACAAATTGCCCTCACCACCTAAATATAAGTTTTGATAAAAGGCAGGTTTACCAAACGTTATTCCGCCGCCAAACCTATCGGCAATTACAAAGTGCTTTCCTTCATCCAAATTTTTATATAGGGAAATACTTCCTGTAAATTGACCGAAAGAGTGGCCATAATGGGTCAACTCTTTATATATAAGTAAGTTAAAATCTACGTAACTGCCAAGTGCAGGCAATAAGTCGTTGTCTCTGGTATCGTTAGAAAAATTTGCTTTTACCCCTGCAAAAACCTTGTCTTTTTCTATAGCGATACTATCTGGTGCATTCGTAAAGTTATTTTGGCTAATAAACTTATTAAGGTTATCTCCTTTATCATATCGATAATATTGAAACGATGGACCAACGCTAAAAGAAGATTTTGGCCTCCGCCACCTAAAGCTTTGATCAACTTGGTAGATGTTAAACCTTGTTCTGTAATAAGAAATGGGTTTTATGTCTCGATTATACTCCGTTTCATTTCCTAAACCAAAAAAATTCTGGGTATTGTCTGGAGCATACACATCCCCCTTTAAAATAACATCTGCTTTGCCCAATGCTTTTAACCATTCGCCTTTGTAGTTAAATTGAAACGCAGAAGTGGCAAAAGAATGCAAGAAAGATACCGTTTGTTTATTGCCCCAAGGTTGCTTTCTAAAACCTGGGTTTGTTTGCCAATACGTCAAACCCAATAGAACTCCATCATCTACGTTATAGCCTGGATTTATCGCTATGGAATTTCTACGATACATGTCTTTAGGAATGTAACTTACGTTAGCCGTATCGTTTGATAAAATTTTGCGAATATTGTTTTTTCCCGTTCCCAGATAAACATTCTTATCTTCTTTATCGTAAAGCCTTACGCTTGCATGGCTCTCCTCTATATTGTACACCTTTTTGTTCTTGCCACCTATAATGCGCAGAACTATGTTGGATGTTTTGTTGTTTAGCACAAGGCTATCCTTTCCGTCATGAAGATAAACCCTAATTTCTTTGGTTACGGCTGGATCAAACGTTCTATTAAAAAGCTCTTGTTCAACCTCATTCTTTTTAGAGATTTTGTTTATTTTAATGGTCAAGCCTTTATTTGGCGCATCATCAATATGAACAAGTTCATTTTTATCGGTTAATTCTATATCTACAATGCGGTTAAAAAAATTATAGTACTTATCCATCATTACAGGAAGATCTATAATTCGCTGCTTCATTTGAGCCAAAATTGTATCATGGTGCAAACCATATACTTCTTTTGGAAAGCGTTGCAGTGCTCTTTCTAAAACCTGATCATTGTAATTGGCGCAAAAGTCTTTAATAATCTTATCCCATTCGTCTTTACCAATGTTTGCCGTCAGCCGGCTGCTTATCTCTCTTCCCTCCCATAAAAACCAATCGATGTTCTTTATCTCTCGCTCATATCCCTGCATTTGGGGCAACAAAGAAGACCCCTGCGCAAAACGTTGTACAAAGCCATCTGACCTGAAAAACACCTGATCTCTATCTCTTGGAACCGGCGTATAATGCGAGTTGCCTTTATTTTTGGTCTCTTTCCAACGCCATTGGTCCTCATGTCTATCCCAATCGCCAAGCAACACATCTAGCGCACGTGCCCTTAACCAAGCTTTTCCATCAACGGAATTGTCATTGTCATCAGTCAACTTTTCATCCATGTTCGGCGAACTGTCTGATTCTCCCACGGGCTCTCGTTCTTCCAGCAAACAAAGCGTATTTACAAACCCTTTGGCAAACTCTCCAAGTCCTTTATCTGGCGATACCCAACCAATAATTGGGTTTGTATGAGGGATTTTTGAAGCTTCGGCCAATACCGGAACCACCAATGCAGAGTAAGGATTTTGTGCTGTTTGATTGTCTTGGATAATGTCTTTAGCAAAGGTTTCCCTTAATTGTGGCGGCAAAAGCACTTCTGGATACTTCTCTACGCTTCTCAATACCCATTCCTTCCCATTCGAATCTTCCAAACGTAAAGACTTCGACTGGTTTCCTCCACCTCTTTTTGTGGCATGTAAACCTCCCTTCAATTCAGAAACCCGCAATACTGGTACATTAACTTTCGTAGCAAATTCTTTGCGGTAGTTTTCGCCAAACAAAAACCGATGAAAACGGCCAACGCTGTCATATTTGGGTTTTAAGGCCACTAATATACTATCTTGAGTAATCGGTTTAACGGGAGCAATTGCCTTGATTTTAATGGTTTCGAATTTTTTGGTATAACTAAATACCTTTTTTGCCGCGCTGTCTGCATAGATGTAATACTCGTAACGCATATCGTTATTTTTAAGTTGATCTGCAACCACAAAGCCTTGCTGTGTTTCATTAAAAAGAGAATATTTTCCGCCGCGTGTCGACGAGACTTTAGCGCCCGACCCACTCACAATTTGTAACTGTTTATTTTTTATTAGCTGCAAACCGTGTTCATGCCCAGCTGCATAAGTAACATTTGGATAATCTCCAAAAACGCCTTCTACTTGTTTAACCATGTCTTTGTAGAGCGGATGATTTAAATCTTCTGGACTTAAAAAAGTGGTTCTCAAAATTGGGTAAAGCGAGCCGACTATGGGTAAAGGAATATATAAGCTATTCGAAAAAGAAGTGAGCGGAAAAATATTATCTCGTAGACTAAAAAATCCGCCATGCGGGCCATAGCTTTGAAAAGGATGATGGGAAACCAAAATAATCTGCTTCCCTTTGTTAGCAGCAAGCAAATCTTCCATCTTTACAATTACGTCTTGCTTAGTTCTACAATCGCACTCGCCTTTTTGGTTTTGTTTATTGTACGGAAAAAGCCACCATTCGCTATCGTATGCAATGATGGTAAGTTTATCTGTTAAATTAATGGCTACCGGATCCGGACAACCATTTGTGGGCAAGAGTTTTAAGAGTGAATCTTTCTGCGCATAAATAAAATCGCTTTGGGCTTTAATTTTGGCAAGTCCATTTGGCCCAGATTGATCCCAGTCGTGGTTTCCAGGAACGAAATAAACTGCCGCACCAGCCTCTCGCATAGGCGAAAACTGAGATTTTATGATTTTTTCTGTCTCTGCTCTGTTTGCATCTCCAGGTATTGCCATCCCGTTAGGATATATATTATCGCCAAGATAAACAACAGTGGTTTTGCCGTCAATTACTTTTTCGGCTGCATATTTTAAATCGTGTTGCTGTATGGAGTTCATTTCTCCAGCATCGCCTATAAGAATAATCCTATACTTAACGCCTTCCTGAGCATAAACCCTACAGAAAAAACTAATAAAAAGAAGAACTAGCGTAATTTTTTTTACCATATATGTTTTGATTGAATGTTTTTTTTTAGCGTTAAGGATGATATTTGAACATTAAAATGTTTCCCGCAGCAAGCTTTCCGCCTTCGTTAGAAATATACAAATTATTGTTGCTATCTAAAGCGATGCCTTCTGGCTGATTAAAAATATTGCCATTTAACTTATACGTTGCTTTGACTTTGAAATTTGCATCGGTAACGGTTAACTGTTTGTTTACAGAACTTAGCACGAACCACTCCTCGGTCTTCTGATTAAAAACCAAAGCCGACGGGCGATAACGGCTTTTCTTACTGCCATCTAATTCCTCGATTTCTTTATGCGAAATTTTGAAAATAGACTTAGGTTCTAATTCGTTCTTACCATTAAGATGGAAAGAATAAACTGTAGATGCTTTTTCTTTGCTATCGGCTTTGCTGTCTTTTGTTAAAATGTACACCATTTTGCTTTTTTCTATGGACGCAATACCTTCATACTCTGCCTTTGGAACAAGGTCTTTAATTTTCTTTACATCTTTTACTTCTGCACCATTTATTGCAGATAATGGAAACTGATGCAATTCTCCGTTGCTTTTTAAAACAATTACCTGGTTGTTAACGATGGTTAAATCTTCGTAATCGCCATGGCCACCAAACTTTAGCGCTTTCGGGGTTTTATCATTTAAATTAAACTGAAATAATTCACCGTCCTCGTCTTGTATGGCATAAATTTCCTTAGCATCGCCTTTATTAAACGCAATTCCAGAAATTTCGAACAGCGTTTGCGCCATGTTAAATTTCACTGGTTTACTCAGGTCATAGCTCTTCATTGCGTTTGCTTCTAAGGTCGCTGATTTTTCTTTAGCGGCATTTACGCAAGAAAGCGTTAGAAATGCTATGGAAACTGCACTTAACGTATAAAACACTATTTTTTTTAAGGACATATTTAAGTGGATCATATCTAATTTTATTTGGTGAAATATTTTTGAAAATCAACAATATTTTTCAACTTTTGTTTACAATACGAGCTGTCTGTGTATGTTTTAGTTGATGGTATTCGTTAAGTTGAGTAAAATAATTTCTGCATTGACCGAGGTATCTAAATTTTTCCGTACCAGAAATAGGTAATTACAAAACAAAGTACCGAGACAATAAGGCCATACATAAAAACATTGTAGGCCAAGCGAATTAACTTGTACTTTTTTCCAAGTACTACACCTTGAGAGTACACATCTGTAATGAGTGTACCATATAAAAAGTCCAAATCGTTCATTACGTCTATCATTCCTTCCCTATATCGTTGTAAACTCATCTTATAAAAATTGCCAAAAAAGATGAGGTTAACCTTCTTAGTATCGAGTTGTTCTTGTGTAAAAGTGCCCGCAGGTATGGTTGGCCGAGTAGAAAGAATAGATATTACCACACAGGTAAGGCAAACAAAGAGCAACAGAAAAGTTGGCACTACTAAAAAAGTGTTGTTATCTAAGCGTCTTAAAACCAAACTGACAATTAGGGAGAGCATGATAGAATTTACCGTAATAAGAATATGCGCTTTGTTATCGGCCATATCGCTTAGGCGTTGATTATTGGTAGAAGTGATTCTAAACAACGTTTCCACGCCTTTTGCAACGCCCTTCTTTTTGCTCTGCTCTATATTTTGTACATCAAATATTTTTGGTGGCGACTTTTCATTTTCAGAAGACTCTTCGTTTACAACTTCTAATGGTTTATCCTCTTTTTTTGAATGTTTAGCTGCAACTTTCTTTTCAAGTTTATCTAAATTTTTTTGCTTTTGCCGCTGCAATAGTTTCTTCACATAACCGGTATGGAAATGGTGGCTTTGTAAAAAAGCAATGTCTTTTTCTCGCCACTCTTTTTTGCTCAAATTTAAATTTACAAGCTGAGCAACCTCCGCATGTATTTTTTTTGATTTTTCTGCAAAATCTTTCAACCCTAAATGAAACAGGTCTGCATCGCACAACATTTCCTCTAAATTTGTGTGCGGTGCTTGTGGCATTTTTGTGCTGTTAATTAGCGCTTGCACCTGGGCAATCATTTCTAGCGGAACTTTTTTTTCAGTCAAAAAGTCTTTTGCCATTCTTGCGCCAATTTCCTCGTGGGTTTTTGGGTCATCGAAATAACCAATGTCATGAAAATAAGCCGCAGTAACCAGCATAAACATATCTTGTTCTTTTAACTGGTGGTGACTGCCAATTTGCGTTGCTGCATTAACAACGTTTTCTGTATGACCAAAATCATGGTAGGTCAATTTTGGGTCGTTATGTGTTTCGTAATAATTGGTTACGTATATTTTTACCTCGTGCAATAGCTGGTTATAATCCATGTAGGGTTGTTGTTAAAAATATTTGGCTGGGCATTACAATTAAAGAGCTTTTTTTCAATGCTAAAATACGTTAAAAATATTTTTGTTTTAGGGCGACAAGGAATTAAAAACTCAAAACCTGAAGGAAAAATTTAATAGTTGTTGCTTTGGGTCGTCTAAAACACAGCCTAAAGCAATAATAAGAGAGATGCGCAAGAAGTCTAATTCCTTGAAAATGAGTTTCAAGAGGATTCTATTTATTTTTAATTGAGAATTTTTTTCAATTATCGGGCACAATTTCGTAACATTGCAATCGCAAAAAACAATGTTTTGCAGGGCCTATAGCTCAGTTGGTTAGAGTAGAAGACTCATAATCTTTTGGTCCCTGGTTCGAGCCCAGGTGGGCCCACAAAAAAACCGCTTCAAATTTTGGAGCGGTTTTTTTAATTATTGATTTTGAGCTTTGATCAACTTAAAGCCCAAAACTCGATTTGTTACGAGTCATTTACGAGGTTTTTTGAGCCGTATTTAATGCAAGGGTGGTTCTTAATAATAAAATTTTTTCTGTTTTCTCGGTTCCAACTCGATTTTGAACGATAATGTTATAGCATACTTTCTACATTAATAGCACATCGAACAATCGAGATACGCTTGTCATTCTGAGCTTCTATGTTCCTTTTGGGAATACCACATTAAGCGTAAAATGTTTTCTAAGCATGGCAGACGCTAGCAAAATATTTTGCAAATCAAGAACTAGTCTTTAGTTTTGCTGTAGGCGACTTTGACACCTAATTTTTCGCGAAATAGTTTCCTAAATTTCGCTTACTTTAGCGATCGAAATGCCAGCTTCTGGCTAAATAACAAACTCGAATTTGCCAACTCACGCCACATGAACCTCAAAAAAATCACTCTATCAGCGTTTTTACTTTCAACTTGCTTTTCTTTATCGGCACAAACCACAAAAGAAAAATCTGTTTATAATCCATTGAAACTGTTTGCGCAAAATGCGTATACAAAAAACGGGAACGAGTTTCGAGCAGCAAATGGCAGTCCTGGCGACAAGTATTGGCAGAATCGGGCAGATTATGTGCTACATGCAAGCATAGATACCCTTCAAAATTCCCTAACTGGTACAGAAACCATTCATTATACCAACAACAGTCCGACAGACCTTTCTTCGCTCTGGTTAGAAATAGATCAAAATAACTACCGCAACGATGCACGGTCTAATTTTTATTTGAAATCTTCAAAAAATTCGGTTTCTACAGAAAATCAACATACCGATGGATATAAATTCGCAAGCATCAGCCTAACCTATAAAGGAAAAAAATTTAAAGCCAACTATGTTGTTAATGATACGCGGATGCAGATTCGCTTACCAGAAGTTCTTTCATCAAAAGGAAAAATAGACATTCATATTGATTACAGCTATGAAATTCCCGGGTCATTTGGGGGTAGGACAGATTTCTTCGAAACCAAAAATGGAAAAATCTATGAAATAGCGCAATGGTATCCGCGGATGTGCGTTTACGACGATTTGCATGGATGGGATACGCTCCCATTTTTAGGCAGCGGCGAATTTTATTGTGAGTATGGCGATTTCGATTATACCGTTACCGTGCCTTCGGGAATGATTGTTGCGGGAAGCGGTGAGTTACAAAATGAAAAAGAAGTACTTTCTTCGGAACAATTTACGCGTTTTTCTAAGGCCAAGCAAAGCGATAAAACCGTTATGATTCGCTCGGCGGAGGATGTGGTTAAAGAAAATAGCAACCAAAATAAAGGAACCAAAGACTGGCATTTTAAAATGTTTAATACACGCGATGTGGCTTTTGGCGCATCAAAAGCCTACATGTGGGATGCCGCGAAAGTGAATTTGCCAGAAGGTAAAACTGCACTCGCCATGTCAGTTTATCCGGTGGAAAGTTTTGGATTGGAAGCTTGGAGTAGGGCAACGGAGTATTTGAAAAAATCGATGGAATATTTCTCTGAAAAATGGTTCGTCTATCCCTACCCTGTTGCCATAAACGAAGCCGGTATTGCAGGTGGAATGGAATACCCAGGCATCGTTTTTGACGGTTGGAAAGCCAAAGGCGATGAACTGTATTGGGTTACCGCCCACGAGATTGGCCACAATTGGTTCCCAATGATTGTTGGCAGCAACGAACGGCGCTATGCATTTATGGATGAAGGTTTTAACACCTTTATAGATATTTATGCGGCAGATGAGTTTAACAAAGGAGAGTATGCGCCAAAAAGAGATGGAGAGTACGCCCCAGAAAAAGGAAACCCGGCCGACGAGATTATTCCATTGCTGAAAGATCAAGATGCACCCAACATGATGGCGAGGGCTGATATGCTTACGGAGCAATATCGTCATCCATTGGTGTATTTTAAGCCTGCTTTTGGTTTGGTGTTGCTGCGCGAAGAGATATTAGGAAAAGACCGTTTCGACTATGCTTTTAAAAAATACATAGAGCGTTGGGCTTATAAACATCCTTCGCCCGATGATTTCTTTAGAACGATGGAAAGTGAAGGAGGCGAAGATCTTTCTTGGTTTTGGAAAGAATGGTTTTATAATAACTGGGAATTTGATGTGGCCGTACAGTCTGTTGTTTACACCAACAACGATGCTAAAAAAGGTATCGACATAACTTTGGTAAATCTGCAAAAAATGGCTTTACCACTTACTCTTCAGGTTACTTTAAAAGACGGAAGCAAAAAATTGATAAAGTTGCCAGTTGAAACCTGGATGCAGAGCAGCGTGCAAACCATTCATTTAGCAACCACACAATCAATTCAGTCTGTAACAGTGGATCCCAATCAAAAATTACCAGACAGTAATAGAAAAAACAATGTTTGGAAGGATTGATTTTTTTAAATGAGATGTTTAGGTTACCTTCAATTTTTGATAAATTGCCGGTTCGGGAGGGTTTTGCCGTGCGCACGATGCTGGACAATACAATTGTATCTGTTGCGATACACCATTGTTCGATTCGACCATTAAGTTTAACTCAGGTACAGGATGGCCGAGTTTCACAGCGCCTATCAAACAAAATGCAATTAAATACCAAAACGATAATGCTTTTGGAATGACGCGTGTAGAAGTGATGTGCAATGTTTGCTATACCCATCGGGAACACGTTTTTCCTGATGGACCCGCACCCAGTGGATTGCGTTACTGTATTAATTCAGAATCAATTAATCTTGTAAAAGAAAACTTGTAGCAATTATTAGTGTTTCACTAATAAAATAAGTTGGGCTCAACACATAAAATAAAAAAAATATGGAAAACTATAAAAAAGCATATATAGCTGGTGGTTGTTTCTGGGGAATGGAAGATTTATTTATGGTGCGGCCTGGAATAATCGATACCGAGGTAGGCTACATTGGTGGCGAAAACGAAAACCCAACTTATCGAAATCATCCTGGCCATGCAGAAGGAATTGAATTAACGTACGATCCCTCAAAAACAAATTTCAAAGAAATTCTCGATTATTTTTATAGAATTCATGACCCATCAACAGTCGACAGACAGGGCAATGATAGAGGAGCTAGTTACCGCTCAGCAATTTTCATTCAAGATGAAGAAGAAGAAAAAGTGGCTGAAGAGGTTATCCAAATCGTTAATAATTCCAAAAGATGGAGCGGAAAAGTCGTTACGACATTGGAACCTATTGCAAAATTTTGGCCAGCAGAACCTGAACATCAGGATTATTTACTTAGAATTCCGAATGGATATACCTGCCATTTTGAGCGATTCGGAACGTTTTTATAAATAAACCAAAAAAATTGATGATGCATGTATCTTTTTAAGGCTGCTTAACTTCAGGGCGCCTGCTTTAAAAGATTGTGCCGAGCCTTTTGATTACAACCTCTGCTCAAAATATTTTGATTTTAAGCAGAGGTTGTAACAAGATGATAAAGAGCCCACTAGAGATGTTGAATATTGTTAAGCAAGATGGGCATCTCTCTTT
This sequence comes from Pedobacter sp. UYP30, assembly GCF_040547165.1. Lineage (NCBI taxonomy): Bacteria > Pseudomonadati > Bacteroidota > Sphingobacteriia > Sphingobacteriales > Sphingobacteriaceae > Pedobacter > Pedobacter sp. UYP30. The sequence continues at coordinate 296,982 of NZ_JBEPPD010000001.1, read as the reverse complement.
TTCGTGATAACAAGAGACAAAACCGAGCATTTTATGCGGGCAAATGAACCAGTTTTATTTCGCTAATTTTTGCATCGCTATCTTTAATGTCAATAAATGACTACGAGGCAGAGCTATCGGGGTATTGGTGGCAGAGAGTCTATTGTTAGCCTTATGAAAAAACTTCGTTTTCAAACTTTCAGCTTTGACCACCGAAGCAGAGCTTCGAGGTATTATTTGAACAAATTTATTGTCGATACTGAGCAGCACACAACGTTAGCTTAAGTCTGTTGTTTTTTATTTTCGTTCTTTTTTCCTTGTCTATATTCTGGGTTTTCGAATCCCCAGCGTTCGCCACTATCCCAGTCTTTCCTAGAGTTGCCATATTTTGGATAGCCTTTGTTTGCTTTCAGCATGGCAGCCAAATGAAGTAAATTGTAAGTCATAAATGTGGTGTTTCTATTGGTAAAATCACTTTCAAAACCGACTGGCTTTTTAAGCTTTTTACCTTTCCATTCCTCATCGCCATAACTTGGACCAGGCCCAACTTCTCCAATCCATCCAGAATCTGCTTGGGGCGGAACGGAATAACCAATATGTTGCAGCGCATATAATAAACCCATTGCACAATGCTTTATTCCATCCTCATTTCCAGTAATAATGCACCCTCCTACCTTACCATAAAAAATATATTGTCCCTTATCGTTAGTTTCGCCACTCATTGCATAAAGTCTTTCAATTAACTTTTGAGCGACAGAAGATTTCTCGCCGAGCCAAATTGGGGTACCTATAATAATTATATCTGCCTTTATAATTCTCTTAAATAAATCTGGCCACTCATCCGCTTCCCAGCCATATTTCTTCATATCTGGATATATTCCAGTAGCCACCTCATGATCGATAAAACGAATCTCCTCAGTTTTAACTTTTTCTTTAAGCATAATCGCTTTGGAAACCTGCATTAGCAAATCTGTGTGACTAGTTTCTGGCGATTTTTTTAAAGTACAATTTATGTAGACTACACTTAAATTGCTAAAATTTATATTTTTCATCTTTTGTCTTGTTAATTGAGCCGAAACTCTTTACTACGGTAAAAGTTAAATGGCCAACAGTTAAAAAAACAGGATATTCCTTATAGATCGGAATATCCTGCAAAACAATCAAAACACATTAAAAAACGAACTATGGAATATCATAACCTACTAAACCCAAAAAGTTATACTTTCCTGCAATACCTGCGCCATCTGCGGTAGTAGAAAGAATGTACTGTTTTTTATAGGTAAATCCATCGCTATCTATATTGAATAGATTAATCGAAAAAGATTGAAGTGCGCCCGTATTGTATAAATATTTATTATCTGGCGATATCCAAACTTCTTTAGAATCGCCTCCTTTTGGTGCAAGATCGCCCCTAACCTGGGTGGATGAATAACTCAAGTTTGTGCCATTCACATTGAATGCAGAAACAAGGCTTGTTTGAAAACTCGACACGTAAAGTTTGTCGCCTGCCGGATTTAAAGTTGTCCAGCATGATTCATTAATGCCCAAATTAGGTGTAGAACTAAAATTAGCCGTTTTTGTAACCGATGAGCCTCCATCAGTTAAAACGGTAACGCTATTATCCATTTTGGAAGGAATGACGTTAAAATTTGAAACGAACAATGTAGTATTTTTATTTTTAGCCCAGCTAAAACCTATTGTACCGGCAATACCCGCTTCTTCAAAATACCTGCCTCCGCTCACATTTCCGTTAGCAAAATCATATACATACACCCGACTTGGATGCTGTTCATTAAGCGAAGTAACTTTAGTGCCAAAATGGGCAATGCCCCATGTGGCTACAGCTAATTTAGTACCATCATCACTAAAGCTAACCGTGGTTGGTCCTCCATTTTCGCGATCGTACTTATCTAATTGTTTTACACTTGTAAGTGCCCCTGTACTGGCATTAAATGTAAAAAGTTGGATGTTTCTTTCATTGTCGGTAGCATCGGGCAAAGTAAGATCTTGCATAAAGAAAGCATTGTTGGGATAGCGTTCTATCGCCGCACCATCTTTTTGCACCTTTGGATTGTTCCATTGATTGCCCACTACTAACCAATACTCATCTGCACTGCCATTTTTCTTTGTATAGCCAATACTTACCGGTCTTGTACCTCCAGAACCCACCTTATTTTTAAAGGTTAAGTCGCCTGTCTTTTTATCTAGCCCAAAAACTGAGACATCATTACCGCCTGCATTTACGGCAAGTAAATAATTTCCTATAATCTGCACACCACCTTGGGCATCAAAATCGCCATGGGCATCGCCACCAGCGCCCACATTTGCGCCACCTAAACTGTTGGTGCTGAAAGCTTTTTCATCGCTAAGGGTTCCATTTGCATGGCGAGAAAATCTAACCACTTAGTTGGTACCCTCTCCATTTGTAGTGGTGTAGAGAAAACCAGAGACATCGTTGTCGGTACTACCGTGTTGCCGATCTTTCTTGCAGCTGTTTAATACCAGCATACTGCTTATAGCAACCGTGCATATTAGTGTAAACTTACTTTTTAAAGGCTTCATAATTTATTTTTATTTTGTTGATTTGAAAGTTGATTTTGTAAATGGTAAGAATGCTTACCACATCGATTTTTGTGGTGCAGCAGCAAAAGCCTCACCCGCCGTAAAAAGAGAAGCCCCTAAGAGCACAATATCCTTTAAAAGAAATTGGCCTGGCATTGGCGAGATAAAGGGAAATGAATATCCTTTCTGTACAATCCCTGGCGTTGAAAAAAGAAAGGTTAGTGTTATAATAAACGTAATGCATGCGGCAAGGCTTCCCCAAGCAGATACTTTGGGCGCAATTGGCCTACAACATATCAACAGGCCTGTGGTGATTTCTATCACGCCCAACAATTTGGCAAACCCTGTAACCCCAAGCATGGAAGGAAGCCAGGACATGATAGGACTATTGCTTGCCAAAGGAGCAATTCCCTCCGCCTCGTAAGAAGTGAACTTTAATATTCCAATCCATATCAAGACAAGCGCCAGGCCATATCGGATTACTAAAATTCCCCATTTTTGCAGGTTTACTGAATTTTCTGAAATTGTGTTTGTACTTAAATTTTCCATTGTATCGATTGTTTTTTAAAAATGTATAAGCGGGTTTAAAATAAAATATCCGTTTATAACTTTGTCGTACTTTTTGGATAATCCTTACAAAATTCTTCCTTTTTTTTTATTTGGTCGGTCGGGATTTTAGTCCTCGTGCATCTCGTTAATCTTGTTCTGTAGTGCTTCCTTAAAAGCATCGTCGAGTAAAATTCCTGTTGGTGGTTCGCCTAAAACCTTACGGCAGAGCGTTGTTATAAGTTCGCTTTGTTTTTGATAAATCATGCATTCATAGCAGTCTGCCAAATGAACTACCAAATCTACCGCATCCGTAACTGAAAGTTTATCAAATTGCTTTTGCTCTATAAGGCGTGTAGCTCTTTCGCAATCGTTATCGATTTTTCTTTTTGTCATCTGTATATAAATTTAGTGTTGGTATTTGGTATGATGCCCTTTTTCTACAAAAAGGTCTGAAATCAGCCGAACTTCTATTTCTAAAGCCAATTTTTCTGTAAACAAGCCCGAAGATTTAGTTTTGCCCTATGCATAATCACCCAATAATTTGACGAGGTAATATTTAGTTTGCTGCAAATGTCGCCACCTTGTTCGTCATCAATAAATTTCATTGCAAACACCGTGTGCCACAGTTTTGGAAGTTTTCCTAAACAATACTTTAATATATGCTGAAATTCTTTGTCTTCTAAAGCAGTAGAATGTTCTATCCCAAATTCTTTTGGCCTGGCTTCTACTTTCCAATGTCCATCTTGTTGTTCGAAGAATTTGTTTTGATTATTGTCTGCCTGCATGGCAGAGGAGCGCGAACGGTAAACGTCTACAATCTTATACTTTAAAATAGCGGTAAGCCAAGTCTTTTCAGAACTTCTTGCTTTAAAAGTTCCTATTTTCTCCAGGGCAGATAAAAAGGTTTCCTGCACCAAGTCTTTCGCAAGTTCGTCATCATTTAATCTGCTAAAAGCAAACTGATAAAGAAAATCCGCATAATTACATACCCATTCCTTTGGGTTTGCACCGATAGATGTTAAATCGCTCTTGTTTTTTACCTCAACCATATTGTCCATTAGCAAATGGGTTAAATAATTTGTAATTTGATTTTCTTCCGTGCTACCTTAATTGTTTGTCGTAAAAAAGAAGTTTTCCTTACAAACTTTTTTAAATTTTGTTTAGTAATTAACTTATCGAAGTTCAGAGGGTTTCAGTTTTAGGTATAAAAGAGCAATTGTATTTAATTTGGCAGGTCTCCGCATCCTCGTTCTGTCTTAGTAGCTGCAATAATTTCTATTATTTTTATAGATACGAGTACCAATTACCTAAAGATTTGTTTCACGAGAAACATCTTTTTTCTATTTATCGGGGGTCGGCAGGGACTAATCGAGAGATTTAATACAAACGTTGGACATTATAAACTCATAAACTATATTTATCTCCAAACGCAGGGCAGACAAGCGTTTAATTAGAAAAGGAAAAAAATTGGGGCAAAAAAAACTCCTTACATTTCTGCAAGGAGGCTAAAAGTATTTACTTGAATTTTTATTTTTTTGAAATTTTATACAGCTTTCCGCCATCGGTTACGGTGTAAAGTGCTCCATCTTTCCCTTGCGCCATATCTCTAAAACGCTCGCCTTTATCCGCCAACAAACGTTCTTCTCCCACCACTTTATTATTTTTAATCAGCAAACGCGCAATATGCTGACCGCCGAGCGCACCCATAAAAAGATTTCCTTTCCATTCTGGAATCTTGTCACTTTCGTAAAAGGCCATGCAACCTGGCGAAATGCTGGGGTTCCAGTAATAAATAGGTTGCTCCATTCCGGCTTTTTGAGTGATGCCATCACCAACCATTTTACCGCTATATTCTGTTCCGTAGGTAATTACCGGCCAACCATAGTTTTTACCTGGCTTTATAATGTTTACCTCATCGCCTCCTTTTGGGCCAAATTCGGCTTCCCATAAATCGCCTGTTTGCGGGTTGATGGCGAACCCATCGGGATTACGAAAACCATAAGCATAAATCTCTGGTCTTGCATTCGCCTTACCTGCAAAAGGGCCGTTTGGCACCGCTTTTCCATCGGGCGTGATGTGAACGACCTTACCAAGAGAAGAATCTAGTTGTTGCGCTTGCACGCGAATATCTGCACCTGAGCGTTCACCAGTACTCACAAATAAATTTCCATTTTTATCAAACACAATTCTAGAGCCGTATTGTAGTTTACCTTTATAAGATGGCGTTGCACGATAGATTATTTTTTGGTCCTCGATAGAAGTTTCATCGTCAGATAATTTTCCTTTAACAACCGCCAACAAAATAGTTCCATCATCTTGCGGCTCGGAAAAGGTCCAATAAACCATTCTATTTTTTGCGAAGTTTGGGTCTAATGTATTGTCAAGCAATCCGCCTTGTCCCTCTGCATTTACTTCTGGTAAACCCTCTATGGTTTTCGAAGTTGTTCCGTCTGCTTCCAAAATAACCATCGTACCATGTTTTTGAGAGATCAAAAACCTACCATCGGGCATAATAGAAAGCCCCCAAGGGGATTGTAGAGAACTATTTATTACCTCAATCTTGATAGGAGTTGTTGTTTTAACGCCTTTTGCACGAGTTTGCCCATCAAATGCAGGCTTAAAGTCTGCCGTTGTAGGCTTAGTTTCTACAGGATTTTGGGCACAGGCCAAGTTTACCGAAGCAGCGTTAACCAATAGCGCAATAGAAAAGAAACCTATTGTTGAATTAATTTTGGATAAATAGTTCATAATTATTTATTAAAGAATTATCAGAAAAAAGCCCAGCTAGATCATATCGAGCTGGGCGTAAATTATATAACAGTTAAACCTAAAAACTAGGCCAATTGTTTGTTGAGCTTTTCTGCTAAAACCGATTTAGGCACTGCTCCTACTTGTTTGTCTACCACTTCTCCACCTTTAAAAAACAATAAAGCTGGAATGTTTCTAATGCCAAATTGCATCGAAATTTGTGGATTGTTATCTACGTTTACCTTACCCACAATTGCCTGACCATCAAAGTCTTTAGCTATCTCTTCTACTATTGGGCCAACCATGCGACAAGGGCCACACCATTCTGCCCAAAAATCTACCAATACTGGTTTATCTGATTTTAATACAACTTCCTCGAAGTTTGCATCTGTGATTTCTAATGCCATAATTTATTTTTTAGTATTCAAATGTACTTATTCAATAGTAATGCCAACGCACCTTCTATGCCAATTTGACATTTGTTTGAGGGATTACACTCTTTCTTTACACTGATTCAATATCGTGTAAGGAGTTTCAAATAAAATATCTTTAAACTCTTTTAACCCTTAATCTTAGTTTAATTTATAATTCACAACATGTAAACCCTTCAATTGTTCTAAGAATTTATTTGTCGGGTTAATTTTAATGCTTTTAGAGGGCAATTCTACTCTTATATTTTTTTCTTTATCGAAAACCAAAAAATTAAGTGCGCAATTTTGATGTTCTGTACTTGCCTTGTTGTCGTCCACTAAAATCTGTATTTCTTCCATCAGCACATCATCTACCTTATCTAGCGGAACTTGTATGGTAATGCATTTCGCCAATTTATCTCGCAAATCAGAAAGCAACGCGATAGAACCAATCTTAAATTCCCAATCGCCAGCCTTGCCAAATCGCTCGCCTACCCTTCCACGTATTTGTAAAAAATACCCTTCGGTTAAAAACGACTTAAATTTAATAAAATCTTCGCCAAACAGCGCCAACTCGCAACTGTCGTTAAAATCTTCAAAAACGAAAGTACCGAAAGGTTTGCCATTTTTAGTAACACGTTGCGCGGCAGCAACCACAAGGCCGCCAACGCAGATATCTCGATTTTTTAGCGGTTCAAAATCGGCCAAAACTTCCTCATTGGTATCACCCATACGCACTTTGTTAATGGTAGAGAGGTTTTTTACCGTGTGCGTGCAAAATAATTCGAGTTCTAATTTATAATTATCTAACGGATGTCCGGATAGAAATATCCCGATGGCATCTTTCTCATATTTTAAGCGGTCTATAAGCGCCCATTCTGGCGATACCGGCAAGCTTGGTTCTAAAATCATATCGGCTTTTGATCCACCAAAAAGCGAGGCTTGAGAGGTGCTTTCGTTCGCTTGAAAATCATTGGCATATTTAATTATTTTCTCTATGCCATTCATTTTATCATTAGGGCCGATGTAAAAATACTGCGCCCTGTGCCCTCCAAATGCATCTAAAGCCCCACTATAAACAAAACTTTCGTAAGCCTTTTTATTCACTACCCGAGTATTAGATCGTTTTGCAAAATCGTACACGCTAGCAAAACTGCCATTCTTAGCACGCTCTTCTACAATGCTTTCCACCGCCTTTTCACCAACGCCCTTAACCGCCGACATGCCAAAACGAACCTCGCCCTTGGCATTTACCGAGAATTTAAGATCACTTTCATTCACGTCTGGCCCAAGTACCACAACGCCCATTTGCCTGCATTCTTCCATAAAAAATGCCACTTGCTTTATGTCGCTCATGTTGTTGCTTAATACTGCGGCCATGTATTCTGCCGGATAATGTGCTTTTAAATAAGCGGTTTGATAAGCGATCCAAGCGTAGCATGTGGAGTGAGATTTATTAAAAGCATAAGCTGCAAATGCCTCCCAATCTTTCCAAATTTTCTCCAAAGCATCTTTTGCATGGCCTTTTTGTTCAGCTTGCGCGATGAATTTTGGCTTCATCTTATCCAAAACAGCTTTTTGCTTTTTACCCATTGCCTTACGCAACACATCGGCCTCGCCCTTGGTAAAGTCTGCCAATTTTTGAGACAAAAGCATTACCTGTTCTTGATAAACAGTAATGCCATAGGTTTCTTTTAAAAATTCTTCGCAAGCATCCAAATCATATTTAATGGGTTCCTCGCCATTTTTTCTACGTACAAAACTTGGGATATATTCCATCGGCCCAGGTCTATACAGCGCATTCATTGCAATCAGATCATCAAAAACCGTAGGCTTCAATTCCTTCATGTATTTCTGCATCCCCGGACTTTCATACTGAAAAATCCCAATGGTTTCTCCCCGTTGAAAAAGCTCGTAAGTAAGTAAATCATCAATTGGAAAAGCATCTGGGTCTAGCAGAATATCATGTCTTTTCTTTACCAATTTAACGGTGTCTTTAATCAAAGTAAGTGTTTTAAGACCAAGAAAATCCATCTTTAGCAAACCTGCACTTTCTACTACCGAGTTGTCAAACTGGGTGACATACAAATCAGAATCTTTTGCAGTAGCAACAGGCACAAAATCGGTAATGTCACTTGGTGTGATGATTACTCCGCAGGCATGGATGCCGGTATTTCTAAGCGAACCCTCTAAAATTTGAGCTTGTGTAAGTGTTTCTGCGCTTAAATCTTTTTTTAACAGAAGCGACTTCAGCTCGACCACCTTTTCATATTCATCGGCACGAAGTGCGGCCTTTAACTGCTTTTCATCTAACGTAAATATTTTTGCAAGCTTCATGTTAGGAATGAGCTTGGCAATCTTATCAGCTTCAAAAAGAGGCAAATCCAACACCCTTGCCGTATCTCTAATGGAAGATTTTGCAGCCATGGTACCGTAGGTAATGATCTGCGCCACCTGACTGGAACCATACTTATTGATTACATAATCCATTACCCGGCCTCTGCCCTCGTCATCAAAATCTATATCTATATCGGGCATAGACACACGATCTGGATTTAGAAAACGCTCAAAAAGCAAATCGTATTTAAGGGGATCTATGTTGGTTATGCCAAGGCAATAAGCCACTACAGAGCCTGCTGCAGAACCCCTGCCCGGCCCAACAGACACATCTCTGCGCCGCGCTTCGGCAATAAAATCTTGTACAATTAAGAAATATCCCGGGTAACCGGTCTTCTCTATAGTTGCCAATTCGAAATCAAGTCGATCTTTAATTTCATCGGTAATTGCATCGTATCTTCTGGCCGCTCCTTCATACGTTAAGTGGCTTAAAAATTTATTCTCTCCTCTTTTTCCTGCATCTGCCTCGTCTTCAACCACCAAAAACTCTTCCGGAATATCAAACTTGGGCAGCAAAACCTCTCTTGCTAATTTATAGGCTTCAATCTTATCTACAATTTCTTTGATGTTAAAAATTGCCTCGGGCAAATCTGCAAAAAGGTTTTTCATCTCTTCTGCCGATTTAAAATAATACTCTTGGTTTGGCAATCCAAATCTAAAACCACGACCTCTGCCTATCGGTGTGCCTTGCTTTTCGCCATCTTTTACACAAAGTAAAATATCGTGTGCGTTGGCATCCTTTTTATTAATATAATACGTGTTATTTGTAGCAACCAATTTTACTTGGTGTTTTTTTGCTAGCGAGACGAGGTCTTGGTTAATCCTGTCTTCATCTTCTTGATGATGACGCATTACCTCAACATAAAAATCTTCATTAAAAGTCTGTTTCCACCATTGCAAAGCTTCTTCTGCTTGCTTTTCACCAAGGTTTAAGAGCTTGTTGGAGATTTCTCCATATAAGTTTCCCGAAAGAACAATGATGTCATTTTTGTAGGCCTCGACAATTTTCCTGTCTATTCTGGGTACATAATAAAAGCCTTTTGTGTACGCAATAGACGACATTTTGGCCAAATTGTGGTATCCCTTTTTGTTCTTAGCCAAAAATACCATTTGGTAGCCATCGTCTTTATGGCTTCTATCTAAATGGTCATTACAAACAAAAAATTCTACACCTACAATTGGTTTTACGATGGTTTCTGTCGCTTTCTGCCCCTCTGCTAACAAAGCTGCATTCTTTTCTTCTGCCGCTTTGTTGTGGTTTAAAGTTTGGGCAACAAAATGAAAAGCCCCCATCATGTTTGCATGGTCGGTAATGGCAACGGCTGGCATTTTTAAATCGGCTGCTGCTTTAATTAAATCGCCAATGCTTATGGTACTTTGCAACACAGAAAACTGTGTATGGTTATGAAGATGAGCAAACTCTGCCGAAACCAATTCTTGTTTGTTCTCTGCAATGTCTTGTTTAGAGATTCCTGTACCTTCACTTTTTTGCAAACGCTTCCTTATTTCCTCAGAAGCGCTTTTTAAATTGAAGTGCTTAATGCCAAAGTTTTTGATTTGGCTTGGATTTACCTCTTTAAACTTCGGAAAATATTCAGCATCGACCAATAATTGCTCTTTTGAGAAACCACCGTTTCTTAGCAATTCAAAAAAACACTTTGCAGTCGCTTCAACATCCGCTGTAGCGTTATGTGCCTCATTAAATGGACTGCCAAACAAATATTGATGTAATTCGGTAAGTGTTGGTAATTTAAACTTACCGCCTCTACCGCCTGGCAGTTTTAATAAGCTCGCGGTTATTTCTGTACAAGTATCTAGCAGTGGTAATTCTGCTAAGCTTTGGGAAACGCCAAGTCGAAAAAACTCAGCGCCCATAATATTTACGTCGAAGCCTAAATTCTGGCCAACAATAAATTTGGTTTTTGAAAGCACAAGCTGAAATTTCTCCAGCATATCCTCTATAGATATTCCCTGCTCTTCTGCTAATTCAGTAGAAATACCGTGTACCCTTTCTGCATCGTAAGGAATGTTAAAACCTACGGGTTTAATTAGATAATCCTCGTGAGATATTAACCTGCCCATCTCATCATGTAACTGCCAAGCAATTTGGATACAACGGGGCCAATTCTCTACATCAGAGATTGGGGCATTATAATTACGGGGCAATCCGGTTGTTTCGGTATCAAAAATTAGGTACATAGCTATTGGGTAATCTCTCCAGAAGAAGATAAAAAATGGATTTCAAAAATAGGGAATTTAGCACCGAAGCTTGTCAGGTATTTATCAACAATTGCGTAAAAATAGTTTAAAGAAAAAACTCTAACTTACTTAAATTCTTACTAGACTTTTAGAGAAACCAGCGCTAGCATGATGGAGAAATGGCAATTAAAAAAAGTATTTTTTTTCCTTACCTTAGGGCGCATTTAAGAAAAAAACATGAGAAAATTTTTGACCGTTATGCTCGTTTTTACAGCATTTATTTTAAATACGCATGCTCAAACCATCCATCTTTCAAACAGTTGGAAGTTTACAACAGGAGATAGCAGCATTTATAAAACCTCAACATTCGATGATTCAAACTGGCAAAACATTGCAGTTGGGGAAAGTTGGGAAATGCAGGGGCACGCCAATTACGATGGCTTTGGCTGGTATCGGGTACATTTTCTACTGCCCTCGGCAATTAAGCAAAAATCATTCTTAAAAGACAGTTTAATGTTGAGTTTGGGTGATGTAGATGATGGTGATGAGGTTTACCTAAATGGCCAGCCGATTGGTATAAACGGAAATGGCGGCGGCGATGACATTAAGCAGGGAAGATACGGCAGGAGAATCTATAAAATATCGGTAAACAATCCTGCGCTAAATTGGGAAAAAGAAAACCTATTGGCAGTACGTGTTTATGATAGCGGCGGTGCCGGGGGCATAACAGGCAGCGATTTTTCGATACGCATGATTGACGTAACCGATGAACTCAAAATAGATACTGGAGGAGATATGGTGTTAACCGGAAGCAATAATTTCTCTCAAACCATAAAAATTATCCCACTTTCTAATAAAACCTACAGAGGGCAGCTTTCTATAAGTTTTAAAGACCCAGAAACTCGCAGAAAATATGCAGAGCGATTCGTTTCTGTACAAACCTCCAAAAGCAAGCCGTTTACTTTTACTTTCAAAGAAAATATGCCTATGGCAAAATCTTATGCACTAACCTATACATTTAGAGAATCAACCTCTGGAAAGGCATTAACATCAACCATCTTCACGCCGTATATTTTAACTCCAAAGGTAAGTTTGCAACCAAAAGTAAACGGTGCTTCGGATTATGGAGCTACCTCTGGTAACGATTTTTTATACAAGATACCAGCAACAGGTAAGCAACCGCTTACCTATGGCGCAACAGATTTACCAACTGGATTAACTTTAGACGAAAAAACGGGAATTATTACTGGGAAGACTCCAAAAGATGGCGAATATGCTGTTAAATTATCCGTTAAAAACGAACTCGGCTCGGCAGCGAAAACTTTAAAAATTAAAGTGGGCAATCTAATTGGTCTTACTCCTACGCTCGGTTGGAACAGCTGGAATGCATGGGGATTGAGTGTGAGTTCTGAAAAAGTAATGATTTCTGCCAAGCAAATGGCTGATAAATTGAGCAGACACGGCTGGAGTTACATTAACATAGACGATGGTTGGGAAGCAGAAACTCGTGCCGCAAATGGCGAAATAGTAGCGAATGAAAAGTTTCCAGATATGAAGGCACTGGCCGACAGCGTACATGCACTCGGTTTAAAGATTGGGATTTACTCCTCGCCCGGACCAAAAACTTGTGGAGGCTACTTGGGGAGTTATCAACACGAAATGCAAGACGCTCAAACCTATGCGGCTTGGGGAATCGACTACTTAAAATACGACTGGTGTTCTTACGGCGATATTGCGCCGAACAATCCAAATTTGGCAGAACTCAAGAAGCCTTATGAAGTGATGCGCAGGGAATTAAATATCGCAAAAAGAGATATTATTTACAGCCTTTGCCAATATGGCATGGGAGATGTTTGGAAATGGGGCGCGAGCATAGGCGCGAACAGTTGGCGCACAACAGGCGACATTAACGACTCTTGGCAAAGCATGTCTGGTATAGGCTTTAACCAAGAAAACGTGGTAAAGTATGCCGAACCTGGACATTTTAACGATCCAGATATGTTGGTGGTTGGCAAAGTGGGCTGGGGTCCAAACCTGCATAATACTCGTTTAACACCCGATGAGCAATATACCCACATTAGTTTATGGTCTATGCAAGCCGCACCACTACTTATAGGTTGCGACATGGGTCAGCTAGATAACTTTACGCTAAATCTTTTAACCAACGATGAAGTTCTCGCTATAAACCAAGACGAACTTGGATTGGCTGCAAGACAGGTGGTTAAAACGCCAACTTACCAAATATGGATTAAAGACCTGAGCGACGGGACAAAAGCAATTGGAATTTTTAACCTTTCAGAACATTACCAAACCGTTCCTATCGACTTAGATAAAATGAACATTGCTAAAGATGTTGATTGTAGGGATGTTTGGAGACAAAAGGACATAGGAAAGTTAACAGGTGTGGCGAATTCAAATATCCCACCGCATGGAGTTTTGCTGCTAAAAACGGTTAAGTAGGCAATGATTAAACTTTTCTGTTTTAATCTCTTTTCTAGTTATCATTGTTGATTTGTACTTTTGTCGGCAAATAAAAGAAAACATGTTGAAGCGAAGAAAAATTAAAGATTTATTAAGTAGTAGAGAATTAGATGCTACAGTTACCGTTATGGGTTGGGTAAAAACCTTTCGCAATAACCGATTCATTGCTTTAAATGATGGGTCTTGTCTTTCTAATATTCAATTGGTTATCGCACTAGATTCACTTCCAGAAAGTACCGTTAAACGAATAACTACCGGAGCGGCCATCTCTGCAACCGGAACCTTGATTGCATCTCTGGGCAAAGGGCAAACGGTAGAAATTAAAGTAAATGAGCTAGAAATTTTGGGTGATAGCAACGCAGAGAAGTTTCCTCTACAACCTAAAAAACATAGTTTAGAGTTTTTGAGAGAAATTGCACACCTTCGCTTTAGAACCAATACGTTTAATGCAGTTTTTAAAGTTCGGCATGCGTTATCGTTTGCTATTAATAAGTTTTTTAACGACAGAGGATTTGTGTTGATGCATACGCCTATCATCACGGCAAGTGATGCAGAAGGTGCAGGCGAGATGTTTAAAGTTACCACATTAGACTTTGATCATACCCCACGTACCGAAGATGGAAAGGTCGATTTTTCTGAGGATTTTTTCGCTCGTGCCACTAATTTAACAGTATCTGGTCAGTTGGAAGGAGAACTTGCCGCAATGGCTTTTGGGCAGATCTATACCTTTGGCCCTACTTTTAGGGCAGAGAATAGCAATACAACACGTCACCTTGCAGAGTTTTGGATGATTGAACCAGAGATTGCTTTCGCAGATTTAGATGACAATATGCAGCTGGCAGAAGACATGATGAAATACGTCATCAGCTATGCTAAAGAAAACTGCGAGGAGGAATTAGCCTTTCTAAACAACCGGTTGTTGGAGGAAGAAAAGCAGAAGCCTCAAAACGAGCGTTCGGAACTCAATTTATTAGACAAGCTTCAGTTCTGTTTAGACAACGATTTTGAGCGGTTAACCTACACCGAAGCGATAGCGATTTTAAGATCATCTAAACCAAACCAGAAAAAGCAATTTAAATACTTGATAGATGAATGGGGTGCAGATTTGCAGAGTGAGCACGAAAGGTATTTGGTTGAGAAGCATTTTAAAAAGCCGGTAATTCTAACGGATTATCCTGCAAATATCAAAGCATTTTACATGAGGCAGAACGAACCTGATGCTGAAGGTAGAAAAACCGTTGCCGCAATGGATATTTTGTTTCCAGGCATTGGTGAAATGATTGGTGGGGCGCAAAGAGAAGAACGGTTGGATAAACTAACACAGAGAATGCAAGAAATGGACATCTCAGAAGAAGAACTCTCGTGGTATTTAGATACACGCAGATTCGGTACAGCGCCACATGCTGGCTTTGGCTTAGGTTTCGAGCGTTTAGTGCTTTTCGTAACCGGTATGACCAATATTAGAGACGTAATTGCTTTCCCAAGGTTTCCGAAAAATGCAGAGTTTTAGTAATTGCTAGTCAACACTTTATTAAGTTTAAAGAGATCAATCAAAAATAACAGATTTAAGCGCCCATTTCTAAAACGAGAGGACTTTTAACGCTTAAAGAAAGCGTTATTCAATATGGCCGAAACTTACCAACACATTGGGTAAAATGGCATATTTTGCGTATTTTTGATACTTATAGTTTTTAATTAACAAATGAGCGAAGAACAAGAATCAAAGTCAAATTATTCGGCAGATAATATACAGGTTTTAGAAGGTTTAGAAGCGGTGCGTAAGCGCCCTTCGATGTATATTGGAGACACGGGCGTTAAAGGTTTGCACCATTTGGTTTATGAGGTTGTAGATAACTCTATAGATGAGGCTTTGGCTGGCCATGCAGATACCATTGATGTTGTCATCTTAAAAGACAATTCTATAAGAGTTGAAGACAATGGCCGTGGTATTCCAACAGGAATTACTAAAAAAGAAAAAAAATCAGCATTAGAAATCGTAATGACGGTTTTACACGCAGGTGGTAAATTTGACAAAGACACTTATAAAGTTTCTGGCGGTTTGCACGGTGTTGGGGTAAGTTGTGTAAACGCGCTTTCTACACATTTACGTGCAGAGGTGCATAGAGAAGGCAAAATTTGGTTGCAAGAATACAACATTGGTAAGCCACTTTATGACGTAAAAGAGATAGGCTTAACAGACAAACGCGGTACTATTGTAACCTTTACACCAGACGATACCATTTTTACCCAGACCACAGAATATAAGTATGATACCCTTGCGGGAAGATTACGCGAACTTGCGTTTCTAAATAAAGGTATTACGCTAAGTCTCACTGATGAGCGCGACCCTGAGGTTGAAGGAGAATTTCCAAAAGAAATCTTTCATTCTGAAGGCGGACTAAAGGAGTTTGTTAGCTTTTTAGACGGAACTCGAGCGTCATTTTTACCCGAGCCAATCTACATAGATGGAATTAAAAATGGTGTTCCCGTAGAATTGGCTTTCCAATACAACGACAGTTATGCGGAAAATGTCCACTCTTACGTAAATAACATTAATACACACGAAGGTGGAACGCATATCGCCGGTTTTAGAAGAGGTTTAACACGTACACTAAAATCTTATGCAGATAAGTCTGGGATGTTAAAAAACCTGAAAATGGAAATTACGGGCGATGACTTTCGTGAAGGTCTTACTGCTGTTGTTTCTGTAAAAGTTCAGGAGCCACAGTTTGAGGGTCAAACTAAAACCAAACTCGGTAATAGTGAGGTATCTGGCGCAGTCGATATAGCTGTTGGAGAGGCACTTGGAGCTTACTTGGAGGAGAATCCTAAGGAAGCTCGGATGATCATCAGTAAAGTAATTTTAGCCGCTACCGCACGTGCAGCCGCCCGCAAAGCCAGAGAAATGGTGCAGCGTAAAAGTGTAATGGGCGGTTCTGGACTTCCTGGAAAATTAGCCGATTGCTCTGACAGCGACCCCGTAAAATGCGAAATTTATTTGGTTGAGGGAGATTCGGCTGGTGGAACAGCTAAACAAGGACGAGATAGAAACATTCAAGCCATTTTACCTTTGAAGGGTAAAATTCTGAATGTGGAAAAAGCCATGGAGCATAAAATTTATGAAAATGACGAGATAAAGAATATGTTCACAGCTTTAGGAGTAAGCATAGGTACAGATGAGGATGCCAAAGGCTTGAACATTGCAAAACTACGCTATCATAAAATCGTAATCATGACGGATGCGGATATTGATGGTTCGCACATTACCACGCTTATTTTAACATTTTTCTATCGCTACATGCGTGCGCTAATAGAAGCCGGATACGTGTATATTGCGTCTCCGCCATTGTACCAAGTAAAAAAAGGTAAGGATTTCGAATATTGCTGGAATGACAAGGAACGTGATGCTGCGGTACAAAGATTAAAGGGCGCAGGTAAAGAAGAAAGTGTGCACATTCAGCGGTATAAAGGTTTGGGAGAAATGAACGCAGAACAACTTTGGGATACTACCTTAAATCCTGCAACGCGTACTTTATTGCAAGCAACCATAGAAAATGCCGCAGAGTGCGATCATACTTTTTCTATGTTAATGGGCGATGAAGTTGCACCACGTAGAGAGTTTATAGAGCGTAATGCTAAGTATGCAAAGATTGATGCGTAGTTGGAGCAAATAAATAGTACTTAAAAGCCTCATTGAAAAATGGGGCTTTTTTGGGTTTGTTTTTAATTAGTAAAAATGAAAGAGTTAACAACAGATTAATGGTTTGATACCTGAAAATCGTTTCTTGATTTTGATATCGAGAAATCGCTTGGAAAGGTTAAACAAATGGTGTTAGAACCGCAAAGTTTTACTTTTTACACCTCTATTTCTGTAATGTCTTATTCTAAAATTGAGGGTTAGCAAATGGAATTGCAAAGCTATGTGAAACACAAGTAATCTCCATTTGGTTTTTATAGCCATTTAGCGATGGCAACGGTAGAATTGGAAGACTGCTTGAAAAATGGTTTTTAGCCGAGAAACTTGGAGGCAGCACATGTTTTATCCAGTCAGAAAAGTACTATTACCAAAATGTAAAAATGAGTATTATAACAATCTTGCAAGAATGGGGATGTTTTACCAAAAACTAGGTTTTCAGAAATGGACTAACGAAAAAGGTCAGATTTTTATAACAGACAAGAATATTTCCATGATGAAATCTGGCAGATACGAACTAAACGTTGAGGATGGCGTTGGTTGCCAAAAAACATATACATTTCTAATTAAAGAAAACTCTAAAGCTATTGCACAGCCCTTTGCAAATGACTTAAAAATTTGTGCGCCAGGCGCTGCGATATTAATTATCAACAACCCTTCTTCTGAATTTGGATATCGCTTGTACGATGATTTTGAAAATTCTATTCCGTTAGATGATCAAAAATCCGGGCGCTCCAACATCACTACAGACAAAAAGAAAAGTTTGTGTATTACCCAGTTTACAGGCGATTGTGAGAGTTCCAGAAAAGAAGTAAAGGTTAAAATTGGCTTCAACTTGTATAACATCCCAAATACTATTTGACCAAATGGAGATGGAATAAACGACATCTTGATATTAAAAGATATCGGAAATTATCCAAATATTTCGGTAAAATTTTTAATCGGCTTGGCGCGTTGGTTTTCGAGTCTCTAAATTATCAAACCCCATTTGATGGAAAAGTAAAGGGTGTTGATTTGCCAAACGGAGTATATTTTTACATATTAAAAATCAGCGCTTAGTGCGGCCCTATTTCTGGCAGATTAACGATTTTACGTTAACCCAAACTTGAAGCACATAAAAAATATAAACCTGAAAAAAGTCTCCAACAAATTTTCTTTTAAAATCTTATGAGCTATATAAAATGTCATGCCGGATTTCTTTAGTTCAAAAGCTTCCGTTTTCGCACCTTCCTCTATTTTTTTTTATCTGAGAGGCCTGAAGAATTTTTTCTTTTTAGAATTTACAATGATTACCTAAAATTGTTAAAATCTCATCCTTCAATTAATCGAGTAAGACAGGATTTAACCAAAAAAAATTAAAAAAATAATTCCTGATCAAATTGAATTCTATACTTTAGTAAAAAAATGATTTGTCACGTTAATCCACCCGTCCTTAAAACGTTAATAAAACTTAAAATGAATAAACGAATTAATACCGTCCTGTTTATTTCTTTAGTAATCTGTGTTTTTTTCGCAGAACCTACCTTTGCGCAAAGATATGTGCAACCAGAAAGAAATGACACCACTTATTTGATGCCTAAAAGACCCTTCGATGTAAATTTGGCCAAAAGCGAACTTGGCAAAGGCACGGCAACCATTAAAGGAGTGGCTTTTATAAGACCAAAAAACCACATGTCTTTTAACTTACCAGGTAAGAAACTCTATGCAAATAAAATATTAATTAAACTTTTCCCCGTTAATTCTTATTTTAATGAGTTTTTGGATTTGAAGAAAAAAGAAAATCCCAAAAAACTAAAATTTGCTTTTATGTCGCCAAAAGCCTTTAAGTATAGATTGGAAGCGGTTACGAATAGCTCAGGAGAATTTACCTTCCCAAATATGAAGCCGGGTAAATATTACATCGAAGGTATCATCAATTGGACCCGAAGTGGCACTTATCAACAATATACAGGTAGTGGCTATGACAATTACGGAGATAGGGCAGACTACTATCAGAATCAAAATTATACCAATTACAATCAAGATTTAATTAAGGAAATTGTAGAGGTTAATGAAGCAGGAGAAGTGGTGCATGTAAAACTAAATTAAACGAGCGTATTGAGTAATATTCGATAACATTTCGAATTATTAATTAAAATGAATAAAACTGGAAACCAGCATAAAATAGCTCGCAAAGATTAGATGTTATTTCCTCACTCCAAATTTAAATACTGTTTGCGAACTAAATTTTTCTCCAGGCCTTAAAATTGTATTCGGAAATTCTGGCTTGTTTGGCGAATCTGGATAATGTTGTGTTTCTAGACAAAACGCTCCATTTTTTGCCAACGGCTTACCTCCTCGTCCAATTATTTTTTCATTTAGATAATTGGCCGTATAGAATACCAGTCCGGGCTCGGTGGTATAAACCTGCAGCGTTCTTCCGCTCAAAGGTTCGAAAGCAGAAGCTGCCAATGCTAACTTACCTGTTTTATTGCGCAATGCAAACGTGAGGTCATAGCCTTGGCCGAAAATTAGTTGTTCATCATTTTTTAAAATGTCTCTGCCTATTTGCTTTGCGCTAGTAAAATCATAAGGCGTTCCTTTTACATCTAGCAATTTACCAGATGGCATTGCGTCTTTGTCAGCCTGTAGGTATTTATCAGCATTAATACTCAACTCTGTATTCAAAACTTTGTCGTTTTTACCGCCAGAAAGATTAAAGTAACTATGATTGGTAAGGACAACGGGCGTGGCTTTATCAGTTGTAGCAGCATAATCTATGCTCAATTGATTATCGTTGGTAAGCGTATAAGTTATAGTTACGTGTAAGTTTCCCGGAAAACCTTCCTCGCCATCTTTACTAAAATAAGTTACCTTTAAAGCCACCTGCTTTTTGCCGGGAACTTCCTCAATATTCCAAATTTTTCTGTCAAACCCGAGCTTGCCGCCGTGTATGTTCGAAGTTAGTTGAAATTCCCTTCCATCGAGCGTAAATTTTCCATTAAAAATACGGTTGGCCACACGACCTACTGCAGAACCGAGCAATTGGTTTTGCTTCCCGGTATACGACTTGAGCGAATCGAACCCGAGCACAACGCTACCCATTTCGCCATTTCTATCGGGTGTTTCTATATCTATTATCGCAGCACCATAGTTGATTACTTTTACCAACATGCCCCGGCTATTTTTAAGGGTGTATTTATAAATTTTCTGACCATCTAGTTCGCCAAATAGTGCTTTGGAAATCGTAGGTTTAACTGCCTGAAATCTGCCTTTATGCTTACGGTGCAATGATTTCGAGAAAGTAGAAGTAGTTAATAAAACTAGAAAAAGAAAGAAGAAGCTGCGCACTATTTTTTTCACTAACACTTATCGAATTTTAAAAAATTATGATTGATTATTTATTTTACATCTACCCACCATCATAATTAATACAATAGTAATTGCTAATTAGTCGGCTGTTGGGATTATATCAGCTAAATATTGGTGCTTTTCTAGGCTTTCAAAACAACTGCTGAAGACAAAAACAACAACAGCTTATACTTTTTTAACAATATTTTCTTTAAGTCTAAAGACGCTAACGCTTGGTGCTTGCTAAATTATTATTTTTTTCCAACCAAGCAAAACGCGCAAGTATTTCTAGCATTCCTCCCTGTTCTACCAAATTTTGTACACCGTCTTTTCCAGTAAACACTCCTTGGTTGTTTTTTTCATTTTGTAGAGCATTATCAAGGCATTTTTTAAAACCCATAACGTATTTTGTGTCTTTGTTATATTTTAATAAATGCTGATAAGCCCTCAACAATACTGCATTAAACCAATAACCGTCTCTAAATTTATCACGGCCATAAAAAAATGTAAGCGAACTATCTGCTATGGCATTTGCTTCTGTTAAATATTTTTTATCTTTTGTTATTTCATACAAATACACGTTAGATTCTAGCATAGTGCCGGTATTGTAAGATAAAATTGGCCCATCAACTTTGCCATCAGCTGTTTTTATATTGTCGTAATACAGTTTATTGGGAGCCTGCAATTTCTCGTTTGTCCAGTCAAATATTTTCAACGCTGTGTCAAGGTAGGCTTTGTTCTTGGTAGCCCGATACAATTGCAATGCTACCAACACGCCAGGGCCGTTAGAGCAGGTGTTTTTAGAGCTTGTTGAACCTTCTTTCCAGTACAATCCGCCGCCTAAAACTTGGTCATGGCCAGTCATCATAAAATTATACATTGCCTTTCCAAGTTCGAGGTCTTTTTTCTGATTTGTACGGGCGTAAGCATTTAAAGCGGTTATTCCTATCCACTGATTGTCATCGTAATAACGCTCTCCAGGTTTTAATTTCATGATATAGTCAGAGTAGCCTGGTGCGGGTGCGGCAGTATCGTAATAATAGGTAAGTTGCTTTTCTATGCTAGCCATCAACTCGTCTTTCGGTTCTAGTTTTTCTATCTCGTTCGCCGCTTGGTATAATGCACAATGTGCCCAGAAATAGGTGTACTTTCTAAGAAAACCGTTTTTAACTTCCCACTGAGTAGAATCTATCACTATTTTGTAATACCCCGAGGCCTGGTTGTAGAAGTTTTTATTAATTGCAGCCTGAAGCGACTGCATTTCTTTTTTATAAAAACCATCGCCTCTTTTTGCTTTCTGCTGTGCTGAAAGAAAACTTGAGAAAAAGGTTAAACACAAAAGAACTGAGAAATATTTTTTAGTGATAATCATGGTCAGATAATTTATTTAGCGATGTTGTTGTTGGAGATTTAGCCGATTTTGGTAGGAATATACATCATTACAAAAGATGCCAAAGTTTTACTAGTTGGTTCTTTTCGTTACCCCATTTTAATGCATATATCAAACTGAGAAGATGATAAGGTTTATGTTAATTACAAACATAGCATTTAACCGCCTATATAAAAAGCCAGATTGTACCAATTTTTTAACAAATCGTTCTTCTGTCCATAAAAACAACACGTCTGATAAAATGAGGTAATTTACCTCTCACAGAAATTGTTCGTATGGCATAGGCCTGCTTTAAAACCAACTAATATTTAACTTTAAGAGTAGCAATACCTTTTTTTAAATAAAACAGGATAAGCAGCATGTGCAGCTTAATCCTGTTTAAACACGATTGGTTGAGAAAACCAATTTTATAGCGTCGCTTCTTACCTACTTATATTCAATCACAAACTCATCGGTAGGATTTCTCACTTTTTTCATGGTTGATAACCAATCTTTTTCTGTATCGCGGTAGCCTAAATACAGCAAGGTTACACTTTTTAAACCTTTGGCTTTTAATTCCAAAAGTTCATCCACAAGCGCACTGTCAAAACCTTCTGCAGGTGTAGTGTCTACTTTCAACTCTGCCGCTTCTGCAATAGCCATTGCAAACCCAATATAAGACTGGCGGGCGGTATGCACAAAGTTTTCATCTGCCGTTTCTTTAAGATAGATTTCCTTTATTTTATCTGTATAGCTGTTAAACCTACCCCGGGGCAAATCTCGCTCGTCTGTAGTGCGGTTGTAAATAGCATCTATCCTTTCTTCGGTATAACGATCCCAAGCCGCAAAAACCAATACATGAGAACAATCTCTCATTACCTCGGCATTTAATACACTTGGCGAAAGCTTTTCTTTAATCTCTTGATTAGCAACTATTAAAATACGATACTGCTGCAATCCAGAAGATGTGGGAGCTAAACGAGCAGCTTCTACAATTTTATCTAAATCTTCTTCGCTTACTTTCTTTGTTGGATCGTATGCTTTTACGGCATGTCTCCACTTCAATGATTCTATTAGTGACATCTTTATTTTCTGATTGTTATTGATGATATTTTACTATAAATGTTCAGCACATTAAATTTATAAGTCCCAAAATAGTGCTGAAATTTATTAGCCGATTGTTAACTTCTGTTGAGTGAAAATCGCTTAGAGTTTTTCTAAGCGACCTTTTGAAATACTCACTTCAGGCGCGAAATCATTTTTTCGGCAACACTTTCAGAGGAAGCAGGGTTCTGTCCGGTGATCAACAAACCATCTTCCACTATATGTAAGCCCCAATCTTCGGTTTTGCTATAGTGGCCACCTAAACTTTTCAGTTCTGTTTCCACCAAAAAAGGCACTACGTCTGTTAACTGTACGGCCGCTTCTTCGGTATTAGAAAAACCGGTTACATTTTTCCCTTTTACAAATGGTTCTCCGTTTTCTAACTTTACATTTTTGAAAACACCTGGAGCATGACAAACTGCGCCCACAATCTTTCCACTGTTGTAAAAATCTAAGATCAACTTGGCAGAATCGGCATCGTTGGCCAAATCCCAAAGTGGACCATGACCACCAGGAAAGAAAACAGCATCAAAATCTGCGGCATTTACGCTAGACAATTGCTTTGTGTTTGCAATAATCTCCTGAACTTTTTGATCTTTATAATAGCGCTCTGTAGCGCTGGTTTGTGCAGATTTTGCTTCGCTAGATGGATCAATTGGCGCTTGGCCGCCTTTTGGCGTGGCAACGGTTACTTCATAACCTGCATCTTGAAACTTATAAAAGGGTGCGGCGAACTCTTCTACCCAAAAACCAGTTTTTTTACCGGTATCGCCTAATTTATCGTGTGAGGTAACTACAAACAAAATTTTCATGTGCTTATTATTTTTATGATTATTATTAATTAATTTTTCTTCTTTTTAGGGCGTTGGTACTCCATAAGGCCCAAATAATTAAAACTGGCTGAAAAAACAAACGGATTAGCCTTAATTTATCTGTGTTTAGTCCAAAAGCATCGACTTTGTTAACATATTGCGCAATGTTTCCGGGGAAAACTAGCACAAAAAATATCGCAGCAGCAAGTCCGACCCATTTTTTCTTCCTAACCCAAAATATAAGTGCCAACCCAAGGCTTATCTCTACCATACCGGATGCTATAACCGTAAAATCAGATCCGAGCGGCAACCACTTTGGTACCTGCGCTGCAAATTCTTCCCGATTAAAAGTAAGATGACTCACTCCGGCGAAGGCTAAAAATAGCCCTAAAATTATTCTAGCAACGTTTTGTATTTTTGAGGTTTGCATATTATTTGTTCAAAATTTTGTTTAAGATGCCTTTAAGATGAAGAAGTTCGTCCATAGAGACATCTAAACATTTTACTAATTTTTTCGGAATCTCTTTTGCCCCTTGCTTAAGTTGATTGCCAGCTTCCGTTAGTGTAATAATTACTACGCGTTCATCGGCACGACTTCTCTTCCTGTCAACAAAGCCCTTTTGTTCGAGTCTCTTTAACAAGGGAGTAAGTGTCCCACTATCTAAATCTAACTTCTCCCCTAACTGATTCACCGTGCACTCCCTTTCCTCCCATAACACAAGCATTACCAAATATTGTGGGTAAGTGAGGTTTATTGCCGACAACAACGGTCTATATAAACTTGTTAGCTTTCTTGAAAAAGCGTAAGCGGGGAAACAAAGTTGACTTTCGAGTTTTAGTAAATCTTCCATCTGTATGTTTAACAACACAAATGTAAATAAGTTTTACACAATTTAATTTTTAACAATTTACTTATGCGGAAAGTTGATAATGTTGGTTGATTAGCATGTTGAAATCAGAATTGGTTTTCTGGAGAGACAAACCATACGGTTTTGAAAAATTTTTCAAACAAGAATTTCGATTGGTTTACTAGGCTTCTTTTTTGAAATCATTTTTAACAGCTTGATTTTAGATAAAAATATTTCAAACTTCGTTAAATGAATATTTATAAAACTTTAGTTCTACACAGATTTAGACAATCAACAAAATGGATACTACCTAGCTAAAATTATAGACCGGACAGTATTGATGATACCAAAAACCTGATTTTTATAAAGCTAACTTATAGCTAATTACAAATAATTGCAATAGCTAAATCTGACTATAATTCACGAAACCTAAAACAACCAAAACTATTTTCAGGGCCAATTACGCGGCCACTATTTAAAAATTACTGGTTTATATTTTGGCACCAACGCTTTCATAACCACCCAACCTATAAGGTAACAAACAGAACAGATAGAAAATACAATGAAGTATCCTGCCGCTTCGCCTTTAAAGCCCATAAAAACGATGTGGTTTTGCCCAGTATAATCGAACAGCATGCCAGAACCTTTGTTTATAATAAAGCCTGCAATTCCGCCAGCCATACCTCCAATACCAACAATGGTCGCAATTGCTTTTTTAGGAAACATATCGCCAACGGTAGAGAAAATATTGGCCGACCATGCTTGGTGTGCGGCGCCGGCAATACCTATTATGATTACAGGAAGCCAGTAGCTAATGTGTCCTAAGGGCTGTGCCAGCAATGCTAACAAAGGGAAAAAGGCAAAAATAAGCATCGCCCGCATTTTTCCCTGATAAGGATTCATTCCTTTTTTCTCTACAAAATAGGTCGGTAACCAACCCCCTACAATAGATAAAAGTGTAAGGGAGTATAAAATGAATAATGGAAATGCGCTTTGTGTTGAATCCATTCCATATACGTCGCTCAGATATGCGGGTGTCCAGAACAGGAAGAACCACCAAACACCATCCGTCATGAATTTGCCAAATGCAAAAGCCCAGGTTTGGCGGTGCTTAAAACACTCTACAAAAGAAACCTTCGCTTCAGTTTCTTCTACATAGTCTTCCAAAGTTCTGTCGTAAGCCAAATCTTGTTGAATGTAATCTAACTCTTCGGTATTTACCTTTGGGTGCACATGCGGTTTTTTATAAATAAACACCCAAAAGCCCATCCAAATAAAACCAAGGGCGCCAATTATGAGGAAAGACATTTCCCAACCATAAGCTTTTGCAATAAATGGAATGGAAATAGGCGCTGCCAAGGCACCAACCGTTGCTCCGGCATTGAAAATACTGGTAGAAAAAGCCCTGTCTTTTTTTGGAAAATACTCTGCCGTGGCTTTAATTGCAGCCGGAAAGTTTCCGGCCTCTCCAATGGCCAATACTAAGCGAGCAAAAATAAACAATACAACACTTACATTAATAACCAAACCCGTGTTGTTGACTGCACGAATGGTTTCTTTTGCGAGTTCGAAATTTAAAAACCAGTCTCCGGTAATATAACCAGCGGTTGCGATACCACAAAAAGCGTGTAAACAAGCACCAACAGACCAAACACCAATGGCCCATAAAAAGCCTTTCTTAGTATCCAATTTATCTACCAACCTACCGGCAAACAACAAAGATATGGCGTAGAAAATAGAAAATAATGCAGTAATGTTGCCGTAATCGTTGTTATCCCAATGAAACTCAGGAGCAATAAAATCTTTCCAAGTAAGGGAAAGTACTTGCCGATCGAGGTAATTTATAGTAGTGGCCGCAAAGAGGATGAAACAGATGGTCCACCTGTAATTGGTCATTTTAGTTTTTTTCATTTGGTTAGATTTTTTTGGAGGTATTATTTACTTTCGTTAATGAGTGCTAAAGCAAGTTGCGTATTTTTAAAAAGCTCCTCATAGAGCCCTTCTGCCATCACTTCTTTACTAATTAATTTACTTCCCATGCCTACTGCGCAAACGCCTGCTTCAAACCAAGTTTTAAGGTTATCTGCGTTGATTTCTACGCCACCTGTTGGCATGAAGAGTTGGCCTGCAAACAAATCTTTAATGGACGATAGAAACTCCGGACCTAAGATATTGGCAGGAAAAATTTTGATCAGCATGGCTTTGTTTTCTTGCGCTACACTTATTTCAGTGGGTGTCATACAGCCCGGAATCCACAACATGCCGATTTTATTCGCAATTTTTGCAACCTTAGGATTTACAATCGGAGCTACGACAAAATCTGTTCCGGCATCTATAAATGCATGGGCATCTGTGATGGTCTTTATGGTACCTATGCCAAGATATAAATCTGGCATTTCTGCATTTCTTACTTCTACCAATTTCTTAAAATTTGGCAAAGCGGCTTTACCTCGGTTGGTATACTCGAATACCCGAACGCCAGCTTTGTAAAGCGTACGCATCAGTTCAATACTAACCATTTCGCTGTCATTATAAAATAGTGGCAGCATGCCCTGAACTAAAATGGCATCTAATATTTTATGTTTGTTACTCATCATCTCTTTTCATTCTTGCTTTAATGTCGTCGACAGTACTTGTGGTGGCATCGCTAGCAATATATAATTTATCAAATGCTGCTGCGGTAGCAAAAGAAAGTATTTCTTTAATGGTTAGTTTATTGTAAAACCCGAAAATTAAACCCGCCATAAAGCAGTCTCCGCTCCCAACCTTATCCAAAATATCGTCCGAAACATATTCGGGAGATACTGTTAATTGGTCTTCTGTATACAGTGTGGTGTAATATTTTATCCCCGCGCCATGGTCGAATCTAAACGTGTTTGCCACAGCTTTACAACTTTTAAATTTAGCAAGTATGGCTTTAGAGGTATCCATAGCCTGCTGGAGTAAAATTTCGTTGTCGTATTCTTGGCTTTTTTCTAAGTGTGGATGCAATGGGATGCCCAGCATGCTATGAGCCGCCCAAACGTTGCCCATAATCAAATCGCAATAATTCGCAAGTTCGGGCATTACGTCAATTGGGGCTTTTTTGTATTTCCAAAGTTTACTTCTATAGTTTAGATCTAGGGAAACACTAATATTTCTCTCCTTTGCGGCCTTTAGCGCTTCCAAACATACATCTGCAAGAGATTGATTTATTGCTGGACAAATCGCACTAAAATGAAACCAGGTTATGCCTTTAAAAACTTCATCCCAATTAATTTGTCCAACAGCTAACTCGGCATACGACGAATTTGCCCGATCGTAAATTACACCTGCGTGTTTTAAGTCATTTCCTTTGGGAAGATAGTATAGCCCCAAACGATCTCCCTCAAAAAGCATGGCCGAAGTATCAATCTGCTTGTCTTTTAACTCTTGCTCTATTTCTCTAGTGATGGCATTATCTGGCATGGCCGATAAATACGCAGAAGGCACATTCCATAGAGCCAATGCCGTAGCAACATTAAGTTCTGCTCCGCCGATGTAAAAAGGCAATTTATTTTCTTTTAACCAATTGCCTTGCAAATCTGGACAAATACGTAGCAATATTTCTCCAAAACTTAAAACTTTTTCACCTTGTTTTGCTACGAGTGGTATTTGGTCGCTCATTTTTATGTTAAATCGGCGCGATTGCGATGAATCAATAATAAAATTGATTTCCTTTTTTTAGCATCAAAATGCGCACGCTAAATTTACAGAATTAAAATTTAAAATAATTTTTGGCATTAAAATAGGAAATGTCTTGCACTATTTTGCCAATCCACTCCATGTTATTCGGCAATTCTCCATTTTCTACGTCCTCCCCAAACAAATTACAAACAATTCTTCTAAAATATTCGTGTCGTGGAAAGGACAGAAAACTCCTAGAATCGGTTAACATACCGACCATTCTGCTCACTAAACCCATATTAGACAACGTGTTTAGTTGCTTTGTCATGCCATCTTTTTGATCTAAAAACCACCATGCGGCTCCGTATTGCACTTTACCGGCAACTGTTCCGTCGTTATAATTCCCAATCATGGTAGCAATCATCTCATTATCAGCGGGATTAAGGTTGTAAATAATTGTTTTGCTTAATTTATCTTCGTTATCAAGCTTGTTTAAAAACTTGGAAAGCATTTTTGCTTGGCTAAAGTCGCCGATAGAATCCCAGCCTGTATCTGGACCCAACTGCCGCAACATTCTGGCATTGTTATTACGCAAAGCGCCCAAATGGAATTGCTGTACCCAGCCCTTTTCGTGGTTCCATTGTGCAAAATGAACGAGCATGGCAGATTTAAACTTCAAATTCTCTAGGTGCGAAATGTCTTTTTTACTCCTAATTTTATCGAAAATTACAGCCACTTCTTGCTCGCTATAGTCCTCTGCATAAATTTGCTCTAAACCATGGTCTGAAACCGAACATCCATTTTCTGCAAAATAATCATGCCTCGATTTTAACGCACTTAAATAATCTGCAAACGAGCTAATGCTTTTATTTACAACCCCTTCTAACTTGTTTATATATTCATTTAGCGTCTTCACATCGTCGCTATTCATGGCTTTATCTGGTCTAAAAGCAGGCAACATTTTAAATTCAATACCTTCTTTGGCAACTTGTTGATGAAAGTTTAGCGAGTCTAAGGGATTGTCTGTTGTACAAACTGTTTCTACGTTCATTTTGGAAAGTAGTCCTCTAACCGAAAATTCTTGCGTTTGTAGCTTTGATGAACATTGTTCGTAAATTTTGCTTGCTGTCTTTTCAGAAAGCAAATCATCAATACCAAAATAACGTTGAAGCTCTAAATGTGTCCAATGATAGAGTGGATTTCTAAGCGTATAAGGTACGGTTTCTGCCCATTTTATAAACTTTTCCTCGTCGCTTGCGTCTCCTGTAATGTATTTTTCATTAATTCCATTGGTGCGCATTGCTCGCCATTTGTAGTGGTCTCCATACAGCCAAACTTGCGTAATGTTCTCAAACTGGGTATTATTGGCAATTTGTTCGGGAATTAAATGGTTGTGATAATCTATAATGGGCAAAGGTTTTGCAAAATCGTGGTATAGTTTTTCTGCTGTTCCGTTCTGTAAAAGAAAATTTTCGTTTAAAAAAGGTTTCATGTGGGTGATGTAAAAAGTTTAGAGCTAAGATTTAATTACCTCTGATAATTTTCTATGTTAAATATCTTCAAAATGACAAACTGATCTATGAGTTTAGCAGCTCATTAGCTCACTTTATAGTTTAAAGGCTTACTCCGCGCTTCCAAGGTATAAAATCATCTTGGTTTAACAAAACTGCCTTCGGAATGACTTCGCCACTTGCCGCTTTAATACAGTAGTCTAAAATGTCTTCTCCCATCTCCTCAATGGTCTTTTCACCCTCTATTATAGGCCCACAGTTTATGTCGATAATATCGCTCATTCGTTTGGCCAAGGTATTATTTGTTGCTACTTTAATGGTTGGGCAAATGGGATTACCTGTTGGCGTACCAAGCCCGGTGGTAAATAAAA
Organism: Pedobacter sp. UYP30; assembly: GCF_040547165.1. Taxonomy (NCBI): domain Bacteria; kingdom Pseudomonadati; phylum Bacteroidota; class Sphingobacteriia; order Sphingobacteriales; family Sphingobacteriaceae; genus Pedobacter; species Pedobacter sp. UYP30. Next base: position 266,973 of record NZ_JBEPPD010000001.1, on the reverse strand, counting down.
TCAGCGTGGCACCAGCTGCAGCTTTTCCCGTGGTAGCCTCTACATCATTTCCTGGCGTGCAGACCAAATTCAATCCAGATTTAACTGCGGGTTCTGTATAATCTAACACATCTTCTACAGGAGATGTACCGCCTTTTTTTGCAGCACCAGTACTTTTTATGGCATCGGTAATCAAACCGTCTTTAATGTTTCCAGGCGATGGGTTCATAAAAAAGCCAGAACCAACGTTTTCGGCAGCTTTGCTGTAGGCGCGCATCAATTGTATAAATTTCCTCGCTGCCGTTTCTTCTTTTGTGCGATCAATTAACTGTTGTTCTGCACCGCAAAGCTCTGGAAACTCTGCAAGCAACACCTTCCCGCCAAGGGCTACCAATAAATCGGAGGTATAGCCGACAGCCGGATTTGCACTAATGCCGCTAAAACCGTCGCTGCCGCCACATTTAACGCCCAGTACCAATTTGCTAAGCGGGGCAGGTTTCCGTTCAAGTTTGTTAACTTCTACAAGGCCTAAAAAGGTGCTTCTAATGGCTTCTTTTATAAGTTGTTCTTCGCTTTGCGATTGCTGTTGCTCGAAGATGTAAAGCGGTTTATCGAAATTTGGATTTCGTACTTTTAAATCGTCTATAAAATCTTTTACCTGTAGGTTTTGGCAACCCAAACTTAAAAGGGTAACTCCCGCCACGTTTGGGTGGTCTGCATAGGCCGCCAACAACTTGCCTAAAACGGCCGCATCTTGTCTAGTTCCGCCACAACCACCCTGATGGTTTAAAAACTTAATCCCATCTACATTTTTAAAAACGCGATTTGCGGCGGCGTTTGGGCTACCTATGTCAAGCAGATCTGCACCTGCCAAACTCTCGCCCTCCTTGTAAGCTTCAACCAACTTATGTGTAAAGGTTTTGTACTTATCAGTTACGGCATAGCCCAGCTCGTTGTACAGCGCTTCTCTAATTACATCCAAATTTCTATTCTCGCAAAAAACAGTTGGAATAAACAACCAATAATTGGCCGTGCCTACCCTACCGTCACTGCGGATGTAGCCGTTAAAGGTTCGCCCCTCAAACTTAGAAACATCTGGCGGGCTCCAACTGTAATGATAAGGCTTAAATTGGTAGGAATCGGCAGCGTGTTTAGTGTTTTCTGTATCCATTAAACCACCCTTTGCAATAAAATGTTGTGCTTTCCCCACCAAAACCCCATACATCATAATCGAGTGGCCGGCCTGCATGTCTTGCATAAAGAATTTATGCTTAGCTGCAATGTTGTCTTGCAAAACGTATTCGTTTCCGTCATGTATAATGGTTTCGCCCTTCGCCAAATTTTGCAAAGCAACGAGCACATTATCGTTTGGATGGATTTTTAAAATTCTACTTGCCATTTCTACTACCCGTTTATTTCTTGTAAAATTGCTTTTGTGCCTTTAGCCTGCAATTGGTCCACGCTTTGTTTAACGGCATCTAAAAAACCTACATAGCGCGTTAAATCTGTTCCCCACAAGGCCTCATCACTTAATATATTTTTGACTGCATTGCTTGGGTTTTGCCAATATTGATAAATAATTGCCGCAGATTCATCTTGTAATTTGAAGCTGGTATCAGCTAAACTTGCCAAATAATCTTGACCCTCTTTCTTCGACTTCATCAACACGATATAAGCAGCAAAACCTAAAGCACTACGTTTAGGCACTTTATTTTCTTTAGCGTAGTATTTTTCAATTAAGGGCAAATTCCTCATTTTAATTTTTGAGGTATAATTTAAGGTGATGGCTTGCCAATGGTGCTCCAAAGCTGGATTGCTAAAACGATCTACCACGCTTTTAGCAAATTCCATTGCTTCAGCTTTAAAAATGTCTTTACTTTCTACAACTGGAACAATCTCCACTTCCATCAATTTTAGTACATGATGCTTAAATGCGCCATTAGCCATGGCCTCTTTTACGGTATCGAAGCCTGCCAAAATGGCTAACGCACAAATCATGGTGTGGGTTCCGTTAAGCAATCTTAACTTTAGTTCTTTAAATTTCTCGATAGACGGCACGATAAAAATACCTTTATCTGCAGCAGCAAACGATAAAAGCTCTGCAACCCGAGTTTCTTTAGATTCGATTGCCCAAAGCCTAAAAGGCTCTGCCATGATGGCTAATTCATCCTTGTAACCTAGTATTTCTTCCAGTTTGTTTTGATCGATAGTAGAAAGTTTTCCAGGCACAATTCTATCTACCAAGGTATTACAGAAATAATTATGGTTTGATAACCAATTTAAAAAATCATCTCCTAATTTATTATGGTTAGAAAGCTTTATTAAAATATTTTTAAGCACATCGGCATTGTTACTTATCAATTCTGTTGGCAAAATAACCATCCCACTCGATGCGGACCCGCCGAAGGCCGTAAAACGTTCGTGTAAAAAAGAGAGCAGTTTGCCCGGATAGGTTTTGGGCGGCGTATCTTGGATGCTATCTTCACTTTCTACAATACCCACTTCTGTGGTGTTTGAGATAACGATTTGCATCTCTGGCTTTTGCGCAGCTTTTAAAATCTCTGCCCAATCCTGCGAAGCAGAAAGCACTCTTTTTATAGACGCGTTAATGATATTTTCTTCGACTTTTTGGCCGTCTTCTATTCCCTTAACGCAAAGTGTGTATAAACCGTCTTGCTCAGAAAAAGCATCGGTGCCGCCCGAAGAAGTAGATTTTACAACCAAAATGTGGCCGTTAAATAGGCCAATTTGGTTTGCTTTGTGAACAAAATAATCGGGCAAGCCGCGCAACAGCACACCCGTGCCAAACTGAATAATCCTTTCCGGTAACTCAAACGTTTCTGAAGAAGGTATAGAAACGTTCTTATCCGCTATTTTTGATAAATTTTCTCGATTTAAAACAACTGCCATTTTTTTTGTAGACTGGTTACACGGCCAATTTAAGACTTTACTTGTTCAAAATAGTTTTAAATTTCACACCACACACCTATCGTGCTGTTTAACATCGGTTTATCAAAAATTTAACTATAAGTAAAAATGTAGTGACAAGAAACTGCTTAATGAACGAGTCTATTATCTGAAAATTTAATTAACTGACGAATTGTTTAAAAACTTCATCCTAATAATTCAAAAAAAAGCCTCCATTAATTTTGGAGGCTTTTGTTGTAAGAACACCGTTCTTATTTTAAACTTTTAATTTGCGCTTTATCATAAGCGATCCAATCTATAATGTCTTTTCGCAAGGGCTGCATGGTGAGCAATTTCTGAAAGTCTGCTATCGAATTGCTAAACATTGCTATACAAGCCGCTTTTTCAGCTTTCTTTCTTGATTTAAAAGACCTAAAAATGGCATAGTCTTTATAAGCTAAACCTCTATTTTGATACATTTGAATATCTGAAGGGCTTAACTCGATCGCCTTTGTAAAATCGGCTATGGCAGCAGTATAGAAACTCTCCCTAAGCGAATTATCTGCTTCTTTTGGGTCATTTGCTATCTTTAAACGAGCTTTCCCTCTGTAATAATAAGCAGAAACATCATTAGGCTGAACGCTTGCCAACCGGGTGTAGGTAGCAATGCTCTTTTCGTTGTTTCCGTTTTGAAAGTACGAGTACCCAAGCATTTTCAATACCTTGGCATTGTCTGGGTCTTTCGCGTCAGCTTTTTCTAATTGTGCCACTGCAGTTTTATAGTCCGCTCTTACAATTGCCTGTACGCTTCTATCGAAATTACTTTGTGCAAAGGTATTGCCCGAATAAAAAACGAGTAGACCTATGCAGGTCTGTTTTAATAAATTCATTTACTGCTAGTTAGTTTAAACCCTTTGAATTGCTTTTATCTATATATGTGCAAAATCCAATTATTTTTTAAAATAAAGAAAAAAAAAGCTTTTTTGCACTACAATAATCTTCATAACGCTAAAAAAGCTGCATTATGATTTTTTTAACTAAAAATAAAAACTGCCGTTTTAACATACGCTGTCTTAAAACAAGATACTGGCACAAGAGTTGAAAACAAAAGGCTAACTAAAAAATATTACAAAAGATGCGATGCCACTGTCAATGTGTCGCGATAAGGATAATGTGAACATGAGTAAAGAAAATATTTTTGATTTCAGTAATTCAATGCCAATCATAAATGAAGATACAGAGTTTTTCCCGCTTATGTCTCAACAAGATGAGGATGATATGAACAGCGAAGATCCACCAGAAACGCTGGCTATTTTACCTTTGCGCAATACAGTGCTTTTTCCTGGCGTAGTTATTCCCATTACAGTTGGTAGAGATAAATCTATTAAACTTGTTAAGGAAGCGTATAAAGGCAATAAAATTATTGGAGTTGTTTCTCAAAAAGACGTATCTATAGAAGACCCTACTTTTGACCAATTAAATAGCGTGGGTACGGTTGCTAATGTTATTAAGCTTTTGCAAATGCCAGATGGAAACACCACTGTAATTATACAAGGTAAGCAACGCTTTAACCTGGTTGAGGAAGTGCAAGGCGGGCCATACATTAAAGCCGTTGTACAGAAGTTTGAGGACGCAAAAGTTAAACCAGATAAAGAGTTTAAAACATTAATTGCGTCTATAAGAGAGATTTCTGCTCAAATTATTCAACTTTCACCCAATATACCTAGTGAGGCAAGTATCGCACTGAAAAACATAGAGAGCAATTCGTTTTTGATTAATTTTATTTCATCAAATATGAATGCCGAAATGGCTGATAAGCAAAGTATTCTGGAAATGGATAATTTGCAAGATCGCGCTAAAAAGGTAATGGACTTATTGATGATCGAGTTGCAAGTGTTGGAGTTGAGAAATCAAATCCAATTTAAAGTTCGTACAGATTTAGATAAGCAACAGCGAGATTATTTTTTAAATCAGCAGTTAAAAACTATACAAGAAGAACTCGGTGGCAACTCTACAGATTTAGAAATAGAGGCTTTAGAAAAACGTGCAGGCAAGAAAAAATGGCCGCAAACTGTAGCAGACCATTTTAATAAGGAGTTGGATAAAATGGGGAGGATGAATCCGGCTGCACCAGATTATTCTATCCAGTTAAATTATTTAGAGCTTTTATTAGACTTGCCTTGGCGCGAGTTTACAAAAGACAACTTCGATTTAAAACGGGCACAACGTGTTTTAGACAAAGACCACTTCGGTTTAGAAAAAGTTAAAAAGCGCATTATAGAATATCTTGCCGTTATAAAGCTCAAAAGAGATATGAAAGCGCCTATTTTGTGCTTGGTTGGCCCTCCGGGAGTTGGAAAGACCTCATTGGGCAAATCCATAGCAAAAGCCTTGGGCCGCAAATACGTGCGGATGGCTTTGGGTGGCATTAGAGACGAAGCCGAAATACGAGGGCATAGAAAAACATACATTGGCGCCATGCCGGGTAGAATTATTTCTTCTATAAAAAAGGCAGGTTCAGACAACCCAATTTTTGTACTCGATGAGATAGATAAAGTTGGTTCAGATCATCGTGGGGATCCGTCTTCAGCTTTGCTAGAGGTGCTAGATCCAGAACAAAACAATGCTTTTTATGACCATTATGTAGAGGCCGATTACGACCTTTCTAGCGTACTGTTTATCGCCACAGCCAATTCTTTAAGCAACATTCAACCGGCCTTGTTAGATAGGATGGAAATTATAGAGGTAAATGGCTATACTATTGAAGAAAAAGTAGAAATAGGGAAAAAGTTTTTGCTACCTAAACAGAAGGAAAACCATGGTCTTGGCGCAAGGGATATAAGTTTAAAACCTGCCATTATAGAGCGTGTAATTGAAGATTACACCCGCGAATCTGGCGTACGTGGGCTGGAAAAAAAGATTGGTTCTTTGGTGCGAGGCGTAGCCACAAAAATTGCCATGGAAGAGGAATACGAGCCGAATTTAACCATGGCAGACGTAGAACGCATTTTAGGCGCTCCTATTTATGACAAGGATTTTTACGAAGGAAACGACGTAGCAGGCGTGGTAACAGGTTTGGCCTGGACTAGCGTGGGCGGAGATATTCTTTTTATAGAATCTAGTTTAAGTCCAGGAAAAGGAAAACTAACCTTAACAGGTAATTTAGGAGATGTGATGAAAGAATCTGCCGTAATTGCTTTGGCTTATTTAAGGGCGCATTCTGCGGAGTTTGGAATAGACGCCGTTCTTTTTGATCAATGGGATGTGCATGTGCACGTGCCAGCTGGCGCTACGCCAAAAGATGGTCCATCTGCTGGCATTACCTTATTAACTGCGCTTACCTCGGCGTTTACACAGCGTAAAGTAAAACCCAATTTGGCCATGACTGGCGAGATTACCCTGCGAGGAAAAGTATTACCCGTTGGGGGAATTAAAGAAAAAATACTAGCGGCAAAGAGAGCTAACATAAAAGAAATCATTTTATGCAAAACGAACCGTAAAGATATTTTGGAAATTAAGGAAAGCTATGTAAAGGACTTAACTTTTCATTACGTTACGGAAATGAGCGAAGTGATTGAGCTCGCACTTACAAAAACGAAGGTTAAAAAACCATTAGATTTTAGCGTAAGACCAACTGCAATTGTAAATTAATTGCATCTTTTGGCAAATCGAGTTGTGGCAATGCGCAACAATAAATACATTTACAGCCTGGGCCAAATGCCCAGGTTTTTTTTATGAAGTATTTTTTTAGTGTATTACTTTTATCTTGTTTATGGTTGCAATCTTCTGCACAGGTTTATAAAAACGAATTTGGCTTTACCACCGAGAACGATGCTTATTTAGCCACTCTAAATGATCGCTACTACACCAATGGCCTATTTTTATATTATCGTAGGGCGATAAATCCTGCAAATTTTAAAACTAATATCGCAAAGAAAACTTATGAAATTTCTGTTGCACAAAAAATCTATACACCCTATTCTGGAGATGCACCAATAAAAGAAAATCAAGATAGGCCTTTTGCCGGTTATTTAGATGCTGGAGCAACCTACTCGGTATTCTACAAAAACGAATTTGTGTTAAAAACCACTGCTCAAATAGGTACTGTTGGTTCAAACTCTTTAGCAGAAAAAGGGCAAAAACTGTTACACAAAACAGTTGGTTTCTATACGCCCGAGGGTTGGGAATACCAAATTAAAAACGAGCTGGCCATAAATTTATCAGCAAATGCTGCCAAATTGCTCTACAGAACAAACGATAAAATTTTTGATGTAACAGGCGAAGGTTATGCAAACTTAGGAACCACCTTTTCTGGCGCAGGTATTTCTGCTTTATTAAGAATTGGAAAACTGAACCAGTTGTTTAACAGCAGCAGCTATAACGCTACTATTGGAGAAACAGCTGACAAACGCTTTAACGAAAAAGAGTTTTTCTTTTACCTACGGCCAAAATTAAACTATGTAGCTTATGATGCCACCATACAAGGCAGCTTGTTTAATAATGATAGTCCGGTTACGTTTGGCGTAAAACCAATTGTTTACGAACAGCAAGCCGGTGTAAATTACACGATTAGAAGACTTAGTTTTGATTTCAGTTTGATTTTTAAAACCAAAGAAGTAAAAAGTGTTGCTGAAGCGCAAAATTATGGCAGCTTTAGTATGGTGTATAGGTTTAATTAGGTAAGGCTAAGGACGAGGTTGAGACCAAAGACCAAAGCGAAAAAGGCTAAGATTGAGGCCAAGAATGGGCGCTCAATCTAGCGTCTCAAATCTCAGGACTCATATCTAACCACTAGTCATAATCTGGCTTAGCCCTGTTTTTTTTCCTTTCTGCCCTAACCGCCTTATTTTGCAGTCTTTTCAAAATTACAGATTTCGGTATTTTACTCGGCTTTCTGGGTTTATCAACTTTTAGCGCACGTTCAATCAACAACAATAACTTTTTTATAGCACGTTCTTTATTAAGCAATTGGCTCCGTTCTTCTTGGGAAGAAATATGTAAAAATCCTTCGCTATCCAAACGGTTAAACAGACGATGTCTTAAAAGCATTTTTTCTGTGTCCGTAAAAATGGCTGCATTTTCCAAGTCGAACATCAACAATACTTTTGTTTCTACCTTGTTTACATTTTGGCCGCCCTTACCTCCGCTCCTAGCGGTTTTAAAAGTAACAAATTTTAGAATTTCATCTTTATGCGGTAACATCACTCAAAGGTAGAAAGAATACCAAGGAAAATTATCGTAAACTTAATTTCGTTTTTTACCTTTGTTCTGCATGAAAAAAAATCTAGTTATTGCCATCGACGGATATTCCTCTTGTGGGAAAAGCACGTTGGCAAAAGCATTGGCAAAACAACTCGACTTTATTTACATAGATAGCGGCGCCATGTATCGTGCGGTAACATTATATTTCATTAACAACAAGGTTAATACGTTTGATAATGACCAGGTTGCAGAAGCTTTGAAACAGATTGAATTAAATTTTCATGCCAGAGATTATCAATCTCACATTACGTTAAACGGTAAAGAAGTATCTGATGAGATTCGATTGATGCCTGTTTCTGAAAATGTAAGCGAAGTTTCTGCATTAAAACTTGTGCGCCACGAAATGGTTAAACAACAACAACGCATGGGCAAATCTAAAAACATTGTAATGGATGGAAGAGACATAGGCACTGCCGTTTTCCCCGATGCACCTGTTAAGTTTTTTATGACAGCAGATCCGAATGTAAGGGCTGAGCGACGATTTAGAGAGCTTGAAAACAAGGGGAATAACCAGGTTACGTTAGAAGATGTCTTCGAAAACCTTGCCCACCGAGATTATGCCGATACGACCAGGAAAGAAAGTCCGTTATTGCGAGCAGAGGACGCGATTATCTTAGACAACACCAATCTTACAGAAAAAGAACAGTTGGCTTTTGCGCTAGAAAAAGTAAGCCTATTTTTGCAACCCACATCATCACTTTAAATACTCGCTCACTTTTTTGCTGATAAACGCTTTTACGCTTTCCCAAGTTTGCCCTTTTAGGCTAATTGGATCCTCGCTCTCTTCTGCATCTGCAAAATAAGTCATAGCGAAAGGAATAGAAATCATCAGTTGCTGAGAAGGAAATTTCTTGGTATAATAATCTATAAAATCTTGCATTGAAAAGTGATTTAACAATTCTGCAATATCCCAAAAATCTTTTTTAACACCCCTTTTTAAAATTGCAGCTATCTTCATTGCTAAAATATCATGCGGATGGTACAACCTAATTCCGTCAATAAATAATGGAATTTCTATTAACGGATGATGATGATAATTTACCAAATCTACCTTCAGGTCATCAATAGCTCCAAAAACCCCAATCGGGTTGTTAGCGTTTCTGTAAACAAAACCTGGAAAGTTTTTCTCTAAGGTTCTTATAATATCTTCATTCTCAAATTTTAAGACACTAAATAAATCCACATCGACTGATGTTCGATGTCCATAATACAATGACAAAGCTGTTCCACCCACAAGACAGAAGTTTCCCAGCTCTTTTAAAGCCATTAACTGCCTTAATATGAGAAGGGAACTTCTCTTAACTGTTGCGTATTGTAACATCTAAAATCTGTAAGTTCGTTTCTAAAAATTGCAGCCGCTAAATAAATAGTTTGCAAAGAAAGCCATTTGGCATTTTTTAATACTTTGCTTATCTTATCATCACCATAATACCGCCTACAATTACGGATATCTTGCACATCGCCACGCTCAAAAACACGCTCAATGATAAAAGAAGCCTTACTATCATAATCAAGCGAATCAAAATTTACATCCCAAAAAATACGTTTTTCAAATACTGGAATGGTTTTGTTTTTAGACATATCACAAATTTACTTAATATTTTCTGCTTTTAAATTTAACACTAAAATTGTGTTTGCAGAGAATATTTTTCTATCCTTGTTGCTTTATCTACCAATAGCTTGCTTTTTAACTGACGAACAAAATTCCAACTTGATATTTTATACTTATTCATCATAACCAAAAAACATTCCGAAATGCTCAAGGTGATTCTCAAAACAGTAATTTTTTTCCTATTACTCACATGCACCTACACAGCATTTTGCCAAACCGCCTACACGGTTAATCAAATTCCAGACCCAAAAGAAAATGGTGGCGGTTATGTGAGCAATCCTGATGGCATTCTTAGCGCCACAGAAGTGGAAGATATTAATGCGAAAATATCCTCGATCGAGAAAGAATCAAATGCACAAATTGCAGTTGTTATAGTTAATAATTTTAACCCAAACCAAAACGATTTTGACTTTGCCTTTGACCTGTTTAAACAATGGGGAATAGGCTCTAAAGAAAGTAATAACGGTTTATTGCTGCTCGTTGCAAAAGACCGACGAAAATACCGTTTTATTACAGGCACGGGGCTAGAAGGCTTATTACCCGATGTAAAGCTGAGGCACATTGGCGAGCAAGCATTGGTGCCTGCTTTTAGGGAAAATAACTACGGACAGGGCGTTGAGGACGCTATCGACAAAGTGGGTGTGGTCTTGCTTAACAAAGGAAATTTTTCAGAAATAAATCAGCTTTTTACAAACCCTGCAAAATTAATTCCGAGTAACAATTGGTTAAAAATTTTAATTACAGTTTTAGCGTTCGTCTTTTGTTTCTATTTGTTTAACAAGCAGAAAAAATCTTTAAAAGAATTTGATGGTACGCTTAAAGAGTATAAAGACAAGAAACTTATTAAAGGATGTGGCCTTATATTCTTATTAATTTTTGGTAGTATCTTCTTATTCGCATTTATCGGGTTTGAAAACCTAAGTTTTTTGGTAAAAACTAAAAACTTGCCCGTTACTTTATACATAATTTTAGGATTAGTAGTTTTTGGTAATTATAAATTTGCCGTTAGTAAATTAAAGCAGCAACATACAGACCCAAAAAATGAGGAGGACGCAATTGCAAACTTTAACAAATCAGCTTGGTGGATAGTATTATTCTCTCCATTAGTTTTACTTACGCTATTTTCAGAAGCTAAAAGACGCAAGAAGAATGGTGCTCGATTTGAACCAGTTTTAGACTCTTATAGTAGAGAAATGCAACGGGTAGACAGAGATGAAAACCCTAGAGGCAAACCTTATTTAACTGATGGACAAAAAGTAGAAGAACATATTAAGGTTTTCGAATATGATATTTGGCTAAGCAAATCAGGCGACCAGCCTAAAATAATTGCAAACGAAGGCGAAGATTATTCTAAATTTAGCATTTGTCCAAGTTGTAATTTTAGAACCTTTACACAGCCAATAAAAAAAACAATAAAAAGTGCAACTTATAGCAGTTCTGGTACCGCAGAGCTGATAAAGGAATGCGAGAATTGCCATTTCGAAACGTTTATCAGCTCTGCGGTGCTACCAAAACTCGTTCGTTCAAGTTCTTCTAGTAGTGGCAGCAGTTCTTCTTCCTCTTCTTCTTCTAGTAGCAGTAGTTGGGGCGGCGGCAGTAGCAGCGGCGGCGGCGCTGGCGGAAGTTGGTAATCAGTTGTTAATTTTTAATGTTAAATGGTTAACGTTTAATGTTGATAATCTCTTATTTTTGAAATAGCAGTTAATTAACAATTTACCATTAATAATTAATTCATTGTTTTGCCCTGTATTCAAACAGTTTTATACTTTTGTAAATCTGTACAGAAAATTTAATCATCAAAACGGCAACATCATGTTAAAATATATTTTTCTTTTACTTGGTTTCATCACACTTTCTGGCGCTTTAAAGGCTCAAGATATGTATAAGGTTACTGGCGACAATTTAAATATTAGAGAAACTGAAAAACCAAATAGCCGGATTTTGGGACATCTGCCGGAAGGAGAAAATGTGATGGTCCTTGACAGTTCTAAAGTTACCGTGTTTAAAGTAAAGGTAACCAACGGCGAAGGATGGGTAAGTAGCAAATTTTTGCAACGGATTGCTGCGCCCAAAAAGTCGCCTGTTAAAGTACAGGTAAAAGCAGTACAAAAACAAAATAATGAAACCTTATATATAGGCTTGCTGATTGTGGTGGCTGCTATTGGAATTGGACTGATATATAAGTTTGCAAACAGTCGGCAATTTCTAATTTGGCTAACGGCCATTGTGGTGTTGGCGGTAATTTATTTAAGTTATTTAGAATTTTTTAAGCAGAAAGCGGTGGCCGGGCTGTATGCTACTGCTACCGATGAACAATACAAGTCTTTCGATTTTATGCCCAAAGACTCTGTAACGGTAATAAATACTTACACAGATTCTACTTTTACCGTGCATTATAAAATAGAAAACGATGTAGTAAAGTTTGCCGACGGCCAGAATACCATTATGCTTTTAATTATGGATGACAACACGTTAGAAGGACAAGGGTTTACGTCTGGAACGTATAAGAAAAATTAGAAAGTTTCTTTTAAGCTAAAACAAATATGGCAGAAAAAGAATAAAAAGTTTTTACGCCCATTGGTTATTAGAAAACGTAAGGACGCATTAAAAAACCAAATACAGTCCTGTATTTCGCTGTAGACCTATTTTTTTTTTACAAAAATAGGTGCTGCCGCTACATCTAGGTTTAGGTACTTCGGCTTGTAGCCATTACACTAGATTGGAGTGCAAAAACCATTCAAAAGGTTTGCATTGATTGGTAATTGGTAATTTTCTAAAACATAAATTCCAATTTGAGAAAAGAAATAGGTTCCTTTGATTGTATTTAACATTTGCACGGAGTATCAATTTTTTTAAATTGCCCTTTATTTCTAAACCCGGTAGAAGCGACAGCCCCCGATTTTTTTTTCGGGGCTAAAGCATATAACGGGGCTGCAGTTGCCGAATAGAACTGAACGCTCATTTTCAAAATTATCTCACTTTTAGTTTAAAAATCAAGTAGCTTGATGTTTCAAAGAAACACCCCGGTTGTACTTCAAAAGAACACCCCGCCCCTTGGGCACCCCTCTAAAAAGGGGGGAATTGTAAAGCGCCTAATTTCTGCGCACAAAAGGTATTCTCTATTTTTTCATTTTTAGCTCTTTTACGCACCCAATCCTTGTACTAAATACTAAATACTAAATACTAAATACTTAACGCACTAAAAATCAATCACATTAATTCAAAAAAAGTTTTCTTTTAAAAAAGATATTTCTACCTTTGCAATCCCTAAATAGGGAAAAAAGGAGATAATTAATTAATGGCAAAAAAACAAGTAGCAGAAAAAGAACTAGCAGCTAAAACAGCTGAACTTCAGGGCTCAGACGAGCGTTTGAACCCGAAGGAAACCATTGAATCAGAAGCTGATTCTTTGTCGATCGAAGACATAAAGTCTTCTCTAGCAACACCAACAGAAGATTTTGATTGGGATGCTGACGAAAAAGTATTCGGAAATTACAGCGAGGCAGACCGTAAAAAGTATGAAGAGATGTATACCGGAACGTTTAACCAGATTACGAAGGGAGAAATCATCCCCGGTATTGTTGTTTCTATTAACAACAAAGACGTAGTACTTAACGTAGGTTTCAAATCAGATGGTTTGGTATCTACCTCAGAGTTTCGCGACACACCAGATTTAAAACCTGGCGATTCGGTAGATGTATTTGTAGAAGCGCCTGAAGATGCAAACGGACAGTTGGTTCTTTCTCGTAAAAGAGCTAAAACCCAAAGAAGTTGGGAAGCGATCAATGATGCGCTTGAAAACGATCAAATTATTAGCGGTTATGTAAAAAGCCGTACAAAAGGTGGCTTAATTGTGGATATTATGGGTGTTGAGGCATTTTTGCCAGGCTCTCAGATAGACATTAAGCCAATACGCGATTACGATATTTACGTTGGTAAAACAATGGAATTCAAAGTTGTTAAGATCAACCACGAATTCAAGAATGTTGTAGTATCGCACAAAGTACTTATCGAAGACGATTTAGAAAGCCAAAAAGTAGAAATTGTATCTAAATTAGAAAAAGGACAAGTATTAGAAGGAACTGTTAAAAACATTACAGATTTCGGTGTATTTATCGATTTGGGTGGTGTAGATGGCTTACTTCACATTACAGACATTTCTTGGGGCCGCATAGAGCATCCAAGAGAAGTGTTATCGTTAGATGAAAAAATCAACGTTGTTGTGTTGGATTTTGATGATGAGAAAAAACGTATCGCTTTAGGATTAAAACAATTAACCCCACATCCTTGGGAGAATTTAACCGAAGACATCCAAGTTGGATCTAGGGTTAAAGGTAAAATTGTTACCGTTGCTGATTACGGAGCTTTCTTAGAAATTATACCAGGTGTAGAGGGATTGATTCACGTTTCTGAAATGAGCTGGTCTCAAAACTTAAGAAATCCACAAGAATTCTTAAAAGTTAGCGATGAAGTAGAGGCTGAAGTGTTAACTTTAGACAGAGACGATCGCAAAATGAGCTTGGGTATCAAACAACTTTCTACCGATCCTTGGCAAGAAGTTGCAGCAAAATATCCTGTTGGCAGTCAGCATACCGCTACTGTTAAAAACATGACTAATTTTGGTGTGTTTGTTGAAATAGAAGAAGGCATTGATGGCTTAATTCACATCTCTGATCTTTCTTGGAGCAAGAAAATTAATCACCCTAACGAATTTACCAAAGTTGGTGATGTGTTAGACGTAGTTGTTTTAGAACTTGATGTGGACAACCGCAAGCTTAGTTTAGGTCACAAACAATTGGAAGAAAATCCTTGGGATACTTTCGAAACCATCTTTACTTTAAATTCTATCCACCAAGGAACTGTGGTTAAAGTAACAGATAAGGGCGCTGTTATTGCACTTCCTTACGGTGTAGAAGGTTTTGTACCTACCAAGCACATGGTAAAAGAAGATGGAACGTCTGTAAAGTCTGATGAAACTAATGAGTTTATGATCATTGAGTTTAACAAAGACTCTAAGCGTATTGTAGCTTCTCATGCACGTATTTGGGAAGAAGCAAAAGCAGATTCTTTAAATGAAGAACGCGCAACCAAGAAAAAAGAGGCAAAAGCTGCTGTTTCAGCTGTAAAAAAAGTAAAAGATTCTGTAGAGAAATCTACGTTAGGAGACTTAGACGTTTTAGCACAGCTTAAAACTCAGTTAGAAGGCGAAGAAAACAAAAATCGCGCTAAAAAGAGCTAGTTTTATTTTAATAAGATAGCAAGCGCCTCGACCAAATTTGGTAGAGGCGCTTTTTTTTGCTTATTATTTTTCGATGTTAGGATGCGAAGTGAAGTACCGCATAAAGTGCTGCAGAAGAGATTAGAAGCCAAAGAACAACACCTTGCAGTAAAGGCCTGAACCCAACTGCTAAAATTACATTCCTAGAAAGCCCTGCACCAATTAAAAACAGCGTAAGTGTTAACCCAGCTTTGGCAACCATTGTAATGTATGGACTTAATACAGCTACTTCGGCAACATAAGTATTGGCCACCATTGCAACAATAAAGAGCAAGATAAAATAAGGAACCTTAATTTTCTTAGACTTGTTCTTAAATAAAAACGTAGATAGAAATGCTACTGGAATAATCCACAATGCCCTTGCCAACTTTACAGTCGTGGCAACTTCTAACGCATGTGTACCATATTTTGCGGCAGCACCAACAACCGAACTTGTATCATGTATTGCAATGGCGCACCAAAGTCCAAATTGGGTTTGCGATAGATTAAAATGATGCCCAATCATGGGAAAAACGAACAGTGCGATGGAATTGAGGATAAAGACACAACCGAGCGCCACAGAAATCTGCTTCTCGTCGGCTTGTATTACAGGTGCAATGGCAGCAATAGCACTTCCACCACAAATGGCCGTTCCAGAAGATATAAGGTGCGAGGTTTTCTTCTCTATTTTTAACCACCTGCCCATCAAATAGCCCATTAATAGCGTGCTGATAATTGAGAAAACGGTAAATACTACTCCTTCTCTACCGGCCAGTAATGCCGAATGCACATTCATACCAAAGCCTAAGCCCACCACAGAAAATTGGAGTAACCAATTGGTTGCCTTGTGGTTAAGTTCTATAAATGGATGCCCAGTAAACTGAGCAATAATCAGCCCAAGCAAAAGAGCAATTGCAGGGCTTACAAAAGGTGTAGCGCACAAAAATATACCTGTAAAAAATATAATCTTTCTGGTTTGGGTGCTTACTTTAAAAATTAAGCCATTTGGCATTTCGTTAAGTGCGTGGTCTCTATCCATATCTGTATTTTCGATATGCAAATATCAGTAGACCGACCGTCCTTTTTTTATCATAAATATGAATATACGATAACTTTAGGTTATCGAAAACCAGATTTCCAAATCATTTGCAAAAGTTACTGCACTTGTTTGGAACAAAAATAATAGCGTTTTAACTGGAAGATTTTGGGAGCTTTGACACGCTCTATATTATATCTTTTTTATGCCGAAAAGGCCAGACGAAAGAAAGCGACTAAGATTGTTAGCGCAAAGATGATTGGGTTCTGAAAGACGCCTAGAGTGACTCGCAGGTTTAAGTTCTGGTCATACCATGGAGGATGCAATTTTAATTCTCTCTATCATGATAAAAGACCTAAAATAAAATGACTTTACAGTCCGATTTACAACCTCCGATTTCCGTGAGCCATTAATCTTGCACTTTCGGCTTCCGTATCCCACACTCAATCCAAAGTTAGATTTCTAGCAAACTTCATAAAAAGTTCCGAAAGCGAAGACGCTTGTCCGTGAGGTGTTATAAAATGAAAAGTACGTTCAATCATCATTCCCTTAACATCTATGATGGTAAGCTGATTATTCTTCAACTCTTTAAGTATGGCGTGGATAGACAAAAAAGCTAAAGCTTCACTATTAAGCAGGTAAGATTTAATGCTCTCGGTACCGCCCAGTTGCATTTCGACCCAGAGGTCTGCAAGTTTAATTTTGTGTTTCAAAAAAGCCCCTGCAATTACTTCTAAAGTGCCAGACCCAGGTTCTCTTAATACCAGTGGATAATTTTTAAGATCCTCGGGCTTCAACATTTCCTTTTTAATGCGCTTATTTCCAGTGGCGGCCACCAGTACCAATTCATCTCTCAAGTAAGGCTTATAGCTCAATTGTGGATTTTTAGAAATTCCCTCAATAATGCCAACTTCAATATCTTTACTTAACAATGCCCGTTCAATATCTTCGGTATTCCCGGTAATCAAACGAACCTGCACCGCAGTAAATTTATGATGAAAAAGCGCCAATGCTTTTGGCAAAATGTATTGTGCAACAGTAGTGCTCGCGCCAATTCTTAATATGCCACCATGGGCTTTGTTTAACAAATTCATGTCATACTCCAACTCACCGTAAAGCGCATTCAATTGCTCTGCATAATTCAATAATACCTTACCAGCAGGCGTTAAAGACATTTTTTTGTTCCCGCTCCGATTAAAAAGTGTTGTTTTATACGCCAATTCAAGTTCCTTAATATGCTTTGTTACCGCCGGTTGAGAGATAAAAAGTTCTGTTGCCGCACGCGTAAAGCTTAACCTTTTGGCAACGGTATAAAAAACCTGTAGTCTAAAATCGAGCATAATGTTTTTGATGGGTTACAAGTATAGGAAAGTTTAAAGTAGCTGTTAACAGTCCTCTAATTAAAAAAAAGTTAACAGCAATCTAAATATCCTACATCATCGGCATTCCCGTTTCCATTTACGGATGTGCAATTACCATTAATCCTCTTTTTACTTAAACTTCAAGTTTAGCGAAACAATGTTAGACGCAAGACCAGTTGAGCGAGCATAATGGCCGTACCTCAGCTCTGCGCTGTTTAATCGCTGCCAACCAAAAACACCTTTTGGGGGAGAAAGCCTTATACCTGCACCATAAAAATCGCTGTTCAACGTAGAAAGGTCATAATCACTGGTAAAATACTGATCGCCAACTTGGTGCTGTCCATAAGCAGTAAAATATCTCGTTCCTTGTTGATTGCTATATCTGTAAAATGGACTAATGGAAAAGAACGAATTAATCTTGACTGGTATTTCCAGTTCGGCAGTATGCGCTTTTATCCCCCAATTATCCAAATAGTAGCGGTAGAATGCACGAATAATAAATCGGTCATCCAGAAAATAATTCATCCGCACACCAATTGGTAGTTTATAGCGTTTGTCTGGCAATGTTTCCGCTTTAAGCGAGCCATCTGTAAAATAGTCTCGTTGATATTTAGTAGCCAATAAACCGTGTTGATAAGAAGGTTCTATATTGATGGAGACTTGAAACCGCTGATTTATGACTTGAGAAAGCGCAAAAGATGCACTAAAAGAATTCCTTGGCGCGGTACCATATTGCTCGTCATGTTTGTTTCCTAGCTTAGGCGTTCGCAACTCAATCGGCAAAATAACTGTCCATTGATCTAGGAAAGCTTGTGCTTTAAAATCAAACTGTGTATTCTTATTTTTAGACTGCCGTGTAAGGTTAAAAGCTGCACCTACGCTTTGGTAATCGAATTCTGTAGAATATGAACCCGTAAATCCGAATGAGTTACCGGTTTCCTCGTTAGAGCGTGTCCAATTTAATGATGGATAAACTCTGGTGTCATTACTTGAGGCCGACGAGATGGTTGAGGGATCAATCTTATCAGATGATGCCGAAGTATAATGATCCACACCAAGCTCAAACGAAAAAGCATCTTTCTTTCCGGTTTTAGTGAACCTCGAGAGTTGAACGTCGATGGTATTGGCTATGTCGTTAAGCTTTTCTGTACCAATTCCTCCTGTAACTGCAGAATTGTTCCCATCTTGATTGTAATAGGCAGAAACCAGATTGACTTCATCAACCTTAAGTTTTCTAGATTGATAACTGCTTGTATCGCTTGAAATCGGTACGGTTTTTACTTGACCATAGGCACTTAGTAGGCTCAAATACATGAACGCTACATTTAGATAGAGTTTTTTCATTTAACTAAACCTAATTACAGCCACAGCCACCACCACTTTTGCCGCCGTTGGCACCAGATGCACCCTCGCGATACAGCTGAAAACTTTGTTCAAATTTTTGCACCTTCCGTGCAGAAAGAATCATTTCTGCATCGTTAAGCTTATTTTTTTGGTACGGCTTAACGCTCGAACAAGAAGCCATTAGCGTTGTTGCCATAAAGCTGCCCAAACTTACTGCTATGGTTTTATTAGAAAATTTCATATTTAATATTTCAGATTGATATTTTTTGACGCAAACAGCTGGTCTTGATCATCGATGATGATGCAGGCAACCTGATGCATTTGGTTAATTAAATTAAGTCCAACTTTAACACCCATTACCACAATTGGTGTGGCTAGCGCATCTGCCAATTCTGCGCTAGGACAGATTACGCTCACACTTTTTATGCCGCTTACCGGAAGTCCTGTTTTTGGATCGATGGTGTGGGAGTAGCGTTTGCCGTTAATCGTAACAAATTTTTCATAATTGCCAGAAGTGGCAATGGCCATATTGCTAACATTTAAGGCCGAAAATGGGCGACTGGTCTGATCTGGATCTGCAATACCTACTGTCCAGGCTTCGCCGTTTAATTGTCTCCCACAGGTAACCAAATCTCCCGCTGCATTTACGATTCCGCTTTTAATTCCAGCGTTTTTTAAAACCTTCATGGCCTTATCAGCGGCATATCCTTTGCCAATCCCGCCAAAGCCAATGCGCATGCCTTTATTTTTTAACAATACGGTTTGTGCTTCCCTGTTTAAAATAATGTTTCGATAATCAATCAAACTTACAGATTGAAGTGCCACTTGAGCGTCGGGCAGGCTCTTCATCGTTAAATCAAAGTTCCACAGGCTCTTATCAATCGATCCATACGTAATATCAAAAGCACCATCTGTAATGGCAGAAATTTTTATAGCGCGTTCCATCAACTCAAATACTTCTGGAGAAACCTTAACAGGCGCTAAGCCAGCAGCTTCATTGATTTTATGGGTCTCGCTAAAATTGCTAAAAGTTGTAAGGAGGTACTCTATGCGGCGTACTTCTTCCACCGCCAAATCAATCGCACAGTTTGCAGAGTCTTCATCATCGGCAATTACGGTAAACTCAAAACGATTGCCCATCAGTTTAAGAATCCGATTAACGGAAGTTTGGGTATAGATCTCGCTAGTGATCATTTTCAGCAATGTCTTTGACAAACTCCGCGGCACTTTCATCTGGCAATCCATCCCATGATTTTAGCACCTTTCCATTTTCATCTACCAACAATGTATATGGAAATTTCCCGTCCATGTTGTATCTGTCGGCCAGTGCCTCATTCAATTTTATTTGATCTTTAGCCAATTGGTTCTTTTTCTGACGAGTAAAATCTGCCCTGACAAGAATCAACTTTTCTTTTGCATAGGCGGTAAATTCTGGAGATTCTAGTATCTCTTTTCGCAGGCGGATACACGGACCACACCAATCTGAGCCCGAAAAATTAATTAATATTAACTTATGTGATGCTTTAGCTTCTACCTCTGCCTGACTGAAATCGCCCATCCAAAGCGGTGGAGCAACGAAGAAACCGATAAGGCAAATAAATAATAATTTCATCGTTTTATGAATAAATTCTTAGTGAAGAACCAGTTTGTTGTGTATGATATACCGATAAAGAACGTCCAGCGGGACCATTTGTTACAGCACCAGTTTCAGAAAAAGTAGATCCGTGACTGGGGCAATAGAACACATGATCTGATGCTTCGTAAGTTAAGGGATAGGTTTGATGGGTACAGTAACGCTGTACGGCAATATAATTTCCGGTGTTGGTTTTAGCAACAATTATGCCGTTAGAGACAAGTGAACCTCCGTTGGTTAGCAGAGATGCATTTGCAGCAAGACTCAAATCAAGGGTAAAGTCTACGCCCGTAGGCCCAGTTGTACCTGCTGACGATGAACCATCGGTCTTTTTACAGCCGACACAATTGAGGAGTGCAAAGGCAGCAGCGCTCATCCCCATACTATTTAAAAAATCTTTTCTATCCATTTTTTTAAACTTTAGAATGTTTATTGTTCTTAGAATTTGCACACAAAATCATTTAAATAAAGCATGAAAACTATGCTTAATACGTTCTGTTGTGTCAAAATTCGCCAGCAACTCAGCACGTATTTTACTTCGTTCTTTTGTATGACAACCTTAAACCGAAAAAGTCCTATTGCAATAAGAAAAAAATTTATGAATTTTCGATGAAATTTGGCCGGAATGTTTTGAAGGAGACTGTTTATAGTACTGCATACCCGATCAGCAGCGGTTTGACCACATAAATTGACTAAAGTAGGCAAAGAAGATTTTGAGCTGGCGCTAAAAAAAAAGCTCACCCGGCTCATCAATCATCCTCCCTTTTTTTTATATAGAATAGATATTCTTTCAAATGATGATGTTTTCATTAACTACGGATGCACAACCGCCCAACCTTGGTATTGCCTAATGATTATTTCTCCGTTGCCGCTCGGTACATAATTGATAAAATCGAACAAACAGCTTTTTTCAATCTTTCTTTCTCGAACCGTATTTTCGCATTCTGCCAAAATCACCCCATCTTTTTTCAGCGCCAATAAAGTTTTCTCAAATGTTCCTTTCTTATCGTATACCGCTACCCCATCGCCAAAGGCTATGAGTTCTAATTTCAGTTTTCCCTTCAACCGTGAATCGTTCATGGCGTTTCTCATATTTCTTAGCGTGCCTGCAATCTTCTTCTCATCCTTGCTATTGATAACGTAAAGGGCTTTGTAACTTTTTAAAGTAGCTTTTGCACCGGTAAATGTAGCAAGCTTAACTTGTGCATTGGCACTGCCTAACATGGCGAAAGACATAATCAAGATAAATAATAGATGTACTCTTTTCATTTGATGTTATTTTTAGAATTATTGTTCAATTTGAATAAAGCAGAAATTGGAATAAAAGTTTTGCAATTACTAAACATAAATATTTCCCTCGGACAGTTTTGTTATTCTAAAAAGAAATCTACTCTCAAGAAAAAATTCATCGGCAGCAGAAGGTTGTGGCTATACCTTACAAGCGAAAATGAACTAGAACTACATTTTAAAAATTTATACCCCTAACTGTTACGCCAAGCGGTGTTGTACAACATAAAATAGCAGAGTTGAATATTAATCAGTTAAAACTCGCAGCATTATTAGGTATAAGAACTTTTAAACCATCACAAATATTAAACGGAAAGCGTGAGCCTGATGTTCCATTTTTAACAGCCCTACACAATGAACGAGAAAGACCTCCTAGTTTTATTACTGCGGATTCGAAAATCCGCTTTATCTAACCTTCGATAGGCGCAGCTTGCATGTCGAAGAGCGGGAATAAAATTGATATGGAACAATTTGAAATGTTGCAAAAAAATAAGCTGGAACCTATCAAAATACTTAGTAATGCCAATTTATTTAGAAGATAGTGAAATTGAAGTTCCAGTGATCAAAAACTGAACTATGAACTTAATACCATAGATGACACCATCTTTATATTTTTTAAGCTCATTATAAAGACAAATATAGCTCAAAAAATAGCGTTTATGACCCACAAACTAATTAAAAATGAGCCACATTATCCGTTCGATTCTTTCCGAAATCGAACAGTTAGAGTGCAAAGACTCAAACTGGTAAAGTTAATTGAGAAATGACACCTAATATGTGATTTTCTGCAAATTATTAACCTAAAAAACGGAAGTAAAAATTTAGATTTTATCTTAGTTTCTTGAAATACTTACATCAACTTAAAGTGGGCAGATTGATGAAGGCGATCAAGTACAAATAATTACTGTTTGTTTAGAGTTTGATTATTTTTTATAAATTGAGCTATCAAATCTTAAACCGAACCTATTTTTTACCGATAAAATAATAATGAAAAAAATAAACAGTTTTATTCTGGCTGGAATCATCTTGCCAACCTTCATTTATGGCCAGTCAAAAATTCACCTAACAAATTACGTTAACCCTTTGATCGGAACAACGGTTTTGACTGATTCTGCTTTACTCGGGTACAATCCGCCTTGGCGCACTTGGAATGGCCTTGTAGGGCCAGCAGCTACCGTCCCTTTTGGCATGGTGCAAGCAGTTCCGGTTACTACTTATGGCAGCGGTAGTGGCTACGAGTATGAGGTAAAAACGATCAAAGCTTTCGCTCAAACGAGCGGAACCGATTGGGGACAACTTAACATCCCCATTATGCCTCTTGAAGGTAATAATTTTACTGCCGATGATTTTGCTTCGACCTTTAGCCACAAAAATGAAACGGCTCATCCCGGATATTATGGGGTTCTGTTAGACCGCTATAATATCAAAGCAGAACTTACAGCAACCAAAAGATGCGCATATTATAAATGTACCTATTTGGGCGGTAAAGATAAAAAACTCGCATTCGACCTTGTACACGCTGGCGGCGGTAGCAGCAGCTGGGAATTCAACAAGGTCGGTGATAACATCGTTACAGGGAAACAGGGTAATCTCTATTTCTACGCAGTGATAAACACTAAGATCAAAAGCATCGACATTTACAAACGCAATCCTAACCAGCCCGACATTCCACGTAGCGGGCAGGGTGCTGGTGGTCAGCGAAAACTTACAGGAAACATTGATATCCCAGTTCTCAGTTTCGAAAAATCTAACAAGCCATTAGAGGTCAAAATTGCTATTTCTAGAGTTAGCCCCGATGGTGCGAAATTCAATTATAATGCCGAAATAGCAAACAAGAGTTTCGAAGAGGTTTACAAAGATGCTAATGAAAGTTGGGAAAAAACCCTAGGAAAAGTCAAGGTTACGGGCGGAACGAAAAAGCAAAATGAGATGTTCTATTCGTGCCTGTATAGACAGTTCTGGTACCCAAGTGTTACAAGCGATGCCGATGGTAAAATAGCACTGTATGAAAGAAAACGCCAAGTTCCTAACGCAGAATATGCACCAAAAGATACAATCCCAGGATTTGACACCTATTCTGCCCCAGGCCTTTGGGATGTTTCTCGTACACAACTTGTTGTATTAGATATGCTTCGGCCTGATGTTAGCAATAATATTATCAAATCGATGGTTCTGGCTGGCGAGCGTTCGGGATTTCTATCTACTTCATTCCATGGCGATTTCGCCTCATCATACATCACTGGTGCCTACCTGCGTGGCGTAAAGGACTACAATGTTAAGAAGGCATACCATCTTATGCTTAACAATGCCAACACTCCTACCGGTGATAGTGTACGAGGACCAAGACCTTACAACGCTCAATATCTTAAACTCGGTTATGTTCCCGAAGCAAACATTTCGAATGCCACCACCGAAACTGTATCATCCGCAGGAACTACCAAAACGCTTGAATACGCTTATTCGGATTACTCAATTGCGCTGATGGCTAAAGCGCTGGGCGATAAGGATACGTACAAAAGCATGATGAAGCGTAGCGAAAACTACAAGAACGTATTTGATACCCAAACGGAATTTATGAGAGGCAGTTTGGCAGATGGAAAATGGTACGCACCGTTCGACCCTAATTATCCATACTACGAATTTATGTACCGCGAAGCAAACGCCTGGCAGGCATCGTTCTTCGTACCACAAGATACCAAAGGACTTATCTCCCTGTATAAAAGTCCCGCAGACTTCGAGCTTAAAGTAGATTCACTTTTCTCGATTCCCTGGGGCGGATATGCAAAGGATAATTTATCGGTTTTTCTCGGTCAGTTCTGCATGGGCAACCAGCCCGACTTTGGCTATCCCTATCTTTATTATTTTGTAAACAAGCCAGAAAAATCTCAGGCCATTCTTACCAAACTGTTGTCAGATTACTTTGGCATGGGACCAGAAGGCCTTGCGCTAGCAGGTATGGATGATTATGGTTCCCTAACTGGGTGGTATGTATTAAACGCAATGGGTATATATCCCTATTCGCCGACAGATCCAAACTATATTGTTTCGGTGCCTATTTTCGATAAAATTGAAATGCAGCTTGGCGACGGCAAGACATTTACCATTAACAAAAAAGGGGGCGGTAAAAATATAGATAAAATTACTATAGGCAGTAAGCCCCTCAAAGGATGGTTTGTTAGTTACGATGATATGCTAAAAGGTAAAAATCTAGATATTTATACAAAATAGGTTAGCGGTAGAAGAGCCTAACCCACAAATAACGAAAGCAATTATAAAATCGAACAACTAGCCCCGAAAGGTGAAGATTTCAGCTACTGCAAAAGGTTTGGAAGCAGGGAGTGCCACGATAGACACCCTTGCTGAACCGGCAAATATTGAAATAACGGAAAATTAACGAACAATAAATAAACTAAAATATTATGACTCGTATTAAATTGATTCTCACAATTTTGTTTTTGATGGTTTCTACAAATTTTGTTTCTGCACAAAAGAAAAACAAAACCAGAAGTTTATCATCCACAAAAACACCATGTATGGATGTACTGCACCTTTTTACGGCCTCCAACGTTCCTGAGTTGGGTGCGGATGAAACCCCTTCCCCTGCAGGTAACTGGCAGAATGGAGTAACTCCTCCAAATCTACCAGGCAACGGTTTGGCCCAGCACCCAATGCTTTTGGTGGGGGAAAATTACGATAAAATGTTCCTAGTTAATAAGGGCACAGTAATTTGGACCTATTCTACTGGCACAAGCTACGAATACGATGATGTATGGATGCTTTCAAATGGAAATATCCTATTCTCTCGTATGGAATACGTGGAAGAAATCACACCAGACAAAAAAGTAGTATGGCGATATGATTGTGTAAAGGAAGCGGGACCGAAACACACGGAAATCCATACCTGTCAGCCCATTGGATTGGACAAAGTAATGTTTGTTGTGAACGGATTGCCACCCAAGTTAATGATTGTCAACATCAAGACCGGAGTTGTTGAGGTGGAGCATGAGCTTCCATATTCAAAACCAGCAAACCCCAATGGTATCCACGGACAGTATAGACGGGCTCGCGTTACCGCCGCCGGAACTTATCTCATTTCAGTTTTTGGTCTTGGATATGTTGCTGAATACGACAAAGACTTCAAAGAAATTTGGAGATATGATTGTAAGCAACCTTGGTCGGCTATTCGTTTAAAGAATGGCAATACATTAATTACCAATGAAGCCGATTCCAAGGCATTAGAAGTAAATTCTAAAGGAGAGACGGTTTGGGAATTTAACACCAAAACAGACTTGCCAGCGGCGTATCAATTTGCTACCGCCCCCCAAACCTGTACGCGTTTAGCCAATGGCAATACCATTTTTACATCTCGAGGCGACAATGATGGCCAAGGGCCGCAGATGGTAGAGGTAACCAAGGACAAGAAGGTTGTATGGGTTTTGCAAGACTGGAAGACGCTCGGCCCAGTAACTACCGTTCAAATTCTAGACGACCCAGGTATTCCTGAAATCCCTGGCCAATCGGAACATTGATCTGAAATATCTTATAATATCAAGTGATATTTAAAAGTAATTAATTTATTACCTTGTTTGATGTAGTATTGCAAGTTATTTAGGCTGATTAAAAAATGGTTGGATTGAGATTAGGCAAACAGGTAGTCACGTTATTATGAAGCACGATACAAAGTTGCAACAACTTACTGTACCTAACCACGGCACTAAAGAGGTTAAAAAAGGACTTTGTAGCGCTATACTTAAACAGGCAGAAATTAAAACTAACAAAAGATGAAAAAGCCAAAAAATAATCATGTCAATTGTAAAAGAGGAAGTCGGCTATAGTGCAAATACAATTATAGGCAACCACTTTATTGCAACAGAGGGCGAAACATTGGAGGAATTAAAAACAATGGTATTGGAAGCCGTCAATCTGGCGTTTGAAAATGAGGGCTATATTTATGCAATTCATGAATTGGATTAAAACCCGATTTGGCTAGCTTTTTTGAATTCTATAAAGTTATAAATGCCAAAGCCCTAAGCGAACGTATAGGGATGATTCAAAGCCTTTTAGCGCAATATATTAACGGCATCAAAAAGCCATCTGCAAATCAAACCCAGCGTATTTTAAAAGGCGTACAACAGGTGGGCAAAGAGCTTGCTTCTATTCAATTTATTCTTTAAACGGCAAGGGAGTTAGAGGGTAATGAATGTTCCATTTCTAAAAGCCTTACACAACAAGTTGGGCATTAACGGAGATTTTCTTTTGGAAAGTGTGTAAGATTTGCAGCAAAAAACTAAGTCTTAGTTTTCTAAAAGTGGCATAAAAAGTCCACATGCCGTAAAGCTCGCAATAAGTGAGGTAAAATCAAAATCTTTAGATTAGCCATCTTTATGGTTCTAAGGTTATATTCTAAACATGAAAACATATAAATACTTTTTAGCTCCCGTTTCCAGCTAATTTTAGTTTTAGACTGTCAATCTCCGTTTCTAAAATTCTAATTTGTTCCGCAGATGAAGGTTTAATTTTAATGATGAATTCGTCGATTTGAAATTTAAATATCTTTACCAGTGCGTGTTCTATATCCCCGAGCATCATTGAAATCTTTCTCATATGATCTTTTTTCAAAGTAAGCTTTTGAATAGCAATTGCGTACAAAAACTCCAGAAGTCCTTCTCCCTGCGGACTTTTATGATCAGTTATAATCTTTTCTAAAATTGTTAGCATGTAGGCACTTAACTTTTCATCTACATGATAACAAATTTCGCTTGGATATGAAGACCTTAATATACTTGCTTGGATGACACCATCGTTGTAACGATGAAAGTTCCCCGGATCAATTAAATTCCTAACAAACTCAGTCTGTGTTAAAGTTTGTTCTTGCGATTTAGAGTACCTTAACTTGTTAATTATAGCTGAAATGGTAAAATAAACGTCAGCCTGGCTAACCTTTTCTGAATAACAATCGAAATTCCAAAATGCAAAGCTTTTTCTTACTGCAAGTTCTTCTCCCGACGTATTAGGCAAGAAAAGTTTATTCGCAAGCCCTCTACTCTGATTCCCCATGCTCTCATCAATAATTTTAACTCTATTGGAAAAGTAAGTTAA
Organism: Pedobacter sp. UYP30; assembly: GCF_040547165.1. Lineage (NCBI taxonomy): Bacteria > Pseudomonadati > Bacteroidota > Sphingobacteriia > Sphingobacteriales > Sphingobacteriaceae > Pedobacter > Pedobacter sp. UYP30. The sequence goes on along the minus strand of NZ_JBEPPD010000001.1, from coordinate 239,196 downwards.
ATCAAATTCTATAAAATTCTTTTCAGCAAAGTATTCGGATAATTCTTTTATAAATTCTTTTTCCCTTAACCATGAAGTATTTTTAGAATCTTTATTACAATAAAAATTATCTACCTCAACAAACGAGTGAATGTTTTTTCCGTATAAGCCTTGGGTTAAATTGCTTTTTAAAATATTAAAAGATTCTTCGTCAGAAGTCGTTGTCAATCCAATAAAATATACAATCCTTAGCTTTTCAAATTCCCTCAGTGCTCTGCTCAAAAACAATAGATTCTTACCACTTGAGATGCACGAAGCAACAATTACAACCGAGCCAGATTCATTCTTTTCGGGCAAAGTGTGTGGTATTTCGTTGAATAACTTAATTACCGGAAGTTTGCCTAAGTCGTGGTTATCTTTAATTTTTTCTAATATGTATGCTCCAAGCTCTTCCGATGCAACATCTGGTAAACAAATTAAATATTTTACGCTATTTGGAATATATTGATTTATAAAGTCATCTAGTTTTTCCGCATATTTAAGATATTTATTTTTTTGAATATTGGACAGCAAATAAAACATATCGAAATAGACCTCATATTTAGAGTTTGGAGAGGAATTTCCATCTTTAAAATTTACCTTTAAAATATTATCCTCATTCGGCGTTGTTGATTTAAATCTATCAACGAAAGATGAAAGACCTTTTGGAGCATCGGTAATCTTCAACATAATCTTTCTTATTTTTGGCTTTTCGAGAAGAAAGACATCTCCCTTGACTTCTATAGCATAAGAACCCTTATTGCAGAAAATGCAGTCTTCCTCCGTATATGTATCATAAAATTCAATACCATATGGATTCGAGTCAGACTTTGTCAAGTCACATAAAATATTCCCTTTGTTTAATTTATATAAATTGTTCGGGCCCAAAAAGTAAAGAATTGCGATATCTAATCTATTGATTCGGCCGTCGTGCCGAGTTAACTTTTCAATTATGTTAGCCGAAGTTGAAGATGAAACAAGGATGAGTGAATTATGAAAAAATTTAATTTGGTTCGAGAAAATACCTTCGTAGGAAGAAAAACTTATGATTGGAATAGATTTAAAGCTCTTAATTACTAGCTTTCTTTTCAAATCTAATAATGCAAATGCCACGGTGTTAATAGATGAAGTATCGCACAATATTCTTTTATGCTCTTCGATTTTATAATAGCGTAGTAAGTGAAATGCAATAAAATAAATCTCAGAACTATGTAGGAGTATATTACCAGTACGCAAAAATTTATCACTGTGTTTTCCTGACGGAAAAACGAAGTGATGTGCATTGCCACTAGCTTCAATCAGTCCACCCCTGTCTTTAAATATATAAGTCAATCCTTCAGCCAGAATTTTTTCCAAAACATCTATTTTAGGCAGCTTTTTACTATTGCCACATCTAACTTTCCCCATCTTGTCAAATATCAATAGGTATAGATTTTCACTGAGGTGCTCAATATTTATTTTTGGGATGTGCTTAAATGCATCTTCTTTCTTGTCTATAAAAATTGATTTGACCAAATCACTATTATAATTTCCACATATGATTAATATTTCGTCAGTTTGATAATTATTTTCGTGATAAAATTTTATTGCCCCTTGAACCTCAGACATTTCGAGTTCAGATCTTTCACAGAAAACTATAGTAACGGTACAATCTGCCGTATACCCCCCAGAGTTTTCTTTTAAATATCTAGATGGATAAATAAAAAAGCTATTCATTGAGGAGGGCTGATATCGGATAAACTAAAGATACTACGCTGCCTACTACTGATTCTAGATGAGCAAATTTCTCACTTGAATTAGTTTTCCAGTCATAAAGGACGACATCCTCCTTCCCGCCCCCATAGAAATATTGATTTTGTCGCAAATTTCTGTAGAGAGAAACACTTCCGGTTCTAAGCCAAAAAAAACCTTTTTTATTTAAAATACTCATTATCCTATCAAGACCTTTCCCCTTAACCATTTGAGACAAACCAACCGCTGACGTATTATTAACGAGTAAACATTCTTTTACGATTTCAACTTGTTCTGCCGATGAATACGGTTTGTCGACGGAAGTTGGTCTGTACCTTTGGACAAATCCAATTCCAGTATCAAACACTGACAGTTCTAGAAAATAAACTTCACCTTGACTATTTTCTTCAAATTTTGAAGTAGAGAAATAGTTCCGAATGCCTTCTTGTTCCTGAAATTCGGCCATTAATGTAGTTTGCTTCTTTTTATGAAACTTCATATAAAGTCCTCGTGAACTTTGAACTAACGGTCTATTCTGCTCATCAGTAGTCGCCCAATTGTCGGTGTTTTTTATAAGTTCATAGATTATGTCAATCAAATCTAAATATACGTTTGAAAGATTTTTCGTCTTTTGCTTATTAAATGAAACTACCTGTTTTAAGGCTTTATCAATTGACATTCCAAAAATAATTTCACTATCGATGAACTCACCATCTACATAAAAAGCATTAAGTAGTCCCCTTTTCTTGCTCAGGTGATCGAAGCAAGACAATAAAACCTTTTGACCGCCACCCGCTTGCTGGGTAGTCATTTTACGATATGCTTCAGCATTATACTGTCTAAGCGTTGGCTTTAAATCGTTGTTTGAATTATCAACTATCTTCCTAGACCAACAATGTGTTATTGCCGGGAAGAAGTAATCTAAGTCGTAAAACAACTTCAAATCATCGCCGACAGAACTATCAACCATAATATTGCCATTTGGCACTTTCTTGAACCAAGTTGAAATTAATTGGATTATGGCAGGAACCATTCCAAATTCCTCTGAAATTTTCTTTGTAATAAAAAGGTCAGGCTTATTATTTTCTAACTGTTCATAAGCACTTTCAATAGACCTAGTGTCAAGATTTCTATCAATTCTGAGCATCAATTTACTTTATTATTAACCTTATGTGATTCAAAGTTTGCTAAATATACTCTGAATTTTTAACACAACGACATTCTGTAAGATGACGGCTCCTTCATAAAACAAGTTTTTATAAAATGGAATTACTATTTTCTGTGTAAAACTAATATTTGAAGCGATATAAGTTCCTCCTATAAAACGGATTTTCAACAATAATTACCTTGCAAGACTCAAGTTTTCAAGACCAATTCACAAAGAAATTTACGTGCTTTTGGAATACCTTAATTTTCTAACTTCAATAGGGATTTTCATCTTTATACTTTTTAAGCTCATTACAAAGACGAATGAAGCCCAAAAAACCCCAAATATGAGCCAAAAATCAATTAAAAATGAGCCAAATCATCGGTCTGATATTTCCAAAAATTAACAGTTAAAAAATAAAGCCAAACTGCTAAGCTAATTAAGACTCTGTTTAAATTTGGTTAAAGAAATTACTATAACCAACTTGGTGGAATCGGCCTAGCAGCAGTTTGGAGGAAAAAACGCTAGAATCTGATTGCAGATACCAGACATTTTACGGCTTCGCCGAGGCTTGCGATATTATTTGAATCAATATTAACAATCGAACTAATGTTAATATGCTCTAATCTCTGATACCGCCGTGTAAAAACGATCTCCACTATTTTTTACAGAGAGTCTGATTTTATTTATCGCTTTGCGTTTAAAGGAAATAATATCGGTCAAGACATTCGAATTGCTATTTTTCACCGCTTTCAACGTTTTCCATCCTTCCCCATTATCATACTCCAACAGGTAATTTTTGGGCTTTTTGAATTCCTTTAATTGTTCAGAAAATAATATTTTGATTTGACCTATCTCCGTCTTTTTCCCAAAGTCTACTTCTAACCAGTCGAGCGCATGGGTAGATCCTGCGTTAGTCCAACTGTTTCTAACGTTTTTAAAATCCCAATTACGACCGTCGATGGCCATGTATGGTAAGTAGTTTTTAGCAGTAAAAGACGCCTTTGCCATTGGAAAACCTTTTCCACTTACATTAACCATCAGGTTTACTTTCCCTGGAATTTTACTTATAATCTTTTTTTCACCAACCAGATAGGTGTCATTACCTAATGTTTTTACTAATTTACCATCTACAAAAACAATTAAACCAGCACCTTGCTTGTATTTTTTTCCATCTCGATCATATAAAACGCTAAGTACATGGCCGTGGTAAGCCACGTTCTCTAAACAAAAATAATTAATATTTTTCCCTACTAAAGGCTTTACCTTAACCGCGTTATTTGCCTGAGGTTCAATACCGCATAGCCCAGAAATAATTAGGTTACCAAATCCAGAGTGATTGTAATGTTCGCTGCGTTCATCAATGTAAACAATAGGTTCAGGTTTGTCTGGATTATAATCTTCTAAGATGTTTAAAGAGTCTTTGTAATAATGCTGTTTGGCATATTTCTTTAGCTGAAGCGTATAATCATCTGCCGTTAGGATGCGTTGATGATAATTATGAAGCAAATTTGCCATGCCCATTAATACTTGAGTAGTTTGGAAAGGCCAGCTTGGTCCGTTCCATTGACATTCTTTTAGCCCGGTGCCATTATCATACCGATATTGGCGCATGTAATACGGAAAACTTGGCTCAACAGTCCTTAATCCGTATTTGCCGTTAAGTTCTGTACTATCTTTAACATGAGACCAAGCTTGACTGAATTTCTTATCATCATCAGGAAGGTTAAAAGTCCAAGGCACGTAACCCACCAATTCTCTACCCGGAATAAAATCCCAATATTTTACAAACTCGTTCGTTACCTTATATCTATCAGTAAAATGTTGAAGTTTTTCATTCCACATATCCCGCTGAAAATCGCTTTTCAATTGTTTAGCTTTTGCGGCAAACAGGTTTGCTGTTGCGCTATCTTTATTTAGCAAAGCAACGTTCTTAATTGCCAAGGCATTGGCGTACATATATGTATTTATGGATGGGCGGAAAGCATCTCCACCCCTAAAGCCATCTTTACCACCATTTGCCAAAATTGAGGATATGGTATATTCTGTTGCATCGCTAATCGGTTCTACATAATAAAGCTTTTTTGCAGGATCATAGTGGTCATTCCAAGCATTGTAAATCCTAACCATATCGCTGAGTTGAGAAGTAATAAACTTCTTATCAGGATTGACCAAATAATTGGCATAGGTAGCATTGGCGATGGCTTCGGTAAAATGCCTATCGTTGCCGCCTTCTTTGTACATAAAATTGATGTAATCTTCTACATATTCTGGGTTTTTGAGCCATCTAGCCTCATAAATATGAAATGTGGTTGCACAGTTTATGGTATTCCAAGGTTTAAGGTCCCAAGTCATGCCGTTTAAAAATTCTGTAAAAGCATGGCCTGCAGCGCCAAGATCTATTACATGACTTTTAAGTAAACGCCATCTGTAATAATAAACTTCTTCCAATGTTTTATCAGAACACTCAAAAAATGGGATGTTTTGCAAATACCAATTGGCATCTTTACCATATTGTAATTTTGCAATCTCTCGTTCGTTTAAAAATTGCCCAGATTTAGATTGGCCAAAAGCCGAACGGCCTATCAGAAATGCGATAAAAATGACTAAAAAAACCTTCTTCATACCTTAGTAAACCTTAACTTCCCATATCCCTGGTCTAGGATTATCTTGATTGTTTCTCAAGGTTATTCTAATAAACCTGGCTTTCATATCCTTATCGGTGACCATAGGCGATCCGATTTTAGTGTTTTCCCATTTATCGTCGGCAAGTTTCCATGTCTTCTGATCATCAGAAAGCTCCACTTTATATTGGTAGGCTTTTATCGGAAATTCTGGAAATACTTGAATTTCCTTAAACGATTTTACGCTACCAAGATCTAACTGCAACCATTCTTCAGCATATTTACCGCCAATCCACAACGTGCCATTGTTCTCATCTACAGCATATTTGGCTTGCGTAATCACGGAGTCTAAATCGTGCGAACTGGTTACCTTACTTTCAAAGGCAATGTTTGTTCGACTAGCCACATCTTGTAATGCCGGCACTCCTTTATGGGTAGTTACCACACGTTTAATTGAACCATCTGAATTAAAAAGTAGCTCATCTGCAGCAACCTGACGTAGCTTTTGAGAAATCGGATAGCTGTCTAACGTATTAAACCGATGATAAACAATGTAGTACTTGTCTTTAAACTTTAATATTGTATGATGACCGGTAGATTTGATTTTGTTGTCGTAATCGTCTGTACTTAAAATTGGTCGGATCATGCCTTCTTTCCAAGGACCAAAAGGCGTTGGACCTGTAGAATACCTTATCTGGTAAGTTTCATCCCAAGTTTTGCCCCAAGAGTAAGAAAAATAATACATTCCATTTTTCTTAAACATATAAGGTGCCTCAAAATAGTGTGGTGGGGTAACATCTTGCGGCATCCCGTTAAAAGAAACCATATCCGGATTTAGTTTCGCACCTAAACACCGACCTTCTATGTCGCGGCCAGAGTCAGAGGATCCCCAATACAAATAGGCTTGCCCGTCATCATCAACAAAACACTCTGCATCTATGGTTTCTACATAAAAATATTCTTTATGCCTTACAAGCGGGCCATTATCGGCTCTAGCATTTTTCCACGGACCGGTTGGCTTATCCGCAATTCCTACCCAAATTTCTTGGCCAATGGTTACGTACATGTAAAACTTGCCATTTTTTGCTTTGATAACGCTAGGCGCCCACACTCCGGAAGCAGTTCCAGTGGTACTTTTACATAATTCTTTTGTCGGCCAATTAAGGTATTCAGCCTTCCAGTTTACAAAATCTTTAGAAGACCATACCACCATTTTGTTAATGTCGTTCCAGTTCGGCATGTCACTCGTTGCATAAATGTAAAACGTACCATTATCTTCTATAATGGTTGGGTCAGCATAATAGCCTGGCAAAAGCGGATTATGGTTTTTTGGCGCATTAAATTTAGAACCTTTATTTAACCAAAGGTTAATAACCGATTGATCTGGATTCTGTGCGAATGCCGAAACGCTAATAAATAGCACAAATGCAGTTAGTACGTAGTTTTTTGTAAGTTTTCTTTTCATATCAATGTTTGTTGGGCCAATCCCAGTGTATTAAATCATCGCTCCAGGCAATGCCGATAGAAGCGTTTTTATCAAAATCTCCCTGTTCCTCGGTCTTTGGACCCGAGCCATGGAAAAATAGCACATATTTACCGAAATTTTTATTCTTTTTTAGATTGACCATAACGCCGCCAGTAATTCTTCCCTTAGCCCAATCCCATTGTTGTTGCCCAAGCGTAATTAGGTTTCCCCAATCTTCCCAATGAATCAAATCCGTAGATTTTTTAATGGCAATGCCGTTCTTTGGCGAATGCATCAAAATGTATTCATTGTTCTCGTACAACACGCAAGCATTCTCTCCAGATGCGGTGTGACCAAAAAATTTCCAAATTCGCAAGTCGTAACTGTAAGATATGCTTACGCCGTTTTGTTTGTAGAAACACCACCATTTTCCGGGTTCCTGCTCATCCGCCAATAAATAAGGATCGATCATACGGCCCATATTTTTAAAAGAAACTTCTGGCCCTTTTACTTTCATAATTTCTGGTGTGCTCCAATGTTCTAAATCCTTGCTGCGCATAATGTATAGGCGTGCATCGCCACTACCAAACTTCGGCATTTGATTAACCAAATAATTAGGTCGCGGATAAGTCTGTAAGCAAATAATCCATTCGTTATTGTACCTTATCACATTTCCAGGGCTACAAAAATCCAAAGACATGTCTTTGGGTGTGATGATTTTGATTGGCGACCATTTTTTTAAATCTTTCGATTCGCTCATGGCTGTGTAGGAATAGACTTTACCTTCTTCTGTTCTTACCAAAGTAAAAAATAGGTACATTTTTTTATCGTAAAAAAGAATGGCAGGATCTCTATAAGCTGTTTTTTCATCACCCTTAAAAATAATTGGAGATTTTAGTTGAGTTAAAAAGTTTTGCTGTGCAAGCCCTTGATTGGCAACAAAAACCAGCAACATGCCTAAAGAATGCATTATCCTTTTCAAAATCATCTATATGCTATTTTCTATTTTTATAAATCGGCTTAATTTCGTCTCTCGTTATAACGGCTTTAGAATTAAATACGGTTTTGATGTCTTCTGTCTTATTTAACTTAAAAGACTTCTCGCTCCAAAGCATAAACCAAACCCAAGGTTGCTTTTTAAGCTGTTGCAAGGTCGGTAATATACTATTTTCTGTTAATGCTAATGGTTTTCCTCCAGCCAACTTATGCATTCTATCGTACCATTCTTGTGGATAAACTTCTTCAACATCTTTTTGCGGGTAAATATCGCAGCCCAATAAATCTACCTTATCAATACCCGGAAAAAAATCCTCCACGCCAAGTTTGGGTTTATCAGATGTCCAAGCCCAAAGAAGATTGTTTAAGTGATGATGGTTGGTGTAATAATCATACAGTTGATTCCACAACGCAATAAAGCCATTTGACCCTTTTCTACCACCCCACCAGAACCAATCGCCGTTCATTTCGTGGTAAGGTCTAAATATGACAGGAATTTTTGCCTCTTGCAATTCTTTCAATTTCGCAGCAAGCAAATCCATTTGAGCGCACCATTTTTTATACAGAGGCGTTCCCGGAGTAAGCAATTCTTTCCACTGCTGGTCTGTTAGCTTACTTATTACGCCACCTTCAAAAGGTGTCGGCTCGCCCATAACCGGATTAGCTTGATGATAAGTCATCACTACAATAGCGCCATTTGCAAACTGTTTTTTTATCTCGGGAACAAGTAAAGGGCGATACTTGATGTTGTCGATATCGTGCGTAGAATCGGCGAAGCCAAAATCACCACCCCAAATTGCAGGATATTTACCCGTAATTTTATAAAGGTCATCAACGTTTTCAGACATCCGTCCGATGACATTGTGTATCCCCGAAAGGGTTTTCTTTTGCGCGCTAATTTTGTATAAATAGTTTAATAGAGCTCTTGCTTCCTTACTTGCATTTGGATTGATCGGCGCGACATTTTGTGCACCAACAACAGAAATTCCGAAAAAACATACAAGCATGCTACAAAATAATCGCTTCATCATCATCTATTTTAATTCACGTTTTCCTTGCTCAATTCCGTTTTATCTAGGTCAGTTTTAATTCCCGTTCCATCTATCAGCGCCACCGATTTTAAGCTTGAGTTTGACGGAGAGGACGTACCTTTTATCTGATGTAAACTAAGATTTTTAAAATCTTTTACCGTTATCGCATTTGTAAAATAGGAAGGAATGGAATCAGGCCATTCGAGTTTAAAATCTTCGATGGTTAATCCATCTACATATTGCGCATATAAACCTGGTATGTCATGTTTGAAGATTTGATTTTTTTCTCCAAGAACACCTCGTAAATCTATATTTCCTCCAGCAACATCGTTTAACTTACTGTCTACTACCTTAAAAGTTATGTCTTTAAACGATAGATTTTGGATGGTGCTTTCGGAAGTTCCATAAACCAACAAGCCATTTTCTCCCTCGCAGATGATGTTGCTAAAATTAACGTTCCTAATTTTTCCAAGTTTTACGTCTTCCTTTCCCCGTATGGCCGATATGTGAATAGGTTCTCCATTTCCCCACCAATCTCCCGTTCTTAGTTTGGTTTGGACGTAAACATTAGAGATATTTATGTTTTCTAAAGAACCACGATCTCTTAAAAACAAACCTATCCCGCGGGTAGAATTTGTGATGTTAACATTGCTAATTTGGATATTTTTGACATCATTTTGGTCTAAAAATCCAATTCTAATGGCGCTAGAGGCTGATTGCAAATTGCAGTTACTGATCACTATATTTTCACAATCTTTTTTTATGCCTTTAAAGCCTGGTATTTCGAAATGATGATCATAACCCACAATGGCAATGGCATCATCTCCGGTGCGAATGTCGGCATTTGTTATTGTTACGTTAGAGCTGCTTGTTACATCTATGCCGTCTGCATTTGGCACCAACAAATTGCTCCAAAGCCTAATTCCATCTACCAATACGGCATCGCAATCTGCAAAGTGCAGGGTCCAGAAAGTGGCATTTAAAAGAGATACATCTCTCAGTGTAACCCTTTTACATTGGGCGAACAAAACCATTTGCCTTGGGCGAGGTTCAATTGGCACTACGGGTCCATCTCCAATTCCTGTTGATACTTTTCGGTAATTTCCCTGCTGTCTCGAATATTTAGTAGAAATAGAATCTATCTTCTTTGCCTTGTCGAATTCAAAAAAAGCGCTGTCGTTTCCATCAATTGCGCCACTACCTGTTATAGAAACATTTTCTGCATTCTCGGTAAAAATTATTCCATAATAATTGGTACCATAAGTAGGCTTCTCGTAACTTTTGTAATCTTTTATGTTGGCGCTTCCTTTAAGAATTGCACCTGTTTCTAAGTGTAGGTTTACATTGTTTTTTAATGAAAATGTTCCGGTAATAAATTGCCCAGATGGCACATACACTATTCCACCACCTTTGCTAGCGCACAGATCAATGGTTTTTTGTATGGCATTGGTATTTATCGTTTTGCCATCGGCAACAGCGCCGTAGTCTTTAATGTTGTAGGTTTGCGCATTCGATGCCGAAGCAATTAGAATGGCAAATAAAGTTGCGATTGCTCTCATTTTATTATGTTCTAGTTCTATCTATAAGATGGCGGTGCATCTGCCTCCTTGTTTCCCCAGTTTCTATTTGGCTTTTCGCCCATGGTAAAATCTACTACAGCTCCTTTTTGCATCAAATTCCAATCTAACCACAGGTTGGAGTTTGGCTTGCCATTTATCGACATCTTTTGGATGTATGCATTTTTGGCTTCGGCGTTTTTGCCGTTTATGGTTACCGTTTTACCATTTGCCAATTTAATCGTCGTTTTCTTAAACAACGGACCAGAAATCATAAACCCAGATTCACCAGGAATGTATGGATAAAAACCCATTGCAGAGAACACGTACAGCGCAGACATGGCGCCAGCATCATCATCGCCCGATAAACCCTCGGGTGAATTTGTATAATATTTGTTTACAATTTCTCGGTTATAATCTTGAGCTTTCCACGGGGTTTGTAAATAGTTATAAACGTAAGTTGCACCGAAACAAGGCTCATTGCCTAACCAATAATGGGGTTTTTGGGGTGCCCAGCCCACTTCTATTTTAGACATGAAAGTGTCTAATCGGCTTTCGATAAACTTCTTGCCACCAGCGGTTTCCACCAATTTTTTCATACTATGAGGCACACTCCAAAAATATTGGATCGCATTTCCTTCGTTATATCCTTTCTCTGTGGTTAAATCAAAAGGTTCTATAAATTTGCCATCAGCATTTCTTCCCTGAAGAAGTTTGTTTGTGGGATTGTATAGGTTAAACACGTTTTGCGAACGTTTTAAATAGTAATTCATGGCCTCCTTATCTCCAGCAGCTTCACATATTTTGGCAATAGAATAATCGTCGATACCATATTCCATCGTCATAGATGTGCCAAGTCCATTTTTATCAAAGGGTACGTAACCTAATTTTTTATATTCCTCTATATTTAACCAACCATGATTTCCTCTGTTGGCATAATAGTTCATAGACACTTTTTTCATCATGTCTTTCATACCCATAAGATCAAAATTTCTAGCGCCCATGGCATACATATTTGCCACAAAAGGAAACGGAGAGTAACCATTCATTACGCCATATTCTTGACTATTCATGCTCCAGTTGGGCAATGCTCCACCTTGCTGCGCATCCAAAAGCAAAGATTGTATCATGTCTGATGATTCTTTTGGAGCAATAATGCTTTGCAAATAGGCAGTGGTTCTATAGGTATCCCAAAGCGAAAAATTTACATATTTATTCCGTCCTTTTTCTATGGTATGGATTTTATCGTCGGCGCCGAAATACTGTTGGTTAACGTCGTTAAATACATTTGCTTGCAAAAGATTGTGGTAAACAGCCGTATAAAACGTTGATTTTTGATCGTCGGTACCACCATCTACCGTAATCTTGTTTAAATAATTGGCCCATTGACTTTGTGTTTTACTGAGAACATTGTTAAAATCCCAAGTAGGCGTTTCTGCATTTAGGTTAAGTAATGCATTTTCGGTGCTTACAAAAGAAAGTGCTGTGCGCAGCTTTACCTTTTTGGTGCCGTTTTTAAAACTGATGTAACTCGCGAAATTATTTCCCGAAGCGGTATCTCTCTCCGCAAACTTCTGTTTTCCAATCCAAACGCCACTTTCGGTTATCGGCGCATTAAATTTCATCACAAAATAAATTTTGTAAGGAAGATAAGCTGGATCTCGCCAACAAAATCCCCCAGTAGAAACCCAGCCAGAAACGGTATTTTTAGCCTTATCTATGTGCACTTCGCCATTGGCTATTCCATTAGCGCTATTTGTGGGAATAAAAATTACCCGTGGAGTTTCTGTTCCATTGTAGTCTATCTCACCAATTCCTGCCCGCTGACTTGTAGCAAAGCGGGTATTTAGTTGATAATCTTTTAACCCAACTTGATAATACCCCGGATTTGCTTTTTCATCTTGATGAGAGAATGCACTTTTATAAGCGTTTCTATTGTTAACTGGCGAGCTATCTAACTTGCCCGTTAGCGGCAGAAACATAAGGTCTTGCATGGCATGGCATCCTACACCGCTAAAATGGGTAAGTCCAAATCCCCTAATTTCTTTTTGCGCATATTTATAACCAGGTCTCGCGTCAACGCTATTGTAATCGTCAAACGTATTTGAAGGACTGATGGAAATCATCCCGAAAGGAGCTTGCGCACCCGGATAAGTATTACCAGATTGGCCAGTACCAATAAAAACATTTACGTAATCTATTGGTTTTTTCTGGGCCCAAAGCTGAAAGCTAAAGGCAGCCAAGACACCTATAATAATATATTTTCTCATAAACAGTTTATTAATAATGTCGATAAACAACATTTTTGGAAGAACTTTTGTTGAAATCAACTCCAACCCCAAGGTGGTTTTATCTTCAAAATGGCTTTTTAACGGTTAAGAATTTTAACTTTATTTAAATTATAAATAAATGGTCTTTAACCTATTGATAATCTCCATACAAGCTCTACTGTTGTGGTACGGACATTTCCAGAAACCGGCCTTATCTTCTCCCTGCATTAAGGATCCATCGGCATTAACGCCCCAAAACCATTCTCCGTTTTCTTTGTCGATGATGTGGTTTTTGGTGAAATTCCAGACCCCAATAAAATAGTTATAAAATGCTTTGTCGCCGCTGAGTTGGTAGGCATTCAGAAAACCAACCATAGCCTCTGCCTGCACCCACCAGTGTTTTTCGGCCACTTTATGGCCTTTATCAACGTCCAATTCGTAAATCATTCCACCGCTTTCGTCAATTCCCTCTATAGAAGCAACCGCAATTTCTACGGCAAGCTTTTTAAATTTGCTTATCAACTCCTCGTGGTGTAAAATTTCGGCAGCCTCTAACATTAACCAAGAAGCCTCTATGTCGTGGCCGTAAGAAACGATGTGGTGTTTTGATTGCCAATTTTCGTTAAAAAAAAGTACGAGGTGTTTCGTTTCTGCATTTAAGATCTTTTTTTCAAAAACCTGCAAAAGATTGGCAATCCGCTCTGCCAACTGTCCATCGGGCCAATACCTGTATAAATTTGTATAGGCTTCTAAAATGTGCAGATGCGTATTCATGGTCTTCTTTTCATTCGCATCTTTTTCGCTTAAACGCAAATCACCCACATCGCGCCAATCTCTCGACAGCGCTTCGAGGTAGCCGTTTTTTCCAACATCAAAACTGTGTACTTCTATGTCTCGATAAAGAGAAATGGCCAAATCTAACGCTTCCTTACAGTCGGCTGCTTCATAAAACTCTGCTAAACCGTAAATCGCAAACGCAATGGCATAAATTTGTTTTTTAGTGTCTAAAGGGTTTCCGTGCTCATCTACCGACCAATAAACACCTCCAAATTCGTTATCGACAAAATACGTCTTTAGATAATCGTAACTTCTCAAGGCAATTTGCAGATCACCTTCGTTTTTTTGTTGATTGTAGGCAGCAGAGAACGACCATAAAATCCTTGCATTTAAAACAGCACCCTTGGGTGCTGTTTTATCTACTTTATTTTCGTTGTCGATTTTCCCAAAGAAACCACCATATTCTTTATCGACAGTATGGTCTCTCCAATAGTTTAATATAGACAGCAGTTCATTCTCGAACTCAGCTTTTAAATCTTCTACCATGGTAACAAATTAAACAGCTTTTTAATGTCATGCAGTTGCAAGGCCATTTTTGCTTTCTGCTTTGACTTTTTTATTTCTGTCGATAAGGTTATTTATTTGCTTTACAGATGCTGCTGAGTTTAAGCCGTCTTCTGGGGTGTTTATCACATAATCTACCAATCTATCTATGCTCGACGTAGCGACATGCATACGGGTATCACTAGATGCGTAGTAAATAAAAACCGCTCCCGACTCATCGGCAATCCATCCGTTACTAAAAACCACGTTGGACACATCACCTACGCGCTCTATCCCTTCTGGCGCTAAGAAATATCCCCCTGGCTTATGGGTAATCTTTGTTAGGTCGTTCAAATCGGTCATAAACATATAGAGCACATATCTTAAACCTGCTGCAGTATTTCTAACCCCATGCGCAAGATGTAACCAACCCTGGGCGGTTTTAATTGGCGCAGGCCCTTGTCCATTTTTGCTTTCGTAAACCGTATGATATTCCTTTTTATACAGGATTTTTTCTTCAGCAATTTCCGCATTTTCTATATCATCCGCAAGGCCAAAACCAATACCTCCGCCACTGCCGGCTTCTATAAAACTATCTTGTGGCCTGGTATAAAAAGCATATTTTCCATCAACAAATTCAGGATGCAACACAACATTGCGTTGTTGGGGGGAAGGAGTTTTTAAATCGGGTAAACGTTGCCAGGTTTTCAAATCTTTAGTTCTTACAATTCCGCATTGCGCAAGTGCAGAAGTTTGATCGCCTACATGTGCTTCAGGATCTCTTCTTTCGGTACAAAATAAGCCATATATCCAACCATCTTCGTGTTGCACCAAACGCATGTCGTACATATTTACGTCTGCATTTGCAAAAGTTTCAAAAGAAATTGGGCGTTCCCAAAACCTAAATTTATCTATTCCATTGTTACTTTCTGCAATGGCAAAGAACGATTTACGATCTGAACCTTCTACCCGAGCGGCCAAATAATATTTTCCTTTGAACTTTATAGCGCCAGCATTAAAAACTGCGTTAATGCCTATTCTCTCCATCAAAAATGGATTACTCTTCTCGTTTAAATCGTATTTCCAAGCCAATGGAACATGCGATGCTGTTAATACTGGATTGAAATAGCGATCAAAAATACCGTTTCCAGGCAACTCTTTCTCGTTTGGCCTATTTACTAACGCGTTGTGGCTATCTTCGAGTAGTTTGAATCTTTTATTAAATATGCTTGTCATTTTTACTGGGATTTTTTTAGGTCTTTTATTTTTGTTTAATATTTACTTTTTTAGATGCACTACCCTCTACTACAATAGAGTTGGCAGCACTTGTAGTTTGTATGTTAATGTTTTCTGTATCTGTTCCGCTTACCGTTATGGTATTTTGGCTGTCTAAGGCGCGGATATCGATAAATCCATTTTTAGTATTCTGTAAAACAATCGATTGGTTTTCCTTACTTGTACTAAGGCTCTGCAAACTGCTGTTGGAAATATCGTAACCATCTACATTATTCAAAAATAGCGCATGTTCCCATAAACGTTCGGGTGCACTTTTGTTCCATGTTACCATTAGGTTTTCCATGGTGATGTTTTTAGCTTCCAAAATATCTATTGCATTTTTTGTGCGCTTATCTTTTTCGCGCTCGGAATTTACCTGCAGCGCAATGTTTGATAACGTAATGTTTTGGATAGAAGAATGATCGCTTTGCGGATAACCAAGGATGCTAGAGCTTCCCTCTACCGTACCTCTAATATTTTCTAACACCACATTTTTGATCATTCCTAGTTTAGAATTTTTATTTCTTTTGAACACGTTAAAATGGAAAGCCTCGCCATTGCCCCACCAAAAAAAAGGCTTTCTATAACAGTCTAAAAGAATGTTTGAGAAAGTAACGTTATCTACAATTGCTCCATCTCTAACAATAATGCCTATGCCTCTATTAGAATTGCTAATGGTGCAGTTCGAGAAGACAATTCGGCTGATGTTAGAATTGGTTTCGGTCCCAATTTTTAAGGCACAAGATGAAGAAGAAAGCACGCAATTGTTTACCAAAATATCTTCTGCCGTTTCGCTCCTATTACCTTGTATGGTGGTTTTAATACAGATGGCGTCGTCGCCAGTTTCTATGATACAATCAGAAACAACCACTTTTTTACAACCATCAATATCTAAACCGTCAGAGTTTACCCCGTTTTTTAAGCTAGATCTTATTTTAATTTTAGAAATAGTTATATGGTTGCTCCACTGAATGTGGCAACTCCAATTAGGCGAATTGATAATACTAACATCGCTCAAAGTAATGTGTTCACTGTCAGAAATATAAACCAACGATATTTTAGGATTTTTAACCCATGGCCGGTTCTTATCTACTCCAGATTTTCGTGCATTTTCGTTAAAACCCGGATAGGTATCATTATAGGTTACCAAGCTATAATAAAAACTCGGCTGACCAATAATTGAGCCGTTGCCGGTGATGCTTACGTTTTGCTGCTTTTTTACTACAATTAACGAAGGGATAAATGAATCGCCCGCATCTTCTAAACCTTCCTTATCGTTTTTATACAAGGTACTATCGGGTATGGCATAAAGGTTTGCACCGTTAGAAAAATGTAAATTGATGTTGCTTTTTAAATAAACGGTAGAACTATAAAAATTGCCATCAGGAACCAAAACTGTTCCGCCTCCGGCTTTGCTACAGGCATCTATAGCTTTTTGAATGGCCGACTGAGCGTTGAGTTTCGAGTTTGCTTTTGCCCCAAAACTGATAATGCTGTAAATGCCATTAACCTGGCTATATGCGTTACTTACGCATATAACCGAGGTTAGTGAACAAACCAACATTAACCAAAATAATTTTTTGCTGAACCTAAACATTTGTATCCAATAATTCTTATTGTTCATTTTCCTTTAACCGTCTGGCTGTTAATTCGTCGGTAACGGTTAACATAAAAGGATCACTTAGTTTGTAAAAGAAAATAAAAATTGCAGAGAGAATTGCGCCAGCGGCAGGTATAAAACTTAACATTAACCTGATACCTAATTGAGCATCTGCGGTTTGGGCTACATTGGCTTTAAAACCGTATATAGCCAACATCCATCCCGTTAAGGCACCACCTAATGTCCACCCTAATTTCTGAGACATAGACGATGATGAAAAGATAAGGCCTGTAGAACGGCGACCGGTTTTCCATTCAGAATAATCTGCAATATCTGCATACATAGACCAAAGTAAAGGAAAAATGCTACCTGCACATATACTGATCAAAAATTGGAAGACAAAGATTAAAGTTACATCTGTTTCGCCAAAAACATAGAAGACGCAACTTAATACAGATGCAATAACCATCATATAAAAAAACGTATTCTTTTTGCCAATTCTGTCTGATATAGGCTTTGCCAACACAACCCCAACAATATTTGCCGCTTGGCCCAATACCAAATATAGCGTACTGTAATTGATGGCAACTTTAAAAATAGGGAGTTCAAAAGCCTCTTGACTTTGAAAATAATATTTAAAATAGTAGATGGCAGATCCATCTCTCAAAGAATTAAAAATCAATGTAGAAATACCGGCACCCAAAAGGATAAACCAAGGCTTATTGGCAGCAAGATTTTTTAGATCTTCCTTTAATGAATTCTTTTGCTCCTTTGGCGGACGGACACGTTCTTTTGTCCACTTAAAGGTAAAGTAAAAGAATATTACAGCAATTACAGCATAAATAATCATGGTGTGTTGCCATCCTTTTTGCAAATCGATACCAGTTGATGTTTTGCTTAAAGCCGCCACAAGTGGTTCTGCGGTAGCTAAAACCAAAATACTTCCTGCGAAAGCAAAAATAAACCTAAAGGTAGAAAGCGTAGTTCTGTCTTTAATTTAAAGTCATTACCCCCATTAACGATGCATAAGGCACATTAATAAGTGAGTAAATCATCATCATTAGCGTGTAGGTAACGTAGGCATAAACCAATTTACCACCCATGCCTAAATCTGGTGCGGTAAAGGTTAGTACTCCGATAATTCCGAATGGTATGGCAACCCATAAAAGGTAGGGTCTAAACTTTCCCCACCTCGTTTCGGTTCTATCAGCCAGTATGCCTATAATTGGATCGAGGGCGGTATCCCAAATTCGAGTAACCAAAAACATAGTGCCGACTACGGCTGCAGAAATGCCGAAAATATCTGTGTAGTAGAAAAGCAGGTAAACAGAAAATAATTTCCAAAACATGGAAGAAGCGAAATCTCCGAAGCCGTAGGCTACCTTTTCTTTTAATTTTAAATTTTGATCCATCAAGAATGAATTAATAAAATAAATTTTAGATTACTTATATAGGTGTTGTTTAGCTACATCTTTCTCGAAAAGTGTTCGGTCTAACTTGTAAAAATCCTTAAAATTATCTGCAGATACTTGTCCGGTATACGGAGCATAATAGTGGGATTGCTTGTCCGCTTCTGTATATCCATTATTTCTCCAAACGAGCACGTAGGAAATCTTAAAATCTTTAATCGTATCCCACAGTGTTTGGGTCCACCAGTCTTTTGCCGGAATAACCTCGAAGCCAGTTTCTGCGAATGTGGGTAATTTATTGTGTTTTGTAGCAACAGAGTCTAAAATGCGTAAGCCATTTTTAACTTGCGCCATATATTTGGCAGAAGATAGAGCTAGCTCACTTTGATCTGAGCCTAACTTAGCAAATTGATAGTTATCAAAACTCACTACATCGGCATAATCGTCTCCAGGATAACGCTCCATATATTCCTTGGTATCGCTGAAGGTATTGGTATTGTAGATGTAAATGAGGTTATGCACATTCTTTTTATCTCTTAAATAATGTACAGTAAATTTCCAAAGCGCCACATAGTCTTTAACGGTGGTAGACTTTTTACCCCACCAAAACCAATCGCCGTTAAGCTCATGGTAAGGTCTAAAAAGTATTGGCACGGCTTTGCCATCACTGCCTTTTAAGCTTTTTAAGAAAGTAGCCACATTGTCTAACCACTCTGTATATCGAGCATTATTTTTGCCGCCCGGTAATATGGAAGTTGTTGCTTCTGTGTTGTCCCAGGCGTGCTGCAAGGTTGCAGGATTGTCAACATGCCAGCTTATGGTATTAACGCCGCCCATATCATAAACCTTTTTAACATATTCTCGTATTTTAGCAAAAGGCACAGTATCTAGGTTATTGGCTTTTTTATACTCTATATGTCCAATATCCCAACCAAATATTGCTGGGTAATCTCCTACTACATCTTTAACATCACTCCTTCCTTCCTCATACTTCCATGTGGTTCCGTAGGCTAAATCATCTTGATGGCCAAACATAATCCCCTTATCCATAAGCTTGAATAAGTTTTTATACAAGTTCTTAGTTTCGGTCGTTGCTTTTTTATCAATCAATTTATGCTGTTGTGCACAGGCAGTAGTTAGCGTTACATAACAGAAAGCCTTAGCTAGAAATCCAATTTTTTTGACGTTCATCTTTTATCTATCTTTTTTGCGTGTGTTTTTATTATTTTCCAAGTAGATTTATCTGAGGTAAATACAGAATTTAAGCCCTGCTCCTCGCCACCTGGATCTCCCATATAGTCATCTCCGTGTTTCCAAAATACTTGTCCTGGTATAGGTCTTGCAAGTCCTCCAAAAGACCAAAAATTTGTTCCGGCGATGATTTTGTTGTTTTCTGCAAACTCAAATACTTTGGTGTAAAATCTATCTCGATAGGAAGTTGAGGAATTGATATCAAAATACATTTTGTTCCTTGGCAAACCAAACTCTTCTATTACAAGTGGTTTGTTTAGCTCTTCCGCAATTTTAACGTGTTTTTTAATGTACTCATCGGCATTGTTAATAATGTTATCAAAACTGGTCGCAATGCTATCACCTTTAAACCAGCCCCAATTCTTTGGCCACAAATGTATGGTAATGTAATCGATATTTTTATCTGCATGAAGCTTAACAAACTCGTCGGTATTATTGTCCATGGCAATTTCGCCTTCGCTTCCGGTGGTAAGCAAATGGTTTTTGTCTATCGATTTTATTAATGCAGCGGTCTCGCTCATCCATTGTTGAAACGCATCCATAGCTTTCGGACGCATAGGTCTGGGCTCGTTAATAATTTCCCAAGCCATAATGCTCGAATCATCTACATACTTTACATTATTGATTGTGTTGGTATGTGCGAGAATATGTTTGATGTATTTTTGAAGATTGGCCTTACAAGCATCGCAAGTGTAAAACTGACTGATGTAATCACGATAGATATCCCAAGAGTAATCTGGATTTTTGGGCAAGGGCTGCTTTCCATGTCCATTCCACTCTAAATATTCGCCCAATCCGCCGCTCCACTCCCAAGTATTTGTAAAGTGCAGCACAACTTTCATATCGCGTTTAGCAACTTCGCTAAGCAAATAATCTAGTCCATACAAAACAGCATCTCTAAAAACACCTTTTTTTGGTTGCAGCGCATCTTCGTTTGCTACGCGATACTTGTAATCGCTCTCTCCTTCTGCCCCTAACATTAACCTAAGGTTGATAACGCCATTCTTTCTTAAGAAATCTAATTCTTTTTTTAGACGTATCTTTCCTTCATCGCCCTTAAGCGCGAGTAAAGAACCATACCAATAATTGGTTCCAACAAAGGTGTAAGGCTTGTTGTCGTTAACAAACTGTCCATCTTTTACCGTTACAAATTTGCTTTGTGCATTTAAATTTACACTGAAGCATAAAGCAAATAATAGAAAAATTGAAGATATTTTTAATTTATAACCTCTCATAATCTTGTTTAGCGTGTGTTATTTTATTTTGTACATATCAGGAGCTGTATCTCCAAAAACAATGTTTGAAGTATTCTTAAACTTCACAAAATCTGCAGCAACGGCACTTGGCCCACCTTGATACGGAGTCCAGTACGTACTAGAACTGTTACCCCATGCCAGTGCATAAGATATTTCTACCTTTTGTTGGGTTAATGCAGGCAAAAGAACAGTAGTATACCAGTCGGGTTTAGTTAAATTGCTTAATCCAGTTTCTGTTACGGCGGCAATTTTATTGTTGGCCTTGGCATAATCAGACATTATTTTAATTTTGTTGCTTGCAGCTGTAATACCTGCTGCACCCCCGCGATCGGCTGATAGATCATAATATTCATCAATACCCAAAACATCTACATAATCATTGCCTGGATATCTAGCTAAATAATCTGCCTCTGTGCTGGCGCCTCTATCTGGCGACCAAGAAAACAATATGTTGTGAAGCTTTTTAGCATCTCTTAGGTATTTAACGGTGTATTGAAACAAATCCTTGTATTGTTGAGCGGTACAATATTTTGCACCCCACCAAAACCAATCACCATCTTGTTCATGAAAAAGTCTAAATATAATAGGAATTGGTTTTCCATTATCGTCTTTCAAGCTACTAATTTGATCAGCTACCTGATCTAAAGACTGGTTGTAAACTGCGTTGTAACTTCCACCAGGTAAAATTTCAGGAACAGCCGCAGCGGGTGCGTTCTTGTAATAAAAATCTGCATTTGTTCCTTCGGTAGAACCATCTTGACCGGGCCTTTTGCTCAATGCCGGATTCCAATAATGCCAGCAATATGTATTTACTCCGCCCCTTTTATAGGCATCTTTAGTAAGTTGTCTAATCATATTGACTTGGCCATCAAACCAGCTGTTGCGTTGAAAAGATGCAACAAACAGCATATCCCAACCATAAACTGCCGGATACGCTCCTGTAACTTCTTTAACGTCAGATCTGCCTGCTTCGCCATTCCAATTAAAGCCTTGCTTGGTATCATCTTGGTGGCCGAACATAATTTTAGTTCTTGCCAAAACTTTCATATTGTAAAATAAGGCAGCTGTTTCATCTGTAGCATTTTTATCAACTAAAATGGCTTTAATGCCACTTAATGTAGTTGGCAAAACAGGACCTGTTGGTGGTGCAGGTGGCGGAGGTGGTGTTGTAACGGGCGGATTGATATCACTACCAGATTTTTTACAAGACGAAAATCCAACGATCAATGTAGCGCTAAGAAGTAGTAAATATTTTGTCTTATTTTTCATTTGTGTAATGGGTTAAGCTTAAACTGGTTGTTAACTACTCGTCAATAAGAGATTTTAGTTAAACGAAACTTATTTTTATATATTAGAATTTACAAATCTACTTTAGAAAATAAAGGTTTTAGAGGAACTCCTCTGATTAAAATAGGCCCATGTATTTAGATGTAAAACAGCAGGCAGTAGTTTTACCTTGACATTCTGCTTTAACTGTATAGCCATTAAAATGAAATTCCATTAAATATTTTATGCAGATTTTTAAAACGGATGTTAAACGATTAAGGTCACAAGTCAAACTGTGTTAATGACCTTAATCTCTTTTCTATCTAAGGTTTAACGTCAACAATACCAACATCATCGATATTGAATACGCTGTTGTTGCCGCTATACTCTTGAAACGTGATTTGATTTACAAACGTAACCAAAGGACTTTTTGCATCAACAAGGAATTTAAATGGCACGATGTAATCTGTCCACTTACCCTCAACTAAGATAATTTCAGTTGATGCATTATAGTTATTATTTAACAGTACGTGAACTTTCTTACCATTCGTACCCTTACCGCCGTATAAAGAAAATTTCATGGCGGCACTAGAATCCACAGGTAGCTTCACATCAACTTTATATCCAATGTTATCATATCCACCACCAAAAGCTATTTTCATAGAAGCTGTTCCTCTTTTCTGAAGTGTTGGATCTACAGTTGCATCTCCAAAAGTATACCAGCTATTTTCCAGTTGATCTTCGAAAATTGGGGTAGTAAAACCGAATACAGCCCCAGCTTGGTGAGCAGCTTTTACGTTATCACTAAGCTGACTCGTTCCGGATAAAAGTAATGGTCCGCTCACTAAACCACCGCCTTGGGTTGCTTTTGTAGTGACCATAATGCTTCCTGCTTTTAACCCAGCAGGCACGCTTACGGTTATTACAGTCGGTGATTTTGTGAGCACGGTGGCAGGTACAGTCCCAAATGTTACTCCAGTAAGACCATCAAATGTGGTACCAGTAATGGTAATAATATCACCAGCATTACCCGCAAGCTGATTAACCATTTCAATTCCTGGCAGCGGCTGCTCAATTATAAACGGTATGCTGGCTTCGCCGTACGCCGTTACTACCTTAAGCATGTTATCTGTTGCGCTGCTACTAAAAGGCGTAGTTGTAGGTATTGAGAATTGCAACGTGGTATTAGAAGCATAAGCAGCATTGAAATAAATAGACACACCATTAAGATATATCGCTTTAGTAGAAAGTAAGTTATTTCCTATAATGGCATACCTTCTATCAATTTTACCCGCATTTGTTGTGGAATCAAATGGTGTGATGGCCTGAGAATTTTGAGTACTTTGGAAAATAGTACGGACTCTCGTTATGGTGGGCGCACCATTGCCCTCTTCCTTTTTACAGGAGCTTATACCAACTACGATCAAGCACGACAGTAGGCAGTAAAATGATATTAATTTTAAATTTTTCATAGCTCTGATTATTTAAATGTATAAGGAACAGGAGATTGCAGTAACTCAGGATTAGCTGTTGTTTCGCCTATTGGTATAGGAAGCAAAAAGTCTGAAGCTTTTGGCGTAACCGCTGAATGATAAATGGTTTTACGATCATCAGCAAAAGTACCTCTCTCTTGCTGACTGATGATTTGAGTTGCTTTTGGATGCTGATTGGTTAAAATACCATTCCATCCATCTAGACGACAAAGGTCGAACCAATAATCATCTTCGATTGCGAACTCATGTCTTCTTTCATTCAAAATGTCATCTTGTAAAATTGTAGTGGGAACACTGTTGTTAAATGTTGCATCATAATTAGGATTAGGAACCATGTGGTTGCGATCTATAACGGTCAGTGGAGCCAAAGTTGCGCGTTTTCTGATAATATTGATGTAATTTAAGGCTTGCGCATCAGTAGATGTTTTGCTATTTCCAACAATGGCTTCTGCAGCAATCAAATAAACTTCAGCATAACGCATCAAATAGGTGTTGTTGGCAGAATTTTGCGCAGTGCCCAAGCCACCGTTGTCTGCAGGCGTTCCAACTATGTATTTCTTTATTGCAGCATTACTACCCTGTGCATTAACATTGGCTGGTACGGTATATCCCCCTGCCGCTGCGGTAATCTCTGGATAAAAATCTCCAGCTGTCATAATGGTCGCGTGCAGTCTAGAGTCGCCACCTTCATAAGATTTTTGCAAATCGATGGTTGGGCCCATTACGCTGTAACCATCACCTGTACCTGTTATGGTACCATTCGCAGCATTCGAACCTTGAAAAGGATTTCCATGACCGTAAGGGCCACCTGCCCATTGGATTTGGCAAATGCTTTCCTCATTATTGTTATTTGCAGTTTTGAATAAATCATTGTATGTCTTGTTAGGCACATCTATCCCGTACAATTTAAACTCGCCACTTGCGATTACCTTTTGCGCATACTTAAGTGCATTTGGGTAATCTTGCATATATAAGTATAATTTTGAAAGCATGGCAGAAGCCGAGCCACTTGAAACGTGTCCCTGAGTAACAGACCCGGTTCTGGTCATTGCGGTACAATTTGCTTCCGCAAATTTCATATCGTTGATCATAAAGGTGTAGATGTCCTGAATCCTATTAGGGGGTATCTTAAAGTCTGTTAAAAAATCGCTACCATTCTCAATAATTGGCACCGCACCCCATATTCTCACAATGTGAAAGTAAGCCATTGCACGCATGAAATGTGCTTCGCCTAATGCATTGTTTAACACCGCTGGGCTGACTGATGCACCTGCTCTTGAAGGCATCAAGTTTATAAGTGCGTTAGCTTGTTCCACAACCGTCCACAAGGAAGCCCAACCATCATCATTTACCGAATTTAGGTTTGTTACTGCTCCGTTAAGGTTTGCAAAGTCACTTACGTCTGAGGAGTAGCTTCTTCCGTTACCTCCAGTCATTTCGCAAAGTGCCCACATTGCTTTTGACACATACGGATACCACACTGAGTTATACAGGTTAAGCGTGCTTGATGACACCTGAGTATCATTTTGGTAAAAGTTATCAATGGTAATTGCACTCTCAGGTGGCCTGTTGAAAATTTCTTTCTTGCAACCAGTCGTAGTCAAGAGACCAGCAACCGTTGCAGTAATGATATATTTAATATTTGCTTTCATTTTAAAATTCTTTAATATAATTAAAATTCTGCGTTTATTCCAAAAGTGATCACTCTAGGCGAAGGATATCTTCCCAAATCTACATTGGTTAAAAACACGTTTTGATTTTGTTGACCAACTTCTGGATCAAGTCCCTGATAACCAGTTATTACAAACAGATTTTGCGCACTTGCATACACTTTTACTTTACTAAGCTTGATGTAGTTAGACCACTTTGTTGGCACATTATACCCTAAACGCACATTCTGCAATCTTAGAAAAGAGGCGCTCTCTAGAAACCTAGTAGACATGTTTAAATTTGTATTAACTCCACCTTTCGGAGCAGGGATATTAGATGTTGCATTTGTAGGGCTCCAATAATTAGCTGCTTCAGCAAGTTGATTCTTGTATAAGGAATTTAAGCCTTCAATAGAATAATTCAAGTAGTTGAGCACTTTACCACCCTGAGAACCATATAAAAATATAGATAAATCGAAATCTTTGTACGTAAAATTGTTGGTAAAGCCGTAGGTAAACGTAGGGTTGGGGTCTCCAATAGGCCCTAGATCACTTGCATCTATCTTATTATCGCCATTGATGTCTACATATTGAATGTCTCCCAAAGATGTTGATCCTATAGTGCCAGGTGTATTGCTAACTGGTTGCCCGAACTGTAATGGTGCAACTGCAAGCTGTTCTGCAGTTCTAAATATGTCTTTCACTTGATAGCCATAAAATTCGCCAATTGGTCCACCAACTGCAGTTTGAGTAACAGGTATATTTAAGAATCCGCGAGTAATACTTGCGTTAATCACGCTATTATTATAAGTGGAAACTACTTTATTTTTATACTGTGAGAATGTTACCGTAGTATTCCATTTAAAATTATCGCCAATGAAGTTTTTTGAATTAATACTAAATTCAAAACCCTTGTTGCTAACCTCTCCACCATTTACATAAGGAGAGCTAATGCCACCAAGGTAGCTTGCATTTACCCCAGTTAAATATTCAGGTAAAGGCGCTTGAAAAAGAAACTTTCGAGAAGTCTTGTTATACCAGTCAGCAGAAATATCAATCCGTTTTATCAGGCTAAAATCCAAACCTATATCAGTTTGTACAGATGTTTGCCATGTAAGGAATAGATTTGGATATTTATCTACGTTGAAACCAGTACCCAAACCTGTAATAGTGGGATTAAGCGCGGCACCGTACTGATAACCAGGTACGTTTTGGTTGCCAACTTCTCCATAACCAATTCTTAACTTAACATTATCAAGTGTATTTTTAAGACCCGACATGAAAGATTCGTTTGAAACAGTCCATCCAATGGCTGCTGAAGGGAAATAACCTGTTTGCCTACCAGGCGCAAAATTAGACGACTTATCAGAACGAATGGTAGCTGTCAAACTGTACCTATTGTCGTAGCTATAAATACCACGTAGATAAAAAGACTGTAGTACGTTTGATGACTTGTACTCACCAATAGTAGGTATTTTGGCTCCTCCTAAATTAAGAGTAGGTAAATCGTTACTTAAAAATGTATCTGTACCTGCATTTATGCTGTTATAATATCCCCTATTCAATTCATAACCTAACGTTGCGTTTATATTATGTTTTTCAGCAAAGGTATGGTTGTAAGAGAAATATTCTTTCCAGTTAAAACCTAAGCCTTGATCCCATCTTTCACTTAGTTTAGCAACGCCATTACCATATATAAACCCTGGGTTTAACGGATCCACTACAGTAATTAAAGGATTAAATAATTTACTGTTTGAAAAATTATAGTAACCACCAATTTCAGATCTTAACGTAAGGTCTTTAAAGAATTTTATATCACTATAAAAATTAGCATTTACATTGTTGCGTACCAAGTTATTGGTGTTTGATAAAGCCAATGCAATTGGACTAATTATAGCGCCGCTACCATATGATGCTGGAGCAACAGTAAAACTTCCGTCGGGGTTGCGGGGTGCTTGATCGGGAGCGTTTAACAAGGCAGTGTAAACAATACCATCGTTATTACTAGCACCTACATTTTGATTGGTTCTATTTAAGGTGATGCTTGACCCCAGTTTAAACCAATTGCTCAATTTTCCCTCAACATTGCTACGGAAATTGTAGCGTTCAAAATCTGAACCGATAATGGTACCTTTTTGTGTCAGGTATCCACCAGAGATATAGTAATTGATCTTATCGCTACCACCGGTCATAGACAGGTTGTTACTTATCATTGGTGCAGTTTGAAATACCGCTTTCTGCCAATTTGTGCCGTCTCCTAACAGACTTGGATCTGCAAATTCACCTCTACGACCTACACCAGTTACATCAGCTAAAGTGTTTTGTAATGCGGCATATTGTTTCAAATTCATCATATCGAGGAAACGACCTTGATTTTGAATACCATAGTAACCATCATAATTTAGGTGAGCTTCTCCATTCTTACCCTTTTTGGTCGTAATAATAATTACACCGTTTGACCCACGGCTACCATAAATGGCTGTTGCTGAGGCATCTTTTAAAATGTCGATAGTTAAGATATCGCTAGGATTCAAATAGCTGAGTGGGCTGACTGTATTTTCACCATTATTCCCGTTTTGTCCCGTATAAGCAGCACCATCGATAAATACTCCATCTACCACATACAAAGGTTCGTTTGAGCCTGAAAGTGATGTTATACCTCTAATGTGTACCGAAGCAGAACTACCTGGAGCACCCGTACCATTGGTAACCGTAACACCTGCAGCTTTACCTTGTAACATCTGGTCAACACTTGTTTGCGGAATATTTTCAATGTCCTTTGCTGTTACGGATGAGACAGCACCATTTACATCCTCACGCTTTTGCTGGCCATATCCAATAACAACAACGTCATTTAAATTGTTGTTTGATAGATTTAATTTTGCAGTTATAAAAGTTTTGTCTGTAACGTTAATTTCTACTGGCTTCATGCCTGTAAAACTAACAACAAGTGTTGTGGTTGCATTGGGGACAGAAAGGCTAAATTGCCCGTCTGAATTAGAAATAGTTGCGATGCTGGTTCCTTTTGCTGCTACAGACGCTCCGGGCAATGGCGAATTGGTCTCATCAACAACTTTACCGTTGATTACCCGCGTTTGCGCCCTTACATTTTGGCCGAAAAAGAAAACCATCAGAACACCGAATACTACCGAATAGTAGATTGTTTTCATAACTGATTTTATTTTGGTTAATTAATAGAACAAACTTATCGTTATTATTAAATTAATTTTAATACTTTTATAACATAATACACCAATATTTTCACAATTAAACCGTCAAAGCCTAGTTGTAAGATGTTTTAAAGCAATTAAAAATGGTACTATTTTAACATAACTTGATTAAAATACGATTAGTAGCAAGGAATAAATCATTAATAAAATGAACAATATCACCAAAGAAATTACGCCACTTACCCCAAGCGACTGTTTTACCCTTTTCTCACGGCAAAAAAAGGGTTTCGATTTTCCATTGCACTATCATGAGGAATATGAGCTAAACCTCATTATAAATGCAAAAGGCGCAAAGAGAATTGTGGGAGACCACATAGAAGAAATAGACTCTTTGGAACTTGTATTGGTGGGGCCAAACCTTTGCCACGCCTGGTTTACCCATTTATGCGAAACAGAAGACATTACCGAAATAACCATTCAATTTCATCAAGATTTATTTGATGATGCCCTGTTAAAGAAAAACCAATTGAGCTTTATACGCAACATGTTTATACAGGCGCAAAAGGGAATCTTATTTTCAGAAGAAACCATTAACAGCGTAAAAAATAGAATAAAGGCTTTGGCCAAAAAGCAGGGTTTCGATTCTGTTTTAGAACTTCTTTCCATTTTGCACGATCTGTCGATTTCTAGAAACATGCGCACATTATCTGATGCTGGTTTTAGCAACGACCAATTCAATTATAGCAGTCGCCGCATAGAAAAAGCGTTTGCTTACATGAACGATAACTACAGCAAACAGGTTACTTTGGCGGAGGTTGCTAAGCTGGTAGGAATGCCAGAAGCCTCTTTTAGTAGGTTTATTAAAAAGCGTACCGGAAATTCTTTTATAGATAGTTTAAATGAGATTAGACTGGGGCACGCAAGCCGATTGTTGATAGATACTACTTCTACCGTTGCAGAAATTGCATATAATTGCGGATTTAACAACATATCTAATTTTAACAGAATTTTTAAAAAGAAAAAAGCTTGTACACCCAAAGATTTCAGGCTAAGTTTTTCGGGAACGAGAATTTTTATTTAAGGCTATATATTTAGCGGTAATCGAATTACTCATCTTCGAGCCCAATATGCTTATGCTCAAGGTTCCATCCGCACAGAGAAACTTTGCCCGATAAGATCAAAATTTACATAAATTCCATCTGTGAGCCCGCTCGTATCTAATAGGGCGCGGCGTTTTGATTAGATTGCCAACAGCGCTGTTGAAAACTTTTCCAAGAATATAAAACAATTCTTAAGTTACAGATAAATATATCAGCACCAATTCCTTTCAAAATCGATTTTGATTTAGACAAGGAGAAAACCTTAGTTCTTATCCCACAAATAGTTAAAAAGCGTATCAGATGCTTTGAGATACTCGTGTTTTGAGATTTCGCCAATCCAAAGTTTTTTCATCAGATCGTTTCTCGTAATTCTGGCATCAGTATTTTTAAAGTATGGATTTTCTTGCCACATTGGGCGGGTTTTCCATGGTGAATTAATGTAGTGGATGGCTTTTATTACATCTGGATTGTTCTTGATGGTTCTAAAAAAAGGCACAAACCATTGGTTCCAGACCTTGTTAACATCGGCTGTATTGCTAAGGTCAATTGGGATGCAAACGCCATTTGCTCCTAAAATTACAGGAGTGGCTTCGGCAATAAATAAGGGCTTATGGTGGTCTCTCGCAAACTGAATCATTGGATGATGTTCTTCGGCAGCGGTAAAAAATGAATAGGCAACCCAATCTACATACTTATCTCCGGGATAAAAAGCGTCGAGCGTTTTTCTATTCGTCCCCACTCCTTTAGATTGCCATACGTACGCCACGTTGGTAACGTCCATCGCATCCATCTTATCTTTAATTCTGCGCCAAGCTTTTATGTATGCCACATTATCGTAATGGTTCCAACCAGCTCCATCAAACTCATAGCCTATTCGCAAAAACACTGGCCTTTTACCTTGTTTTTTTATCCAGCTTGCCAACCTAGTAATGGCATCATCATTTTTTCCTTCGGCGGTAGCAAAGTCGTTGCCGTTTGTAATGTCTAAGCCTATCGATAAACAAGAATGCGCAAAATTGGGGTTCGAGGTAGTAACCTCCATATTCTCCGGGCCATCTCCCCAATTTGCAAAAGTATTTAATCCGGCCAAAGTGTAGGCAGAGCCAGCCCTGAAATTGGTATATTGAGTAAAGCCTCCCGGAGCCGCAAAAATATCTAAATAGCCGTTATTATAGACTGAAGTACCTCCGATAGATTCTAGATCCTGGCCAATAAAAAGGATAACCTTTCCGTTCGCTGGCTCAAATTTACTCAGCCTAGCTTTATTTTGTACGGTAATTTGCAGCACTTTTTTAGATGCTTGCGGGGGCTTACGGCAGCCAAGGCACGTAAATGTGCCAACAATAAATATCCAGCTAAATGTTTTTAAAAATTTTACCTTCATAGATGGTTTTATTTTTTGAGGCCTACGTAAAATGATGGCAAACTTACTTGCAGTTTGCAGGTTGGAAGGTAAACTTACCAACTTCGAAATTTATTGGTTTGTCTTTAACAAAGTACGAACGGCCTAAAGTGGTTTCTATTTGCCCAACGCCCATAATTAATTTACCGTCTTTTTTTAAAAAAGCCAATGGATTGGTATGAACCGTTTCAGTTCCAGAAGTAAATCTATAATCTACATACAAGGTATCTCCCTTAAATTTCCCATCTAACGTTCCTGTATTTTTAGGGTTTTTTTCATAATTAACTTCTAGCGTTCCGCCAACTTTACCAGATGCGTAATTCTTTAACACCATGTGTGCATTGTCCTTATCAAAAGCTGCACCATAACAAGCACTGTCTATTAATTTATCAGGGGTTTTCTCATCACCCACAGTTTTACTGGTTTGGGTACAGGAGGTAACAAAAAAAGCACTTACAAGTGCAGTTAGGATAATCAAGTTTTTCATGGTAATTGGTTTATGCGGTGTATTCCAAGATAGAAATTTTTGTAAGGATAAAGAAATATCAGCTATTTTTAGCTAAAAAAAATCCTTTTCTTGCTCAGCCTATTTTTGCTATAAATAAATTTAATCTCCGTTGCAGGTTGCCGTATTGCTGTGCCGTTCATCTATAAAAGTAGTTCCATAATTGGCCAACATCCCCCCAACCAAATAGAATTTTTCGCCTTTGGCACCTAGAACCATAAATTTCTCGTCTTTAAAAAACACTTCTTGATACACTTCCCATTCGGCAGTAGAAATATCCCTCATTGCATAGCTATATGTTATTGGTTTGTTTCTAAAAACTGTAGTACAATAGAAATAGCAAGTATTGTCTATGATTTCCATTTTATACACCAAATGGCTTATTATCTTTACTTTGCCAAGTAGCGGAGAAATGGTCAATGCGCCGAGAAATGCGGCGAAACATGTGCTAGCGATAAGATTGCTTAAAAAGCTAAATCGCATCGAATTTCCCGTATAAGCAATTACTGCACTAAGCGCAACAATATATAGGCATTGAAAATAGAATTGATATTTTAAATCCCTACCCATTGCGTGCATGATGCTAAAAAAAGTCTCTGGTTTAGCTACAACGATCTCCTCCTTTTTCAACTCTAAAGAATTTAATACGGTCGAGAAATCATCCCAGTACTCTTTAACGAGGTATGCACGACCAATTGGAAATTTAAAAACAGTAAAATATTTCCCTCTAAAATTTGCTACTTCTTCTTTAGTAGGTAAAACCATGCTTAATTGGCCAATTGCAAAGGGCATTTCAACTACTTCATAATCCAAGTCTTCTGCAAAGCTAAAAACACCCCTACCATCTGCCACATTTACGGCTTCTATAATATGTTTTAAAAGAAATTTCTGCTTTTTATAGCTCCTTATAAACATAAAATAAATTGCGGTAAGCAGCACTAGTAAAAATAGTGACAAGGCCAAGGCGGATATATTGCCGCCAGATGTTCTACTTAAAAACGCCATTGAAGCAATAATAAAAAGACCGCCGCTGGCTACTATTCTCTGCCGCACAGCATCTTTCTTTAACTTTTCTATGGCCGCCAAAGCTGCCGGGTTTATTTTAAAATTCATTTAACACGCAAATGGCTTAGACAAAGTTTGTTTAATTCTCCAGTATTGCCTTTATTTTATCGTAATCTAATTGATCGTCTGGTTCAATAAGCAGTCCCTTTACACCTGCACCTTCGCCCGCCTCTACATCACGCGGCTTATCTCCTATCATAATCGATTGTTTAGGGTCTACTTCGAACATCTCTATTGCATCCAAAAGCATCTTAGAGCCGGGCTTTCTGCATTGGCAAGGTTGGCTAACTGTTGGATGATGCGGGCAATAATAAACAGCAGCAATCTCTGCGCCTTTCTTCACAAAAGCATTCCTTAGCATTTGGTGCATAATGGCTAAGTCTTCTTCAGAATACCTTTTAAGTGCGATGCCGCCCTGGTTGGTAATTACGATAAGTAGATATCCTTCGTCGAAAAACCGCTTTAGCACAGGAATTTGATACTCCAGCACTTGGAAATCTTCTACACGACAAATGTAATCGTATATCTCGTGGTTTAGAACCCCATCGCGGTCTAAGAAAATAGCTTTGTTCATATATTGTTTGTTGACAGCACGACTCCCTTTACTTTTGGCGTACCTTTCTTTGTTACAAAAATGGCTAAAAAAATTTAAAACTGAAATGTCAAACCATTAGTCTATTTTAAACGTCTTTGTAAATTAATACCGCTAGAAATCAAACAGGTAAGCATTCTATGAAAATTAAATTTGCAAAAAAGGGGCTACAACCCTATATTTGCAGCAAATCAAAAGAAATTATTTTCTTAGATGTTGATTCCGTAGCTCAGCTGGTAGAGCATTACACTTTTAATGTAGTGGTCCTGGGTTCGAATCCCAGCGGGATCACAGAAGATAGTATCAAAACTACGTAAAAGCTTGCAAATCAAATGATTGCAAGCTTTTTTGTTTGCCTGGAAAACCCAAATTATCTAATAAATCACAAATAAAATGGTGAGTAATTAGGTGAGTAAAATTTGAGATTCCCAACTCACCTAAATCAATGCAACTTTCTGAACGACAGAAAGTTCAGTCATTGAACATCTTGATATCTTTAGACTGCATGGCTAACTTTGTTTAACCTTAAATCAGTTATTATGAAAACTAATTTCAGTCTGCTTTTCTTTTTGAAAAAGCCAAAAAACTACACAAAAGGGACTGTTTACTTTATTTTTTTGAGAATTACCGTGGCCGGAATTCGTGCGGAAATGTCGACGAGCATGAATTGCGAGCCTGAGCGATGGAATGCGAAAGCCGGAAAAGTCATCGGCACAAAGGAAGATGTCAAAATCATGAATGCTTATCTTGAAAATATAAAAGCGGAGGTCTATGCAGCACGTACTCTGTTAAGTGTGGACGGGACAGAAATAACAGCTGATAGTGTTAAATGCTGTTATCTGGGCAAAGAAGAAAAAACACATACCATTCTCGAAGCCATTAGAGACCACAATGTAAAAATGAAAGCATTGGTGGAGAAAGAAGAATATGCTCTTGGAACGCTTAGAAGATTTGAGGTTTTGGAAAGACATGTGGCAAATTATATTGCCGAAAAGTACAACAGAACAGATCTTAATGTCAAGCGCATTGACCATGAATTTATCGATGGGTTTGATTTCTTTCTTCATACGGTCAAGGAAAACGATACCAATACGGCAAATAAACATGTTAAAAACCTCAAAAAGATAGTTAGCATCTGCCGGAAATTTAAATGGATCAGCAATGACCCGTTCTTTGGCCATACGCTGAAATCCAAACCTGTCCATCGAGAATACCTCACTGCATATGAATTAAGTAAGATCACCGAAAAACAGTTTACCACCCAAAGGTTATTGCAGGTACGTGATTTTTTTCTGTTCAGTTGCTATACCGGGCTTTCCTATGCGGACGTTCAAAAACTTAAAATGGCAGATATAGGCATCGGAGTTGACGGGGAACGCTGGATATTTACCTACAGAAAAAAAACAAATACAAGAGCGGCAATTCCATTATTGCCGATAGCGGCAAGCATCTTGGATAAGTATAAGAATCATCCGTACTGCCTCAATAACGACAGGGCTTTGCCAATTTCTAGTAATCAAAAGATGAACGAATACTTCGTTGAAATTGCGGCGATTTCAGGGGTCAGTAAAACGTTGGGTAATCGAATAGCCAAAAGAACTTTTGGTACTACTGTAACTTTGCCGAACGGTGTGCCAATAGAAAGTGTCTCTAAAATGCTTGGCCACACGAACATTCGCACAACACAGTTATATGCTAAAGTATTGCATAAAAAAGTAAGTAAAGATATGGCGATGTTGAGGGAAAAATTTGTTGTCCAACTTAGCAAACCCAATAACACTAAAGAATCAAAAATAAGCGCCGATATTGCTTTCATCCGCGAAAAATACATCCTTGCTCCCGAAAAACAAGAAGCTTTTCCATTAGAAAAATAAACGGTTAGTTCCTATCTTAAAACCACACATAACCATATGTGTGTGGTTTTTATCAACCTTCAAAATGTACAAATTATTTTACTTATCTGAGCCCATTTTACAATTGTCCTTGTCTTATGAAATATTAAGCTGAATAGTTGCGAGGGAGTAAAAAATGATTGTCCTGTAAATTCCATACTGGTGACTAGAGTACGGAACCTGAATGAATTTCAAAGACTTGCGAAACAAACTTCAATAATTCACAGCAACAGAATTTAGCGCTCTAATCACTAGAACACTATTATCTGTATTTTTGGGTCAATATTTGTAAAAAAGGTAGAAAAAACGCTATGAAATTTAAAAATAACGCATTATTTTTAATCCTGCCTGCGGTACTTACTCTCGCTTGTCAAAATAATGAAAAAGTTGAAAAACCCCAAAAAAACGATAACAGCAGGGACTCCGGCAAAGTATCTATAATAGGTTCTTACCAAAATATTTTAAAAAAGGATACATTTCAGCTAGTGATTAAACCATGGAGGTAAGTAAGGTTAAAGGAACGCTCAATTACAATTTTTATGAAAAGGACGATTCCAAAGGTACGTTCGAGGGTGACTATAATGATGGAATTTTAAAAGCAAATTTTTTAGCTTACGGAGAAGGTGCCGCATCTATTAGAGAAGTCATTTTTAAAAAAGTAGATGGTGGGTTTGAGGAAGGAACCGGCGATGCTGAAACCAGTGGTAGTAGCCAAATTTTCACGAATCCAAAAAGCGTCAAGTTTAATAATCAGCAGAAATATATGGAGACTCAAAACTGTCTCCCATAACATCAAAAAAATAACCTGCAAATATTTTTTTGAGCTTTGTGATATGTCTGCGATTGAATTACTAATATTATGCGAATAAAAAACAATTCGATAGTAAATGGCAAATTCCTCTATTCCAGTACATAAGGACGAACTCAGAAACGAATTGTTTCAAATCCATCCTATTTCTGCTTTGGAAAAATTTGCAGAAAAATCCCATAGAGATGACTATTATGTATTTGTTATACAAAAAAATGGTCGTTTTATTTTTGAGATTGATTTTGTCGAGATAGAATTGAAAGGCCCTTCAGCAGGGTTTGTACTGCCTGGCCAGGTTCATAATTATCTAAATCATCAGTCATGTGATGGCTTAATTATTTTTATATCTCCAGAATTGGTTCCGAGACAATGCTTAGATATTTTTGACATCTACTATAATATAAGGAGCATCGAGCTAGAGAATAATGATTCAGTTTTCAAGTTAATAAGCGTATTGGAAGAAACCTTAATAAAAAAAGGTAACCCTGGGCATGTAGCTCTCACAAATTCTCTTCTAGCTTCGTTTGTTCAGCTCATCTCTGCGAAAATAATAGAGGCAAGCGAGTCTTTAGTTCACATAAATAACCGTAAATACAACCATTTCATAAATTTCAAAACTTTGGTAAAGGAGCGTTTAATTGAAAGGAAACAAGTTAAACAATACGCATCTTCGCTAAACATTAGCGCAGTTTATCTTAATCAACTGTGCAAACAACTAACTGGATTTTCTGCAAGTCACTGGATAAATCAAGAAGTTTTAATGGAGGCAAAACGTTTACTGTATTATACTGAGCTTGATGTTAAGCAGGTAGGTTTTAAGTTAGGTTTTGATGATTACGCTTATTTTTCAAGGTTTTTTAAAAAACACGTCGGGGAGACAGCGACAGAATTTAGATTTAAAAACTGTGCTTTGTCCAATCACCGCTATGAAAAAGACTATAATCAAAAGATTACTCCGATTAACTTTGCTTAATATTTAGACAACTTCATTAAGGAAGTAAACAAAAGTCGAAACAATAAGCAAAAGCATCATGGGTATACTACCAAAAAAAGCAGTTAGGTCGTCATTTATTATCAAAGAAAAATTTCATTTAAGCCCACATTATATCAGAATAATTTTTGACATGTGTGATGAACAACTCGCCTTGTTCAAAAATGTAAAAATAGGTGGGAATAATAAAATTTTTCTTCCTATTGAAGGACAAAACCATACCATTTTTCCTGGAGAACTAAGTACAGAGGAAACTTTGTCTACTACCCGAAGAACATACACTACAAGACATATAGATTGGGTGAATAAAGAAATGTGGATTGACTTTATTTCTCACGGAGATAATGGTCCCGCATCTTATTGGGTAAATCGTGCTGATGTGGGGAGTAAATTGAGTGTTGCAATGAAAGAAAGTAGCAAACCATTATTTCCGGTTGCGCAGGAATATTTTTTTATTGGTGATAGCACCGCTTTACCGTTAATTGGCGCAATGTTAGAACAATTGCCAAAAAAAGTAAACGTAAGCTGCATGATTGAGATTTTTGGCAAGGAAGATGAACTGAAGCTTTTCAGCAAAGCAAATCTAAAGGTACAATGGATATACAATGATCATCCTGAACTTGGCAGTTGTCTTGCACAGAAAGTGGGAGAAAAGACGCTTCTGGCAGGCGAGAGGTTTGTTTATGCTGCCGGGGAATATAGTACAGCGAAAAAATTAAGAGAATATTTTAAAGACGAGCTTGGCTGGAGCAAAGATGAGTATACAATTGTTTCGTATTGGAAAAGAGGAGAATCAGAAGATCAATCTGTTTTGCAACGTCAAGAGGAGAGAAAGATAAACTAACTTTCACTTTCTACTCGTCGTAATTTCTCTTAAAATTTTAGATAATAAAAATATAAGATCTTATCCCTTAACCAACGCACAATGCAAATACAGAGTTAGCGTGAAACCCACCACCTATTTTTTAATTGCCGTGCTGAAACTGAAAATTGCCATTTTCGGAATCTAATTTGCCAACTTGAGATAGTTTCGCTTTTAATCCTATTCTTAAATAGCCTTCTTTTGTACTGTTATGAAACGAAATAAAATATTGATATTCTCCCTAATTGGGTGTGGCGTTTTAATAGGATTACAGTTTATTAAGCCACACATAATTAACAACCCGATAACAGGCGATTTACAGGCTCCAAAGGATGTAAAACAGATATTGAAACGAGCGTGCTATGACTGCCATTCAAATGAAACTAAACTTAGTTGGTTTGATAAGATCTCTCCGATATCCTGGCGCGTTGCTTCCCATGTAAAGGACCGACGTGCAGGACTCAATTTTTCGGAGTGGGATAAGTTGACTTCTGGTGCTCGCAAAGCAAAATTGTTGGAAACTGTAAATCAAATCATTGCTGGAGCGATGCCACTTAACGATTATCAAATTGTTGACCCAGAATCAAAGATAACTCAGAAGGATTTTTCTATATTAAAAAAATACGTTTCTGGGATGACCGACAAACAACCAATTGACACTGGATCAATTTCCACAACTTACATCAAAAAAGAAATTTCTGACAAGCCAGCCGTTTCGATTTCATCCAATTGTAAACAGTAGTTCGGGATTTACCTAGAAAACTGCAAGCTTCTTGCATGGACTTTAAATTGCCAATTTCAATCTCTGCCCTTTTTCATTTCGGGTTCTCCAAAGCTTCTGTAATTTCCTTTATAAGGTCTGTCTTTAACTCCTGCAGGGCGGCTTTTAATTCATAAATGTTAATCATAACTTTTCGGATTAAATGCTGTATTTCTGTCTTTGTATAGCTTCCACTAATTCAGCCTTTTTAAAATACAGCTTCCGCCCTACCTTATAGCTTTTTATGAAACCTTTCTTTTTCCAATTGTGGATGGTAACCTTTGATACTTTTAAAATTTCCATAGTTTCTTCCATGTCCAATAAATCCACGGTTTTAAATGATTCCTTTATCGGTTTCAGGTTCATTACATCGTGCATTCCGTTTACTACCTTTTTTAGTGGGTTTGAGCATAAGACAGAAACAACTTTTGGATACATCAAGGCAGATGTTTGCGCCTATGTGATTCCAAATTTCCATCGTAAAAATTTTTGTGATTGTATCTTGCACTCCCAGGGGAAGATTAATCAACGTAGGTCATAAAAAAATATAGATCATGCAAAAATTGGGGTTGGAAATTTTAGCTAATTCCAATTTTAGTCTTGATGGGATTGACAAATCATTTTTTATCTTTGAAGCCATCAGAAAGGACAAAATGGCATGATATTCCGAAATTATCTTCTAGAAAAAATACGACTTTCAGCAGAAGAATTAACCCTTATCGAATCAGTTGTTGGAGTCGTAAAGCTCAAAAAAAAGCAATATTTAATGCGTCAGGGCGATATTTGGCAGCATATCGCTTTTGTAAATCGAGGTTTTCTAAAAACCTTTGCCATAGACAGCACTGGTAAAGAGCACATCATGAGTTTTGCACCCGAAAATTATTGGACTGGTGACCGGGAGAGTCTTACAAACGGCACACCTACCCGTTTTAATATTGATGCCATTGAAAATGCGGAGGTAGTTTTAATCAAAAAACGAGATTTTGAAATCCTTTGCCAAAAAATCCCTCAGTTTAATGGCCTAGTGAACACTATTCTGCAAAAAAGTTTTCTAGTCTCACAAAACAGAATCTACGATAACATCAGCCTTTCTGCAGAGGACAAATATCAGAATTTCCTCCATAATTTACCCAACATCGTAAACCGCATTCCCCAACACATGATCGCTTCTTATTTAGGAATGACCCCAGAAACCCTCACCCGTATCCGCAGAAATTCTGTGAGGAAATAAAAATTTTCTTGATTTCACTACTGATTTTTATTGTTTTTCAAACAAATGTCAATGGAAATTAAGCTGCTTTCATCAGAACTTTGTGTCGTTAAAAAACAATTAATTTTTAAAACAATGACAACGACAATATTCATTACAGGAACAAGTACAGGTTTTGGGAAACTGACAACAATTACCCTTTCAAAAGCAGGATACATGATTATTGCAGGAATGCGTGGCATAGAAGGCAAGAACAAAGCAGTTGCTGAAGAACTTTCAGCTTATCCAAACGTAGAGGTTGTGGAGATAGACGTAACCAGTGATGCTTCTGTAAATAATGCAATAGAAAAAACTCTCGCAAAACATGGCAAAATAGACGTATTAATTAACAATGCGGGATTGGCTGGTTACGGATTGGTGGAAGCCTTCACTATTGACCAGGTTAGGAATTTTTTCGAAGTTAATTTTTTTGGGATTATCCGTACCTATCAAGCGGTTTTACCAGCAATGCGCAAGGCAAAAAAAGGTTTGGTTATCAATATTACCTCAGGTGCAAGTGGACATTCTCTACCTTTTATGGGGCCATATCTGGCATCCAAATTTGGTGTAGAAGCAATTACCGAATCTTTACAGGAAGAATTGAAGCAGTTTAACATCGAAAACGTAACCCTTCAACCCGGTGTATATCCGACCGAAATGAATACTGGAGTTAAACTTGGTAATAATGCAGATCGTAATGAAATATCAAATGCCTACGAGCCAATTGCCAGTGAAATGTTTAATGCAATCGGAAAAGGATTATTTGGTAAGATGGAAGAATTCAATATGGATCCGCAAACCATTGCCGATGGCATATTAAAACTGATCACTATGCAAAAAGGAACACGGCCACTCCGCTTTCCACTAGATGCAATCGCCGAAGGGACTGATGTGGATTTCATCAACTCCCGTGCCGAACACAAAGCTAGATGGCTGGCTAAATACAATGCCTAATCTTATATTAGATGCAAATTAGTAAACAGATAAGAGCGGAAAAATAAAAGGATTTAGAAATCCCAATGTCCGTTACCCACCTCACCACAAATGTAAATCCTAGACATCTTTCATCCGCAAAAAATTTGATTGAATATCAAATTGGCGAAATGGGGTCAAACATTTTGGGCTGTCTACCATAGTGGTGAATTTGCAAGAAACTCTATTAGAGAACTTGCCTTACCTGTCATCCAATTCATCCGCCAAATTTATTATGCGTTGCAAGTCAGACAGAAAATTGTTCGAGAAAATGTCAGTGAGGATTACGAAAAGCTTCAAACGAAAGTTTGGGGCTTTTGTTTTTAGGGAAATGCCAAAGTTTACATATCCTTATAAAACTTTGGTGCGTAATTAGTTTTTACAAAGTGAACATCTTGTGTGTTTTTAGTCGAAAAGCTATGTTTGTTTCTTTACCAAAAGAACAAAACGAATAACCTCGCATATCGTAAGCCACAGCTTTACCAGAACGGTAAAGCGCTTAAACGGCGTAACAGTCGAAAGCGTATCGAAAACGTCTCAAGAATGCTAGGAGACAAGACCATTAGCACAATACAGCACTAGACAAAAATCTAGGATATTAAAATGAGCGAAAGATATGACACTATTGAAGAAAAAATCGGCAACCTTTCAGAAATAATGGATGGGTTTAGGTTTATATATAGCTTAGGGTAATGATAATTACCAAAAATTCAGATTTCTATTCATTTTAAAACGAAAATTTAATCATTATTCTATTGTTATTTGATAATGTTCAATTAGGATTTAATCGTGGCTGTTACAGTATTGGGTCAAGCTGCTTCCATATTATTGGGAGGACTGGAAATATCGTGTTGTACTTGCTTCACAACTTATTGTAAAAATAATCAACATTGGTACAGTTAAAGCCTTAAAACAAAGTATTTTTGTAAAACGAATGTTTTCCGCCTTCTTATTTTAATTCTTCCTCTGTAAATGGTTTCTGCCTGCCTTTTAGCTTTTGCCGAACTTTAGCTATTTCTAAAGCATTTATTTTTACGGCGTCATTCTGCCATGATTTCCGCACGAAAGAAAGCACTTCCGCTAGCTGTTCATCTGTAATTTGTTTGTCGAAACCAATCGCGGGCATGTCTCCATTAATTTCTGGTGCTTTATATACATGGCCGTCCACTTCTATTGGGCCGGTTAATCCAACCAATACAATGGAGATAAGCTTTTCTTTATCACCATTAACCCATTCTGATTTATTTAATGGCGGCGCCAATGATTTTACACCATTACCATCTATTCCGTGGCAGGTTTGGCAGGTGGAATTAAACAACGCATATCCTTTTGGAAATTCCTTTTTTAGTGTTGCTGGGTGGCGATTGTCTTTAGCCTTTTTGGCATCCATAACAACCATTTTTAACTTTTTAATAATCGCAAGGCTAGTATCTGAAATTAGTGTTTGTATCTGTTTTTGGAAACTTCCCTCTCTATTTTCAAGATTGCTTATAACTGCATCTGCCACATAGCTGTTGTCAGGATATTTTAATGCAACTTTTTGCAATAAAGTTTTTGCAGCCAATTGACTATAAGGCTGGATATAATTAACTAAATAAGCTAAGTATGGAGCAGCGAGCGTATCATTTTCTGCTATCATTTTCTCCAGTATTGGAAGCACTTTTTTATACGAACCAGCATTTAGAACAGATGGCAATACGGTTAACGCCTGCATACGGATGGGCCAGGAATCTTTTTGTAAAAGAGGCAACACGTCTTCGGTTGTTAAAACACCTAAACCTTCTAAAGTCCAGAGGGAATGTATAACCAATAGTGGATTAGAAGTTTGTTTTATTGCTGCGCGTAAAGCTGGAACGGCTTGGGTAAAATTACGATCTATAAGTGTTTGCTGAGCCCTGTCTCGCACCCAGCCGTTAGAATGGCCAAGTAGTTTTACCAGCTGTTGTGGATCATTAGGAATAACAATAGAATTGGGTTTGTTATCTTTCCGAACTACCTTATAAATCCGCCCGTAATTTAATGGTAGAGTAAGTTTCCGCTGCTTTATTTGGCTTCTCAAATAAGGCGTTAAATACGTTTTATGCTGAATTATTCCGCGGTACATATCTGCTACATACAACGCGCCATCTGGGCCATTGTATAAGTTTACCGGCCTAAAACGCTCATCGGTACTGGCCAAAAATTCTTTCCCTTTGTACGCCTGTTTACCTTTAACGATATAGCCACTATCTGCAATAATATTTCTTTTAATAAGGTTAGCGGCAGGTTCTGCCACAAAAACATTCGATTCGTATTCCTTTCCAAATACATTACCCCGGTAAACGAGTGGCGCACAGGCAGCGGTAAAGTTTACCAAATGTTTGGTTGTAGAATCTAAAATACCCGGCAAATACCCTCGGTTTACTCCTGTATTTGGGCGCAAAGGATAAACCCTATTGTCAGCAACTATCGTCTCATTATAGCCGTTTACATCTTTCTGGTTTTTATTTCCGGCCCCAAAACCTGGACTGAAATAATCTCCAAGTAAATTTTGTGAGTTGTTGTTATAGTATAAGCGTCCGTAATTATCCTGACTAATTCCCCATTGGCCTCTAAAATGTGTTTGTTCGATAATCCATTTATCGCCTCTTTTGCGATAGCGCTTGCTAGATTTTGCATTGTAAACCCAGTTGTCCATTGCCCGTAATAATCCATTTGGATAGTGTTCTACATTGCCGCCATCCGTATAATGGCCATCAACCAACACTCTTTTTCCGGGTTTATCTTTATTTATTTCATAGTACCATAAATTTGGCGGTTCGGCAACCAAGACGCCTTTTCCAATAAGGCAGATTGCTCGAGGCATTACCAAAGAATCTAGAAAAATTTTACGGCTGTCCATTACGCCGTCTTTATCTTTATCTTCTAATATTACAATTTTTCCGTCTGGAATATCTTCACCTGTGCCTAGCGTATCGGGCATGTATCCATTCATCTCTACCCCCCAAATGCGCCCTTTTGAATCAAATGTAAAAGCAACGGGTGTAGTTATTAAAGGTTCGGATGCAACTAACTTTACTTCAAATCCAGCTTCGGTTTTCATCCTACTCATAGATTCTTCCGCAGATAATACAGGAGAAGAATCTAAATCTACTTTAGATCCTTTATTAATAAAATAAAAATAAAGTCCTCCAACGGTTAATAGTAAAAGAATAAAAACTAATATTTTATTGGTTTTATTTGCTTTATTTTTTCGGTTTGGCATTTTGTAAATAAATTGTGTTATACTGCCTGAGGTTAAATAACCTCATTGTTTTTAATTTTCGGGTGAACAGCCGAATAGCAAATAAACTAAAA
The DNA here is from genome assembly GCF_040547165.1 of Pedobacter sp. UYP30. NCBI lineage: Bacteria > Pseudomonadati > Bacteroidota > Sphingobacteriia > Sphingobacteriales > Sphingobacteriaceae > Pedobacter > Pedobacter sp. UYP30. Next base: position 195,135 of record NZ_JBEPPD010000001.1, on the reverse strand, counting down.
AAATAGCTAGATTGAAAATTTAGGGAGCAAACTACCGTATTTCAATCTAGCCTTTTTCTTTTTTTAATATTGTAACTCCTTAATCGGATAAATATCTAAATTTATTAATTCAAAGTTTTAATCTTAATGCTTCTGAAACTAACTTCGTTGCCGTGATCTTGTAGTAAAATATGACCTTCTTTCGCCTCGCCGAAATCTGGCCAAACCTTGTATTTGCTCATCGCCACCAAATCTTTAAACGCTTTTGATCCACGTTCATATTCTAGCACTTTAATTCCGTTTAAATAATGTTCTACATGGTTGTTCGGGTAAACAACAACACGGCCCTTATTCCACTGCCCAATAGGATGTGTAAATCTTGGTGATTTATCGGCCTTAATTAAATCATATAAGGAAGCTAAAGTACGATCACCGTCTCTTCCTAATTTAGCATCTGGATGTCTTTCATCATCCAACACCTGGTATTCTAGCCCAATTGCCGAGCCCTTAGTTTTTTCATCAAGTGTTACAAAATATTTTACACCGCTGTTGGCACCAGGCGTAAGTTTAAATTCGAAAGAAAGATCGAAAGCTTTATACATATCTTTGGTAACAATGTCACCGCCATTGGCAGCCTCTTTACCATCGGCACTTAGCACAGTAAAAATTCCATTTTTAATTTGCCAGCCTTTTTTAGGGAATGCACTTTGTGTTGCGCTTCTCCATCCATTAGATGTTTTTCCATCAAATAGCAATTTCCAATTGTCTTTTTTCTCATAACCCGAAAGATTATTTGGTACGTTGTTTACTACATAAATTCCGGCCGGAAAAGCCTGTGGACTAAGATTACTTGTTTTTATTTTGATATTTTTGAAATAAACTTTCTTGTTTGCTTGCTCTTCTTTAGTAATGCCATGTACTTGTAAACCAATAAAACCTTTCTGATCTACCGTATCCACTACAAATGCCGTAGGAATTCCATTTATCCAAGTCTTCATTTCATTGCCGATACATTCTATCTTTACATGATTGTATTCGCCTACTTTGAAAGCATTTTTAGCAGTAGGATTGAGCTCTAAAGGATACAACCAATCCCGGCGACCCTCATCATAAATTCCACCGCTCCATTTTCTGGCCGAAGGATCAAATTCACACTGCCTTCCATAAACTTTGCCTTTTCCGTTGTTGCCAGAAGAATCAAAATGACTTCGTGTCTGCACACCAGAATTACTAACAACGCTTTCTACCTTTGCATCTAATTCTAAAATAAAATCGCCATATTCCTTTTCTGTAACAAGGAATGTATTCCCAGAATTCATCACTGTTGTGCCTACAATTACTCCGTTTTCAACTTTATAATCTGCGGTTCCGGCTAGCCGTTTCCAGCCCGTAAGGTCTTTTCCATTGAATAGGCTTTGCCATCCTTTCGACGAGGATTGAGCAAATGAAGAGTTTGCAATCCCCGAAATAAAAAAGGCGACTGCAAATAAAAAAATTTTTGTTTTATTGATCATGATATAATTAACTTAAAATTTATGGTGCAATTTTATTTAGCAGATAAAATAGACCTCTGCTTATGTGGTTGATTCATCGGTGTTGGTTTTTTCAATAACGCATTCAAAACCATCTTTATATTTTTGGTTCCCAGCCGTTTTCATACTTCCTGCTCCACAATGCCATCGCATCTCGGTCAAAAATTCTTCCGGTTTTCTCGTCTATAGCAAAGCCTTTACCAACGCGGAATGCGGTATTTGCGTAATGCACCATGGCCATACTAATACTCGCATCTGCAATAGGCGCGTTAAGCTTCGCTTTACCACGTATGGTATCAAAAAAATTAAATACATGAGCTGTCGATGTATCGCCGCCACCACCCAAAGCGGTACCAGCTTCGTTCGATCCTGCTATTTTCTCTTTGGTCGTTTTACCGGCAAGATCAGTCATTTTATAACGTCCACGGTCAACGAAAACGGTACCCTCGCTGCCGTAAATTATCGTACCCCGGCCGGCGCCGTACGTATCATATCCATTGCGGCTTTTGCCATCCCACTCTATAATTTTGTCATCGGCAAAGTTAAATGTCGCTTTCATACTGTCGTACATTTCCCAACCGTCCGTCGGAAATTGCCTTTTATAAGCTTCAACCTGCGCATGCTGTGGATAATTTACCTGGAGTGCCCAGCGAGCCACGTCTAATTCGTGGGTAGCATTATTACCCGCTTCTGCTGTGCCAAAATCCCAGCCGTACCAGTGCCAGTTATAATCCCAAGTATTGTCTGTGTAGTCGCGGCGCGGTGCAGGCCCCTGAAAAAGATCCCAATCTAGTCCGGTGGGTGCAGGTGCTTTTTTCTGCAAAGGAACCGCTCCTCTAGAATTCTCATAAAAAGCAAGTGCTTTATAGGGCTTGCCAATAGCACCAGCGTGAATCATATTAACAACTTCTATTGTATGGTCTGAAGAACGTTGCTGGTTGCCCATTTGCACAACAGCACCGTATTTTTTTGCCGCAGCGACCAGCATTTCGTTCTCATGCATATTATGGCTACAAGGTTTCTCAACATACACGTTTTTCCCTGCTTTTAATGCCATAATTGAACCTGGAGTATGCCAATGATCTGGAGTTGAATTAAATAATACATCAACGTCTTTATCCGCTATCACCTTACGTATATCATTCTCCAATTTTGGGCTATAATCTAAACTTTTTTTGAAATTTGCAAATGCTTTTGTTCGCTGGCTCTCCATCACATCGCATAAATAGACCAACCGTACATTGCTTTTACTGTTTACAATCGCATCTTTATAGGCAGAGTGTCTTCTTCCTAAACCGGCAATGGCTATATTAAGGCGGTCGTTTGCACCTATTATGCGCCTATAGCTGCTTGCCGGCATCGCCATGGCCGAATTAGCTATTGCTATGCCTGCGCCTCCCAAAGTCGCGTGTCTTATAAAATCTCTTCGTGTCGTCATGGTTTTAAATTTAGGGTTTTATTTTTTATTTTTTTTAAAAGAGACAAAATTTCTATGATCCTGTAATAGCCTATTTCGAAATTTTGAACGCCTTTTGTTGGTTGTCGTATCATTAGCCGCTAATTTTCACCAGCTTCCGCTTCAGCTAAAGTAGCATAAGGGGGCTGATTATTTTCATAGCCGGAATAACCATAATTCTGATTGATCCGTCCGCCGCTGTTGCGAGTGCAGTATCTTTGTCCGTCGCAACATTTCCTTTGTCATGCCTAGAAAGCCATATCTCAACTTTGTTCCATTCGTTTTTCCACATTGGGTTGAGGGTTGCTTTTTTCTGCTATGAGCGCCACACGGGTCATAAATACAAATGCTTCAGAAAAATCTTTGAATTTTGAATGCTCGATACAATTTGTTATTTCTTTCCTGCCACATCATCCTATAACTTATTTTTACAAGATAGCATTTTGTCATGCTTTTGATGATATTTTAAAATATTCTCGTTTGTTTTTCTATTGGTATCCCTTTGCCTGAAGTTGGAAAAGTTCTGCATACCTGCCCTTTGCGTCTAGCAGTTGCTGGTGCGTACCAGATTCTAACAGTGTTCCATTTTCGAGAACCAATATTCTGTCTGCAAGCCTGGCGGTAGAAAAACGATGTGAGATTAACACTGCAGACTTTCCTTTGGTTAGTTCTGCAAAACGTTGAAAAACTTCATACTCTGCCCTGGCATCCAGCGCGGCCGTTGGCTCATCAAGAATTAAAACTTGGGCATCTTTCATATAAGCTCTGGCTAAAGCCACTTTTTGCCATTCTCCGCCAGATAGTTCTACGCCATCATTAAACTTTCTTCCGAGCCATTGCTGGTAGGCGCCTGGAAGTTTTAAGGCAAGTTGATTTGCCAAGCTCTCTTCGGCAGCTCTCTTAACAAGCTGTTCATTCTCTATTTCTTTTATATTTCCAACAGCAATATTTTGATAAAAGGTCATTTGATAGCGGATATAATCCTGAAAGATGATGCCCAGATTATGTCTCAGGTCATCGAGGTCGTAGTTTTTTAAATCTTTCCCATCCAGCAAAATGCGTCCTTCGGTTGGATCATATAACCTGGCCAACAGTTTTACCAAGGTTGTTTTTCCCGCTCCGTTTTCGCCAACCAAAGCCAATTTCTCTCCTGGCTTTAGCTCAAAGCTTAAATTTCTATTCGCCCACCTATCGCTATTGCGGTATTGGAAGCCTACCTGCTCAAACACAAATCCAGTTTTAATAGGATTTGGAAAAGGTAAAGCATTTTGCGGTCTGGTAATTCTCGGTTTGATTTCAAAAAAATCGATAAAATCGTTAAGGTAGATAGCACCCTGAGAAACCATCGTGAAGCGCGAAAGCATGGTTTCCATTAACCCGCTAAGCTGCCTAAATGATCCAGCTAGAAAAGTAAGGTTGCCCACTGTAGATTTACCGGTAACGGTCTCATAAATGATAAAACCGTAAGCCGCATAATAGCCCATTGTACCCAGCACAGAAAAAAAACTGCCCCATATTGAGCGCCGGATAGCGAGTTTGCTATTGTCGCGGTAAAATTTATCTGACAGTGTTTTGAAGTGGCCTACAATAAAATCCGCCAGTCCGAAAATCTTCACTTCTTTTGCTGTTTCATCACTGGCGCCCAAATAACGCAAATAATCCAGCTCCCTACGTTCAGGAGTTTGGCTGCGTGAAAGTGCGTAGTTTTTGCTGTTGAAGTAGGACTCGCCTAAAAAGGAAGGGATAATGGCAAGCAATAAAAGTAGTATTAACCAAGGGTTAAAGGCAATGAGGGCCGTGAGTAGAAAAGCCATGGATATAAAATCCTGTACCTGGCTCATTACCTGCGAGAGCAAAACCGTTCTGCCAACCGTCTGTTGTCTGGCACGTTCTAATTTATCATAAAAAACTGAATCTTCAAACTGATCTAGATCTAGCGTTGCAGCATGCTCCATAATACGAATGGATGTATAGTTGGAGAATAGATCACCTAACAAGCTATCTGTTAGGTTTATCATCCGATTTAATCCATCCGTTAATAATGCCAAAGCAAACTCCAGTGCAACCAGTTCCCACAGCTCCTGCAAATTGCCAGATCCAGCGTTTGTGTTTAAGGCCACCACTTGATCTATAATGAGTTTACCCACATACAGCAATGCAACGGGCATCGCCGAGCGCAAAATTCTTAATGTAAAACTAATTGATGTTTTGCTTGGACTGCTTTGCCAAACCAACTTAAAAAAATTGGGTAAGTTCTTTAGTGAGGAAAGACGTTCTTTGAAAGAGATATTTTCTATTGGAATTGTATTTCTATTTTTTGCCATTTAATGAATTAGGGAATAACAAATTTAAAATTATTGTTGCGGGAGCGTTACAGCTTTTTGTAAAAAATTTTGGGAGAGTACAGACATAAGCAGAAGGGTCGGGATTTAGCTATTAGTGTCCTAAAGCCTTCACTATTTAAACCAGTAACTTTAAATAACAGAACAAAAACAGCATGTTAAATCAGCGCCGTCTTCAAACACTATTGATTTAGCTCCTCCCCTTTTTTTATAACGGCTTCATTAATTTCCCTCACCCGTTCTGTGTCTATTTTCTCAACCTCACGGTCATACGTCAACAGCCCATTTATCTCGTGTTCAACATCGGTTGTCTGGGTATATATGGCAACGCTAAGCCCTTGATATTTCATCAATTGTTCTACTTGATTTAGAAGCAATACATATTTGTCTGTCAATGCGGCTTTTGTCGGTTCGTAACCGTAAGCGTTGTTTTCTACTGGCCACATGTGATTTCTTACATATAAACCAACTCCGCCGAATTCACCTAAAGATGCAGCCCTTTTACTATCTGGTTTAGAGGCACCATACGGCCCAATGTAGATGTGAGTATCTACAAAATCTCCATTGCCGGGATCGCCATAAGCTTTTTGATAATTGGGATTGTTGTTGAAACCAGAGTTTCCATTTACCAATCGCGAAGGATCATAATGTTTTACCCAATCGGTAATTTCTTTTACATCAAACGCACCCCAGTTTTCGTTAAACGGAATCCAGGCGATGATAGAAGGCGAATTGTAATGATCATCCATTATGGCTTTAAGTTCTTTACGAAAAGCCGTTCGTACTTTTGCAGTATCTTCATGTTGATACCAGATAGCTGGCATATCCTGCCATACCAATAGGCCGAGTTTGTCTGCCCAATAGTAAAAACGCTTCGGCTCTGTTTTCATGTGTTTTCTAATGAGATTAAAGCCTGCTTTCTTTGTAAACTCAATATCATACTTTAAAGCCTCTTCTGTTGGAGCGGTCAGAATGCCATCTGGCCAATATCCTTGATCAAGCAGACCAAGCTGCATCACAAATTTATCATTAATCAATGGCCGCACCACTCCTTTTAGTTTTCCAAGTTTTACATCACGCATACCAAAATAACTGGTCATTTCATCGGTCACCTTGCCCTGCTTGTCTTTCAGCGTAATTTTTAAATTGTAAAGGAACGGATCTTCCGGCGACCATAACTTGGGTGATTTTACGGGCACATAGAATGGCACGCCAGGCTTTCCTTGCATCTGAGAAATCACCTTGCTTCCTTCTAATACATTTACAAATACCTGAGACGAAGGCGCGTTAACCGTTACCTTTAAACGACTATTTGCTACATCTGGCAATAAACGAACGGTTTTGATGTATATTTTGCTAACAGGCTCCAACCAAACCGACTGCCAAATTCCAGAACTAAATGTATAATCTCCACGTGGACCATTTTTTCCTGAAGGCGTTCTTCCATCGTTTGGATCATGTGCAGCCAAAACCAAAATGTTGGTTCCTGCTTTTAAAAAGCTAGTAATGTCGAAATTAAAAGAATCATAACCACCTGCATGTGTTCCGACTTTATTTCCATTCACAAACACAGTGGCATCATGATCAACGGCTTCAAAATTAATGATAACCTGTTTTCCTTTCCAGGTTGATGGAATTTCAAAATTTCTACGGTACCACATATTTATTTCCTGCTTGCGTTCTATTCCAGATAGAAAAGATTCTGGACAATAAGGAACAAGGATCTGTTCTTGTTTCCCTGCAAAGGAAATAGGTTTAATTGGATTTAAAGCATTTGCCACTTCTGCACCGCCAAGATAATCCCATTTACCGTTAAGCGATAACCAATCCTTTCGCTCAAACTGCGGGCGGGGATATTCTGGAAAAGGTACTTTCGCTTCTATCGCCTCCTTGGTTCAGTTAGTAGGCAATTTAGCTGATTGACCAAAACAAATGTTTAGGCAAACAACATTAAAAAGGATTTGGAAGTAAAAAAGTGGTTTCTTGGTAATGCTCATAACGGCTGATTAAAGTTGGTTAGATTAAAAACAAAATTACCTGTTTTTAAGTTAAAAAAAGTGATTTACAGGTTTTCTGAATGTGCTTAAAAACTAAATTTTGCAGATTAAAGAAAGCTGTTTGGTTAAAAACCAATGTTATGAGAATTCTTAATCTCGGCCATTACAAAAGTGCTGTGCGTGCTGCCAATACTTTCAACAGAACCCAACTTGTTAAATACAAAATCTTGGTAGTTCTTCATGTCCTTGGCATAAACCTTTAGAATAAAGTCATACTCGCCAGAAACATTGTAGCACTCCACCACTTCGTCTATGCTTAAAATATCCTCTACAAATTTATGTCCTATGGTTCTATCATGTTGTTTAAGTTTAATATTGCAGAACACAATAAAACCCCGATTAAATTTTTCGGCGTTTAAAATGGCAATGTATTTTTTGATATAGCCATTATTCTCTAGCCGCTTTACCCGCTCGAAAACAGGCGATGGAGACAAATTTACCTGCGCAGCGAGCTCTTTTGTGGTGTAACTTGAATTGTTGCCCAATATTCTTAACAACAACAAATCGGTTTCATCGCATCCTTCCATAGAATAATTTTCTTTTAGATGCGCAAATCTAAGTACTAATCAGCATAATATCTTAAAAAAATAAACAATAGAGAATATTTACCTTATTAATTAATTTAATTTGGTTTTTATACCTACTTAATTACCTTTGAAAAGAATTAAAAACTGATTGTAATATAGAGTTCTTTACACATTTCTGCAGTCGGAAAAGGTTTTACTTTTTGTAAATTAATAGGGAATCGTGTGTAAATCAGGAGCTGTCGCGCAACTGTAAGTAACATTAAATTTTTATCAGCAAATGCTAGAAAAGGTAAAAATAGTTACAAGTCAGGATACCTAACTATTCCGAAATGACGATGCTTTCGCGATTTGAAGCTTGAAGTCGGACGAGTGCACAGCTTAGGCAAAACATCTCTAATTGGTTGTCAATGCGCGCATTTCTCTTCCTCTAAGTTTCCCAACAAAGCATCTAGAGATTAAAAATGGGCTATTAACCGCAATTGTTAACCATTAAAAAATTAAAAACAGATGCAAACACACAACCTTGGCTATCCGCGAATTGGTAGCAACAGAGCATTAAAAAAAGCCAGCGAGCAATACTGGGCAGGTAAAATTTCTTTGGCCGACCTATTGGGCAAAGGCAAAGAAATTACCGAACAAAACTGGAAATTGCAGCAAGAGGCAGGAATAGACCTTATTCCCTCAAATGATTTCTCCTATTACGACCAAATTCTGGACATGTCTTTAACTGTAGGCGCTATTCCGAAGCGCTACAATCAGGTGGTGCTTACAAAAACAAATAACGAGCTAGATTTATATTTTGCCATGGCTCGCGGCTATCAGAAAGATGGTTTAGACATTACCGCCATGGAAATGACCAAATGGTTCGACACAAACTACCATTATATTGTACCCGAATTTTATAAGAACCAAGCCTTCAGCCTATTCTCGAGCAAAATAGTTACGGAATTTGTAAGGGCGAAGCAATTGGGAATAAAAAGCAAACCTGTAATAATCGGCCCGGTGTCTTACCTGTTGCTTGGCAAAGAAAAAGAAGCAGGTTTTGATAAGTTAGATTTGATTAAAAAGCTGCTACCAGTCTATTTGCAGATTCTTGGCGAATTAAAAAATCATGGCGCAGAATGGATCCAGTTTGATGAGCCGTTTTTAGCGTTAGACATCGACGAAAAGGCAAAAGAGGCCTTTAATTTTGCTTATGCAGAAATTAGAAAGCAATTTCCTACCCTTAAAATATTGGTAGCAACGTATTTTGAAGGATTAAAAGACAACCTAACACTAGCCACCTCCCTCCCAATAACAGCTTTACACATAGATCTTGTGCGTTCCCCAGAACAATTAGATGATGTTTTAAATGCCATTCCGAAAGAGATGATTTTATCCCTCGGCCTGGTGGATGGCAGAAATATTTGGAAAAATGATTTCGAACAATCTTTATCATTCCTCAAAAAAGCTGTAGCTAAACTTGGCTCGGATCACTTGCTAATTGCTCCCTCCTGTTCTTTACTTCATTCGCCATGCGATTTGGATTTAGAAACTGATGAAAAAACGCTTGGCCCAGAAGTTAAGCAATGGTTAGCTTTTGCCAAACAGAAAATAGATGAAGTAGTTATGCTGAAAAAACTTGCTTCAGAAACTCCTGATGACACAGCTATTGCCAAATTAGCAGAAAACAAGAAAGCCATTGCAAACCGCAAAAGTTCTAAACTGATTCATAACGAAGGAATAAAACAACGTGTTGATGCCATTACAAGCAAAGATTCTAAACGCTTAAATGCATTTTCATCAAGAAAAAAAATACAGCAAGAAATTTTAAACTTGCCGCTTTTTCCTACCACTACCATAGGCTCGTTTCCACAAACCGCCGAGGTTAGAAGCTGGAGAGCCCAGTTTAAGAAAGGAGAAATTTCACAATCCCAATACGATGCGCTTTTGAAGAAAGAAACAGAAGAAACCATTCGCTGGCAAGAAGAAATTGGCATAGATGTACTAGTACACGGCGAATTTGAGCGGAATGATATGGTTGAATATTTTGGAGAGCAGCTTAACGGTTTTGTGTTTACCAAAAATGGATGGGTGCAGAGTTACGGTAGCCGTTGTGTAAAACCACCTATTATTTATGGAGATGTTAACCGCCCAAAAGCCATGACTGTTTATTGGACAGAGTTTGCGCAATCTTTAACCAAAACCTTGGTTAAAGGAATGCTTACTGGGCCGGTTACCATTCTGCAATGGTCTTTTGTGCGCAATGATCAACCCCGCTCGCTTACCTGTAACCAAATTGCACTTGCCATTCGCGATGAGGTTATCGATTTGGAAAAAGCCGGCATCAAAATTATCCAAATTGATGAACCAGCGATTCGAGAAGGTCTTCCGCTGAGAAAAGCGGACTGGAAAAATTATCTTAAATGGGCAGTAAATGCTTTTAAAATAGCCGCAAGTGGTGTACAAGATGAAACGCAGATTCATACACACATGTGCTACTCAGAATTTAATGACATTATAGAACACATTGCAGACATGGATGCCGATGTGATCACCATAGAATGTTCACGGTCGCAGATGGAATTGTTAGACGCTTTTGCAGATTTCAACTATCCCAATGAAATTGGCCCTGGTGTTTACGACATTCATTCGCCTCGAGTACCTTCAAAAGAAGAAATGGTGCAGCTTTTGGAAAAAGCAAAAGCCGTGATACCTATTGATCAGCTTTGGGTAAATCCAGATTGCGGACTCAAAACTCGCCATTGGGCAGAAACCAAACAGGCATTGGTTGAAATGGTTGCGGCAGCGCAAGAAATGCGCACCGAAGTGTTGGTTTAAAACCTAATAAAATGCTGCGCCAAGGCGCAGCATTTTCTACATTTTTTTGTCGGTTGCTTAACGTTACCCACTAAAGTTCTGCATTGATTGTCCTAATTACACAAACAAAACATTTCTTACTTCAACTCAAAAACAGCAAAAATTGGTATGTGGTCTGAGAGTTTTCGCGCAAGCTTGAGACTGGCAAAAAGCTTGTAGAAATGAACTACTCCAGCACTTTTTAAGCTTATTTTCGAGCCGTTAAAATAAAAATTATCGAATTCTGAGGCCAAGCAATCGCCATTTAAACACCGCTGTCTTAAGGTCGTTTTCTGCCCAATCAACGCAGATTTATAACCCATTTTACGAACTGGATTAAACACCGAATGCGACTGCGGAATGTTAAAGTCGCCACAAAAAATTAGGTTGTCTTTTGGATATTGTGCCGGCAAAAACTTAAAATATTTAATTTCTCGCTCTGGCTGATGCGACTTAGTAATGGCATGAAAGTCAACCACCGTAATTTTTTTGCTGCCAATTTCAAACCGCCCATAAAAAGGTTCTCTTTCTATCAATTCTTTGTAGGTAGATTCGAGCCAACTCAATCCAATCTTTCTAACTTTTGCCGTATTCCAAATAAATGCATAACGCTCCGCTTTATTTCCTACGTTAACACTAGTAACATCGCTCACCACATAATTCCATTTTGCACCCTTTCTGCTAAGTGCGTCGGCAAGCCGAGCCACAGCCTGTGGACCGCCGTAACCTGCCACCACTTCTTGAATGGCCAGTATGTCATATCCTTTTGTTAAATCTGCAACAATTCCAAGTTCTTTATCAGTTTTCGATTTTCCAAAATCTTTTAAATTCCAAGAAACAATTTTAACCGTGGTTTGCCCGAAGCAAAAGATTGTTAAAAAGATAAAGATTACAGTGAGTTGGAATTTCATTTATGAGACAGTCAAAAATACGCAGAAATTATAGCTCTGTAAAATCTGATTTGTAATTGATTTCGAAAATTGGAGATTGTAGTATCTGTTAAAAACAAACTACTTACAACCTCCTTAATTTTCTTGAGAGCGAGGCGCTAATTTATACGATATCTTTATTGATTTAGTTAAAGTTGTCAAAAAAACTAACCCCATTTATTCGTCTATCTTTTAGCATGGCCAAAATTACGGAGCGTAAAACAGCATTCCTTACGGGAAACCGTAAAACGGAAAAAAAACTGAAAATACTTTTTTACGGGTTAAATCTACCGTTTGAAAATCGGCTTTGTTTGTTAGAACAGACTTTGGTTAAATGATGCCAAAGTCTTTGCAATAGGCAACCAACTGCTCGTTTTTAGAAAAATTTAGCGCCTCTTTCATTACATTAAGGCGCTTCTCTAAACTACTTAATCCAGAAGGTTTTATATTGTTTTGTTTCAAATACAAGGGAATGTCTTTTTGCAACATACCGGCCGATAGCAAAGAGATGATGGAAACATCGAAATGAGTAAACTCGTGAGCGTTATTCTCATTTATTTTTTGTTTTAAATCTGCTGTAATGTGCTTATTATTTTTGCGGATGGTTTCAATGGCAAGCTTTAAATCCTTCGCATCATGCCGCCCCTTGCGCACGTAGGCATCAATGTCAAGCTCATTAAACAAGGAATCGATAAGTGCCCGTTTATTTTCTGCAGAAAACACCAGTACTTTTATCTTTGGCTGCAACTGTTTTACCGCCATGATCAGCGCCTTGCCATCAGAAATTTTTTGCGGCCGGTGGTCTTCCTCAAAAGAAAGATCGGTAATGAGCAGATCAAAAGGCTTATGTTCCTCGATAGATCGCGCAATGTGCAATAAGGCATCATCGCAATAATAGGTATATTCGGTAGCCTTAACGCCTAAATCTGCGAGCGTTTTCTGCACAGAAATATTGGCGCTTTCGTGATCTTCGGCAATTAATACTTTTTTGAACATGGCAAAAATTTAAGAAATCGGGAAAACGATTTGAATCTTCAATCCCTTTATAAAATTATCGTCAAAGGTAATCTTCCCTTTTATTGCTTTTATACGGTTTCCCGTATTCGTCAATCCATTTTTAAAAACAACATCATTTTTAATCCCTATCCCATTATCCGTGTACCAAATATTTATTTCGCCATTAATTTGCTCAAACCGCAGGGCAACATGGCTCGCTGCGCTATGTTTTCTCATATTTACCATCAATTCCTGCAATACTTGCTCTATTTCGTATTTCGAATTGTCGTTTACGTTTTCCCATAATTTTTGGTTGTTGCCAACAAGTGCAATTTTTGTGTCTTCTTTGGCAAAGGAGATTAACATATTTGCTATTTTTTCTTGAAAGTTACCGCCAGAAAAGCCAATTTCTTCATAAGATATGTCACGAGATTTCTCATACAGCGCTTCTATTTTATCTAAAAGAGGCTCCATATTTTGGCTTTCATAATGCTCCATTTCTGCCATTACCCGGTATAGACCATTTGCAACTACATCGTGCACCTTCTTAGATGTTTTCAACTGGCTAGCACGAATTGCATTTTGGGCATCCACTTTTAGCCGTTCTCTCCTTCTCTTATACCAAAAAGCTGCAGCAATTGCCGACGAGAATAAAACAAAGATTGTTCCATACAGCAATAGCTCTCCTTTAAAAATCTGGTAGCTTTTTACTGCATTGTCTTGTTGCAATTCTAAATTTTCTGCTTTGCCTTTTTCAGTTTCATAGCGAATCAGCGCGAATTGATTTTTAGCCTTGCTACGAGCAACTTGTAAACTATCGTTTATCCGTTGAAAACGTTCAAAATAAGCCTTTTCCTTCGCCATCGGACTTAACTTAATCAATATTCCCAAAGCTTGTAGTTGGTCGTCTTCGCTACTAATTTGCCTCGCTACACTGTACATTTTATTTGCATACAGCAATGCAGAATCACTATTCTTAGTGTAATAATAGTCAGATAGATGAGCGTAGCTTGCATTTAGTCCCCAAAGATCTTTTGCTTTTTTACGAATAGCTAGCGCCTGATAAAATTTCCCTTTGGCGTTGTATGCCGGATCTTGTTTCCACTTTGTCATTGCCAGATTAGAAATTACCCTAGCGTATTCGGTCCTATTAAGATGCATTTCTTTCAAAATCCCTCTATAAATAGAAATGGCTTGCTTAAAATCTCCCATGGCCTGATAAGTTCTGGCCTTGTTGTTTAAACAGATCATAATTTTTGCAGAATCATCAGCGTACTTAATGGCACTTTCATAAAAACGGAGTGCGTTTTTGTAATCATGAAGCTTATAAGTTGCAATACCGAGATTATTGAAATTAGAGTTAATGAATACTTTTTGTGCGGAAATTTCAGGATTAAAATATGTCTCGGCATTTAGAGAAAGTTCCTGTCCGCCAAAGTAGTCGCCATTAGTGGTAGAAATAATGGCCATATTAACCAAGCATTTGCCCGCGCCCAAACTATCGCCTTGCAACAAAAAAAACTCTTTCGCCTTATTAAAATACAAAAACGCGCTGTCGCTTTTACCACTTTCCCTAAACTCAAAAGCCACATCATAGGCTTTATTTTCTGCTGTAATTTTCTTTTGCTTTTTTTTAGTGGAACAGGAAAAAAAGAAAGTTAAACACAACAAAAGAAAGGAGATACGCATGGATTTATCTAAGTTTTTTCGAAGATAAAAATTCTTCTGCACCTTTAGAGTGATGCATCAATTTTTGTTTATCACTAAATTACAGTTCTTATAGATTTAGCAAATAGCAGTTTGAAGTATCGAGTAAATAAAGTAAATCAAAAACCTACAGGGCGTAAAAACTCCCTGTAGGTAGAAGTGTTAAGTCTATTTTGGCGGCGGTATTTGTCCGGTTTCGCCGCCCGGAGTATGGTCTTCGCCACCAGCGGTAGATTGACTATTACTTGTGGTGTTAACGTAAGCTGCGCTCTGGCTGTTAGAATGGTTGTTGTGGTTAGGACTTACAAATCCTAACAAAACGGAAATAAATAAAGATAAGAACATGATTCAAAAATTTTTAAGGTGATGAAAAATGGCTCTACACGACCATTCGCGGAGTTTGCCAGAATTGCATCAGAAGGCCTTCTGAAATTTTTGGGAAGTAATTGTGAGGGAACGCAATGCAGATTTCTGCTTCCCAAACCGGCAACCAGCACTGCGTTCTTCTCTAATTCTAAAATCTGTTTTGTACTTTTACATCGGTAGCTAGCCGAATGCAAGACAGGTTTGTTGAGGACAAATGTAGCTGCGGTAAACCCCTAACTATAAGCAAATTCCAATTGTTCCGATTATTCCAACAGAATTCCGAAATTGCTTGCTTAATGAGGAAATCTTAACCAGTAAATTGATTAACGACTCTAAAAATGTTTGAAGATTATAAAAACCAGTTGACCGAAACCTATAAGGAAAGATGCTCAAAATCGATGCTTTCTAATGCCTTAATAAATCCGACGCCCGCAAAACTGAAACGGGAATGCGTAGCTGTTTACGCTAGAAATAGCAATACGCCCAATGATTACCGCACACTATCAGATTTTTTTGGACAGCCAGGTGATTCTGGAAGCTTTGAAAGTTTAATAAAGCGTTTTGATGTAGATAAATTTAGACCTCTAAATAATTTCTTACTGGGCAAAACAAATGATCCCGACGATAGAAATATAGAACTGCTAGCATGGCTGATGGATTTTAAGCCAAGACCATATCGGTTTGATGATTTTCAAAAGTCTAATTCGACACCTGCTGAGTTGCCAAGAACAACCGAATCAAACAGTCAGATTACGAAAGAACCGACGCAGCTTCCAGATCATCCAAGCGAAAAAAAGCAACGCAATCTCTCTATTTTAGGCAAATGGTTTCTGCCTATGGCTGGCGTTGGAGTCTTAATTATGGTTAGTAGTTTTTTATTCTTTTGGGGAGGTTCAAAACCCGACCAGCATTGCATGTATTGGGCAAATGATCATTATGAATCCATAAACTGTAATAAAAAGATTTTTGGCAAGGAAAGCATTGCGCTGGATACCTTATTACTTTTACATTTTAAGAAAATTACCAGACCAGATACCATTACAGATAAGTCTTTGGGGAGGATTTGGTATGTTAAAACCGGCGGTAAATTAGAATTTTTTACTGCTGATGGTCAGCACCCGATCGATAAAAAGAAGGGATTGAAGCCCATTACAAGCTATGTTATTCACAAATATTGTGATAGAAAATAAGAGTTGATTTAGGCAACAACCAGAATTAATTCTGAATAAAAATTTAAAAAACTAGAGGTGGTTATGAGATAATTATTTTTAACTTCCCAGCTTTAAAGCTATACGATGGACGAAATTAGATGGGGCATTATAGGTTGTGGAGATGTGACCGAGAAAAAGAGCGGACCTGCTTTTAATAAGGTAAACAACTCTAGGTTGGTTGCGGTAATGCGAAGAAACGCAGAGAAAGCTGCAGATTATGCGCAGCGACACAACGTGAAAAAATGGTACACCGATGCCAGAAAATTAATCGAAGATCCTGAAGTGAATGCCATATACATTGCAACACCGCCTCTGCAACATGAAGAATATGCCCTTGCCGCTATCGCGGCTGGCAAGCCTGTGTATGTAGAAAAGCCGATAAGTTTAAATGCTTTTGCCGCACAGCGGATGATAGATGCTGCTGTAAACAATGACGTAAAACTCTGTGTAGCACATTACCGCAGAGCGCAACCCATGTTTTTAAAAATAAAACAGTTGCTAAAAGAAAAAGCTATTGGAGATATTCGATTCGTAAATCTAAAAATGTTAAAGGAAACAGCGCCGCATTTGGTTGCTAAGAGCGAGCGCAATTGGAGAATGGATCCTGCAATTGCGGGTGGAGGATTATTTCACGACCTTGCCCCACATCAATTAGATTTAATGCTATATTATTTTGGCGCTGCCCAGAAGTTTTCGGGTATCTCTTGTACACAGCAGACCAATGCCACAGCAGATGATTTGGTTATCGGCCATATACTATTCGAAAGTGGGGTGGTATTTAATGGGACTTGGTGTTTCTCTGTTGCTCCAAAAGATAGAGAAGATATTTGTGAGATTTACGGTTCGAAAGGTGTAATCAGGTTCCCAATATTTGGCTATCAAGCCATTGTTTCGATAGAAGGCGTAGATAAAAAATATGACTTTGAGCCCTTAGACCATGTTCAGCAACCGATGATTGAAAAAGTAGTAGACTATTTTTTAGGCAAAGGCCCAAATCCGTCTAGTGCCGAAAACGCCTTGTTAAGTATGGAAATATTGGATGCGTTTACCCAAAAAAACTGAGTGTCCGTTTTATCTTTTTTTTTAAATTAAACCCAATGCATTGGTAGAATGAAATTGCTTTCCCGAATGCTCGGAATGGGCAGTGCCTCGCAATAACGGCGTAAAAAAATATTATGCTCTAACTTTTTATTTTACCATAATTGGATAAGGTCTAGAATCTGCCCAATCTACAACAGGTAAATTATAACTCATATTTTTTTCGATTTTAAATCCTGCAGTTTGTAATTCCACGTTAATGTTGGCATGTTCTTGGGCAGAATCTTCTAAATGAAGTATGGGCTTTTCGCTATCCACATTTTTAACGTAAAGTGTGCAGGGCTTGTCTACCTTAATATGTAAATCATTGATGGTAAGTTCACCAGCCTTGTAGAAAATAACGTGCAGTATATTTGAGGACAAGTATTTAACAGCCTGTAAATCTTCGTTATTTCTCAATATCTGTATCATATCAATTTAGGTTTTTTAATTTCAAATCTTTTAGGTTTGAGGGTATAATCCCCAATAAAAATCCAATCTACTGAAAAATCAAGTTTCTCTTTTTTTGAGAAACAGTTTCAGATTTCACAACCTCAAACACACTTGTAATTTTTACGAATTATTTGGTTTATGTATGTTACCTTAAAAGCAATAGTAAGTAGCTAAATGTACCTATATAAAAATAGATTTAAAAGTTTTTCTTTTATAAAGCTCAATTTTATTTTCGAAGCTAAATAGCCTTCTTTACGGCATGAAGTTTCCATGCGTTTGAAGATGGCGTGTCAGTCCAAAAGAATTGTAAAACCAATCATTTTTTCGTTGACAATAACCGCTAAGCTTTTTAATAGATAAACATAACGGTTCTAAATTGGAACAATATTTCGCAAGCACCGCGCTGAAAACTATCTTTGCAGAAATTATAAACAGATATGGCAACAACAAAACTTACAATAAACAACAACGGCTCTGTGAAAATAGATGGCGATTTCGAAATTGTAGATAAAGACGGCAACAATTATGGATTGCAAGGTAGAACAATTGTTTCTATCTGTAGATGTGGTCTTTCTGCAAACAAACCTTTTTGCGATGGCTCTCACAAGAATCATTTTGAGCATGAAGCGATAGCATTTGATTTGCCTCCAAAGAAATAAAAAAATGAAAAAGCAGCGGTAGGTTAAATCTACCGCTGCTTTTTTTATGCCTTGTTTTTTTTCAGAAAACTATCGTCCTGTTTCAAATGGCGATGCTGGCAGGTCGCTACTGTTGTAAAGGTTGCCATCTGGATTGTCTGCCCAATCATACCGTGCAAACTTTGGTTGTGGCACGTCCGAAGCACTTAACATCACCGCATTACCTTTAATGGTTGCGTCTGCCCAATGCCAAACCTTATCGACACCTGCAATAGCAAAACCTTTCAATTTCGTATCGCCTTTTGCCTGTAAGCCTTTAGCATGGCTAAAATTTAACACCATATTTTTTCCTTCAATCTTACTACTTGTAAGCATAGGACCAGAATATTCTATGTCTTTTTTGTATTCATTGTGCAGTGCAATAAGCGCTAGCCTCCTGCCAACCTCTTGTTTGTTTTTTGGGTGGATGTTATCTGCTTCGCCTATATCAATTATGGTGGCCATACCTGTGTGTGGCAACTTTAGTGTATTTAGTTGGGCGTCTCTTAATTCGGCCCAGTTAGATTCGCCAGGTTCTTTTTGCTTTTCCATAAAATTTGCAAGCTGTACAAAATAAAATGGAAAATTCCCTTGCTTAAACTTTGCTCGCCAATTGGTTATCATCAAAGGAAATAAGGTTCTATATTGTTTTGCTCTATCGGCATTACTTTCGCCTTGGTACCAAAGAGCGCCTTTTATGGTATAGTTTAAAAAAGGATGGATCATTGCGTTGTATAGAACGGTAACCTGATTGGGGTCGTTGTCTGCTTGTGGCCTTGGTTTTACTTTCGCCAAGTCAAAACCGATTTTGTATTTCCAGTCTCCGGCAAGAGCAATGGAGTCTCCTCCTACCATGTTTAATTTCAACAAGTTGCTATCGCCGTAAAATCCTCCACCGCCACCTGTATCAAAAACACGAACGGTAATTACGTTTTTGCCCGCTTTAAACAAATTAGCTGGCACTTTATATTTCCTCACATTTGCAACACCTACCGTCTCTCCTACTTTAACGCCATTAACATAAGTTACATCATCATCGTCTATCGTACCCAAATTTAATTCTAGGTCTTTGCCAGTCATACCTGCTGGCAAATTTATTTCTTTCCGGGTCCAAACTACTCCATCAAAATTCTTTAAATCATCGCCTTCCCACAAACCCGGTGTCTTAATTGTCTTCCAATTAGAATCGTCAAAATCTGCTTTAGTCCAAATTGCCTCTCCATTGCTAAAACCTTGGTCGGCTTTCATTACTTCGGCATTCCAAGCTTTAAGTTTTTCTGAGTACGGCTCTACTTTACCGTTTTCTTTATCGCTAATTGTTTTTAAAGCCTTGGCAAAATCGGGCATGCTTTTCAGTGCAGATGCGCTTGTCCATGCTTCTGCTACTGTGCCGCCCCAAGAAGTGTGTATTAATCCTATCGGGATACCAGTCTGTTTAAAAATTTCTCGTGCGAAGAAATAGGCAGCAGCAGAGAAACCTTTTGCACTTTTAGGGGAACATTCTTGCCAACCGCCGCCGTTGTTTAATTTTGCATCATCTAAGGGCACATAACTCGTTTCATGTTCTGCCTGTAGCAATCTAATTTTTGGGTAGTTTGCATTTTTTACTTCCTCTTCATAATTTTTTACGCTAACCCAGCCGTCTAAAGGCATTTCCATGTTCGATTGCCCAGAGCAGATCCACACATCGCCAATAAGTACATTTTTTAAATTGGTAACCTCCCCATCAGAAATACTTATCTGATATGGGCCGCCGTAACTTGGCGTTGCGACGGCAACTTTCCAATCGCCATTGGCGCCAGTGGTAACATTATACTTTTTCTTATTCCAACTGGTAGTTACCGTAATTACTTTGCCTTTTTCTGCCCAACCCCAAATGGCTGCATTTGTCTTTTGCTGCAGCACCATATTATCGGCAAAAACAGATGGTAGTTTAACCTTAGCAAAAGAAGCCAGACTAAAACAGGAGACTAAAAAGACAAGAACTATTTTTTTCATTTTTAAAGTGTTATTGGTTAGCTCTAAATATAAAAAAAATACACTAGATAACCGCTTTAAACCTAAGCATTAATAAAAAATAAGGTAATTAAGTTTTACTTTAGCTTTAAACATTGCTGATTATTTTCTCTATAAGTAATGACTATGTAAATGCTTAACTGTCCTAATTTCCGTCCCGACAATTAAAAATCAAGGCAATCAAAAAATATCCTTAGCTTTGCCGGATCAGATGAAGGTATTTTGTTTTTTAGCGGCCTTAATAATTTTGTGCATGTCTTTTCACCCATGCGCAGATAATTTCTCTGTAGGCGAAAAACTTCATACAGAAAACGTTGAAAAAACGGTAAACCATCAGCATCAAAATCAGGACGAATGTAGCCCATTTTGTAGTTGCGCTTGTTGTTCTGTTAGAGCAATTTCAAAAAACAACAACCATTTTGCTTTTCATCTTCAACAAGAAAACGCAAAAGACGCTCAAAAATTAAGCTCTAAACCAATAGACATCAGTATTTCTATTTGGCAGCCTCCGCAATTGGCTTAGGCTGTTGCGCTTAAACGCGGGCTGACCTTTTCCATCATACCAAGATGTTCAGCCGACCAGGACAGCCAATCTATTTCAAAATTTTTCTTTAATTCTTTGCAACTCTCGCCTTGCGTTGATTTTTTTCAATGCAGATTGTTGCGTTCCATTTTACTAAATTTTTAATTCCAACAATTAAGAATGCTGAATAATATCATTAAATTTTCTATAAAAAATAAGCTCGTCATTACTGTGTTCACTTTGTTACTGGTGGTTTGGGGCGCTTGGTCTGTTACGCAACTCTCAATCGATGCCGTTCCAGATATCACCAACAACCAGGTTCAAATTCTTACCAGTTCTCCCAGTAATGGAGCAGAAGACATCGAACGGTTTGTAACGTTTCCGGTAGAGCAAACCATGTCTACCATTCCGGGCATAGAAGAAGTTCGCTCTTTTAGCCGTTTCGGACTATCGGTAGTTACCGTAGTCTTTAAAGAAAACGTGGAAGTTTACTGGGCCAGGCAACAGGTAAATGAGCGACTAACAGAAGCCTCGAAATCAATTCCAGACGGGATGGGCACGCCAGAAATTGCACCGCTAACAACCGGCCTTGGCGAAATTTACCAATACGTTATCCATCCAAAAGAGGGTTTCGAATCTAAGTATAATGCTACAGCGCTTAGAACGCTGCAAGATTGGATTGTTAGACGTCAGCTTTTGGGTGTTGCTGGTGTAGCCGATGTAAGTAGTTTTGGTGGCTATTTGAAACAATATGAGATTGCGCTCAATCCAGAGAAACTAAACAGCATGCGTATCAGCATTGAAGATGTTTTTACGGCGCTTCAAAAAAACAACCAGAACACAGGAGGATCTTACATCGACAAAAAACCAAACGCCTATTTTATTAGAAGCGAGGGATTGGTAAACAGCATAGAAGACATTGAGAATATTGTTGTAAAAACCGATAAACAGCGCATCCCAGTATTAATTAGAAATGTAGCCACGGTTAAAATTGGTGCAGCAACCCGATACGGCGCCATGACGAGGAATGCAGGCGGCGAAGTTGTGGGTGGTTTGGTATTAATGTTAAAAGGCGCAAATGCATCTAAAGTGATAAAAGATGTGAAAATAAGAATGGCACAGATCAGTAAAACACTACCAGAAGGTGTTGTAATTGAGCCCTTTTTAGACCGAACCAAATTGGTAAACAACGCCATATCTACAGTTACCAAGAATTTGGCAGAGGGCGCGTTAATCGTAATTTTTGTGCTTGTGCTGCTTCTGGGGAATTTTAGGGCAGGCCTAATCGTCGCCTCTGTAATTCCGTTAGCCATGCTTTTTGCTGTTGCGATGATGAATCTGTTTGGGGTAAGCGGCAACTTAATGAGTTTAGGCGCCATAGATTTTGGTCTGATTGTAGATGGGGCAGTTATTATTGTAGAAGCCACGCTGCACCACCTGTCTACACGAAAAAACAAAGAAAAGTTAAGCCGGAAAGAAATGGATGAAGAAGTTTATCATTCTTCCTCAAAAATTAGAAATAGCGCGGCTTTTGGAGAAATCATCATCCTAATTGTTTACCTACCAATTCTTGCGCTTATTGGCATAGAAGGAAAAATGTTTCGTCCGATGGCCCAGACTGTTGGCTTTGCCATTTTAGGTGCCTTTATTCTTTCTATTACTTATGTGCCGATGGTTAGCGCCCTATTTTTAGGTGGCAAGGTAAATACCAAAAGAACTATATCAGATCGTATTGTTGGCTTTTTACAACGTGTTTATGCACACATGTTAAATTTTGTATTGAGATTTAAAACAGCGGTAGTAAGTGTTGCCTTTAGTTTGTTGGTACTTGCCGTAATTACCTTTCAATTTATGGGTTCAGAATTTATCCCATCTTTAGATGAGGGAGATTTTGCTGTTGAAATGCGCGTACTTACCGGAAGCAGCCTTTCTCAAACCATCGAAGCAGCAACGCGCTCCTCAAAAGTAATACTTGAAAATTTCCCCGAGGTTAAGGAAGTGGTGGGGAAAATTGGCTCATCAGAAATCCCCACAGACCCGATGCCAGTAGAAGCGTGCGATTTAATTGTAGTGCTGAAAGACAAGAAAGAATGGACAAGTGCAAAAAACCGCGATGAACTTGCAGAAAAAATGCAGGCCAAACTAGAGCAATACATTCCAGGCGTTACCTACGGTTTTCAACAACCCATCCAAATGCGCTTTAACGAACTTATGACAGGCGCACGCCAAGATGTGGTGATAAAAATTTATGGAGAGGATTTAGATAAACTTAGCACTTATGCAAACAAAATTGGAAAAATTGTTGGAAAGATTGATGGCGCCCAAGACGTTTTTGTAGAGCAAGTCTCTGGATTGCCACAGGTGGTTGTTAAATTCGACAGGGCTAAAATAGCACAATTTGGATTATCCATCGAGAATATCAACACCGTTATAAACACCGCATTTGCAGGCAAAAGTGCAGGGTTGGTTTTTGAAGGCGAGAAACGTTTTGATTTGGTTGTAAGGTTGGAAAAAGATAAGAGACAAAGTTTAGACGACATTAAAAATGTTTACGTAACCGATCCGAACGGAAATCAGATTCCATTGGAACAGGTTGCAGACATAGATTTTAAAACAGGGCCAAACCAAATTCAGCGAGACGATGCCAAACGTAGAATTTTGGTAGGATTTAATGTGAGAGGCAGAGATGTAAAGTCTATTGTAGAAGAAGCCAAGCAAAAAATTGATGACCAAGTGGTTTTCGCTCCAGGCTACTACCCTACTTTTGGCGGTACGTTCGAAAATTTGGAAGCCGCAAATGCCCGGCTTGCCATTGCAGTACCGGCGGCACTCTTGCTGATCTTCTTCCTGCTCTACCTCAGTTTTTCATCTGTAAAAAATGCCTTACTCATTTTTACCGCCATCCCCTTATCTGCCATCGGCGGTGTGTTTGCGCTTTGGGTTAGAGGAATGCCTTTTAGCATTTCGGCAGGCGTAGGTTTTATTGCGCTTTTTGGAGTTGCCGTGCTAAATGGAATTGTATTGATTGCAGAATTTAATCGACTAAAAAAGGAAGGAATGACAAATATTACAGAAATTATAAAAATGGGCACAGCTATTCGACTAAGACCCGTAATCATCACAGCACTGGTTGCGTCTTTAGGGTTTTTGCCCATGGCTTTATCGAATGGAAGTGGCGCAGAAGTGCAGAGACCGTTGGCAACCGTGGTTATTGGCGGGCTTTTGAGTGCCACGCTGTTAACCTTATTGGTGTTACCAATATTGTACATCTGGTTCGAGAAGATTGGAAAGAAGAAGGTTGTTGCCAAAGGAACTCTGCTTATATTGTTGTTTATTGGTTTTAGCGCTACTGTAGCCAACGCCCAAACCAAACCGGTAACACTTCCCGAAGCCATTGAAATGGCAAAAAAACAAAACAAAAACCTTAGAAGTGTAGACCTCGAGATTAAGCTACAGCAGAGAATGGGCAAAGGCTCAACCGAGATTAAGAAAGCAGAATTTGGGTTTGAATATGGGCAGCTTAATAGCATAGAAAATAGCGACAATCGTTTTTCAATATCGCAAACCATCCCTTTCCCAACTTTATTTTCTGCAAACAGAAAACTTGCAGATGCTAAAATAAATTCTGCGGAGCAAAAGTTTCTAACGACACAGAATGAACTGATTTATCGCGTAAAGCAAGTGTATACTGAACTGCAGATGGAGTATATGTACAAGTCATTATTACAGAAGCAAGATAGTATTTTCAGTAGTTTCCTAAAATCGGCAGAACTGAGGTATAAAACAGGCGAGAGCAATCTGTTAGAAAGTACCACCGCACGAACCGAATTAGAAGAAGTTAGAAACCTGCAACAGGAAAATGAAGGAGACCTTGCCGTATTATACCAACAATTAAGTCTGTTACTTTCTTATAGTGGCGACCTATCAATTGCAGAAAGAGCATTAAACAGCAGTGATTTAACGCTAAACTTAGACACGAGCAAGGTAAAGCAAAATCCTTATCTAAATTATTTAAGCAAACAGATTGCTATTTCTAATGGACGGAGAAAGGTAGAAATTGCCAAAAGCTTGCCAGATATTACTGTAGGCTACTTTAATCAATCTATTATTGGCACGCAGAACATTTTAGATAGAGATGTCTATTTTGATAGCGGACAACGATTTGATGGAGTTCAAGTTGGCCTTGCTATTCCGCTTTTCTTTGGATCCCACCGCTCTAAAATAAAATCTGCCGGTATAGAGGCAAATATCGCAACCGAAAAACTTGCCTATTACCAACAAGAAATCTTTAGCGAATACCAGCAAACGATGCAGGAATATTTAAAGCAAAAAAAATCCATCGAGTATTATAAAACATCGGCTTTGCCAAACATCACACTGATTGAAAAAAATAGTCAACTTGCCTACCAAAGTGGAGAAATAGGATACCAAGATCATCTCCAAAACCTTAAAAAAACGATAAATACAAGAAATTCATATTTATCGACTTTGCATCAGTTTGTTAAAAGTAAAAACAGATTAGAATTTCTTATTGGCAACCCAACTTATTAATTTATAATACTTTAAAAAATGAAAATCATCTATACTATATTAATTACTTGTCTGTTCTGTGTAGGATTGGCTGCTTGCGATTCGAAAAAAACAGCACATAAAGAAGAGTCTGCAGAAGTAGAAAGCCCGAATGAGGTTCAGCTAACGCCAGAGCAATATAAAACAGCAGGAATTTCTCTCGGTAAAATTAGTTTAAAGGTATTAAGTGGCACAATTAAAGTTAATGGCAGTTTGGATTTGCCGCCGCAAAGCAAAGTTTCCATCTCCACTCCTTTTGCGGGCATGTTAAAGAGCACGTCTATGTTGCAGGGAAAAAAAGTTCGGAAAGGTGAGGCGATTGCAGTTTTGGAACATCCAGATTATATTCAAATACAACAGGAATACTTAGAAGGGAAAACCCAGTTAAACTATTTAAAAACAGAATACGACAGGCAACAAGAATTGGCTGTTGAAAATGTTAATGCAAAGAAAACGCTACAGAAAGCCAAGAGCGATTATGAAACTGCGCTTTCCAAAATCTCTGGCCAAAAGCAACGATTAAAATTGATGAACATCAACCCAGCTTCTTTGAACAATGGAAATTTACGATCTACCATAACATTATACTCTCCAATTAGTGGTTATGTAACCGAAGTACACAGCAATATCGGATCTATGGCTTCTCCGTCAGACGTGTTGTTTGAAATTGCAGATACCGAACATTTACATGCAGAACTTACCGTATTTGAAAAAGACATACCAAAATTAAAGGTTGGTCAAAAAGTAAGGTTTACGTTGGCGAACGAAAGCAAGGAAAGAATGGCAACTGTTTATTTGATCGGAAGAGAAATTAGCGCCGAGCGTACCGTGAACATTCATTGTCATTTAGACCAAGAAGACAACCAATTATTACCGGGCATGTATTTGCAAGCGTTGGTAGAAAGCAGCGGAAAAAAAGTAGCTGCATTGCCCACTGATGCGATTGTACGATACGAGGGAGAACATTATATTTTTATTAAAGAATCAAAACAGGATACTGCTCAAATGCAAAGTCATTTTAAGATGATGAAAATTACCACAGGCATAACAGAGTTGGGTTTTACAGAAATTAATTTTCCTGAAAACACCTCTTGGGAATCGATGGATGTAGTTTTAAAAGGCGCATACGACTTGTTATCGAAGATGAAAAATAGCGAGGAAGGCGGCGACGACCATTAGTTCCAATAGACAGAATCGTCGGTCTTAGCCTTAACCTCGGTCTCAACCTTGACCTCAACATCGTGTAAGTACTAAAAATATAAAACATGTAAAAAAGCCATTTGACAATTTATAACGATTTTTTTATATTTTTAACAAAAATAATGGATGATGATTGTCAGACCAATTCGCCCAAATTTGGGTGTATATGGATGATAACGTCAGACATATATGCAAGTTATGTGTAAATGTTCCCCGAACGAAACTTATCAGTCAATGAAAGTTTTCGCCAATTGAAATGGACAAATTGTTAGGGGACATTATGAATAGTATTTAGTAAAGAGTAGTATTAAAAAAATCGCTAAAATACTTTTAAGAGATTTTTAAAACAGAAAATAATTAATCAAAAAAGTTTAAATATGACGGATGAAGATTTTGCAAAAGTAAAAGAATTTAAAACTTTCCAGGAGTTGGAGAATCTATTTATTAAGACAACTGAGGGTAAGGAATTAGACAGTATCGATGGAAGCTATTTTATGGTTTCATATTCTTTCCTACAAAGTGATAGATGGATAATTCAAGATGGAGGATATGAAGCACTACAAGCGGGGAATAGGTGTAGAGAAATGGTCTTAAAGACAAATAGTTCTCGAATTAAAAGTATGGAGAAAACAGAGGCTTCTCTATTTGTGTTACCATTGGAGAAGATTATGCTTACTATGTGTGATACTTACAGAAAATTAGATAGTCTATTTCTGGCAGAAACAAATAATATTACAGATTTAAGTACTTTCGATGGCAATTATTATGCAAAACAATTTTGGTTTATTCTTAATTCTGGCCCAATTGGCCAGAAAGGTAGTATAGATGAAGAAAGTAAAGCTTTTCGTAGTTGTGTAAGGTTAATTTCACAAACTCAATTATCGGATGAACAAAACCAAAAAATGCGCAAAGAAATTATTGCAGATAAATTGAAGGATTATACAGGAGAAAAAGGAGGCTGTCTAGGTAGCTTAGTATTCTTTGTTTTTGCTTTCTCATCACTAATTCTTCTATTGGTCTAATTCTATATCAAAAACGGCAACGTGATAAACTTTAGAACAGACAGACCTAAAAATTATATTTAGTACTAAATTAAAGTTTTAATCATTAAAGTTGGCCCGACACGAATTAGGGATTTTAAATATGGCAATTGTATTAATAGTGATAGCAGTATTATGTTTCATCGGGTATGTTTTACTTCATCAAAATGCTGATAAATCAGAAAGTCAATATAGTAATAGACCGTCAAGTATTTCCGATTCAAGTCGAGACTTGTTTACTAATCAGAAATATGCAATTGTTGGTTTGTTAGCCTACATTCAAGGTTCAACACCAAAGAGTGCTTACAATGAAGAAGCTAATAATATAGTTCAATCAACCATATTCTCTTTGGGTTTGTCGAGGCCTGAAGTCGAAAAATATCTAAAAGTCTCTATGAATAGAAACCCAGATGAGATAATTTTACAGATTGTAGACTCATTAAAAGAAATACGTGACCGACATTACCTTGAAAATCTTTACCAAAAATCTTTGCAAATAGCAAAAATTTCAGGAGATACTGATTGTATTGAAACTACAAATGAGATATTTAGGGAATTGGGATTTTAACGCTATAGTTCAAGGAAAAAAGTTAAATGAATATAAACACATCTACACATAACAGCAATTTTTTGCAAAAATGGCTGACGGTGGTTTAAGTTAATTCATCTTTATTTAATTAATTTAGTGCGGTACGACAATGGTTATGCAAGTAATGCCATTTCCACACAAATTAATCAATCGGTAACAGTAACTTTTGCGCAAAAAACGAAAAAAAACTGAGTTTAATACCAATTGTTGGTATATTTGATAAAAAAATTATGGCGCGAAATACATCAATATTATTAGGGGACTATTTTGAAAATTTCATCAAAGAACAAATTTCCACAGGAAAATATAGTTCTGTAAGTGAAGTTGTTAGAACTGCTTTAAGGGTTTTCGAGCAAGAAGAAACTAAAACAAAATCTCTAATTAATGAACTAAAAATTGGAGAAAAGAGCAGTAAAATCAGAAATTTCGACCGTAATAAAAATCTTGAAATGCTAAAAGCAAACTTTCAAAAATAACGTAAGCCTATATAATTAGTGAAAAGGCGTTAGAAGATATTAACAACATTTGGATTTATACGGC
This sequence comes from Pedobacter sp. UYP30, assembly GCF_040547165.1. Lineage (NCBI taxonomy): Bacteria > Pseudomonadati > Bacteroidota > Sphingobacteriia > Sphingobacteriales > Sphingobacteriaceae > Pedobacter > Pedobacter sp. UYP30. The sequence continues at coordinate 166,511 of NZ_JBEPPD010000001.1, read as the reverse complement.
AGAAAATTGGTCAGTTGAGCAAGCAGATAGATATTATTACTTACTTTATGACGAGATTGATTATATCGTTAGAAATTTTGAGATGGCGCGTGACTTTGGAAAAATTCGGAAATCGTATAAATATTCAAAAGTGAAATCACATTTAATTTTCTTCAAAAAAGATAAAATGAACGAAATTGAAGTTGTTAGAGTTTTGCACGAAAGCATGGATATTGAAAACAGATTAGCGGAATAAATAAAAAAGTACGGTCAACAACCAATGCTTCGTTGGGCTCGCAGATCCTACAATGAGGCATCTGTTGAACAGCCTGTCCCGGGTTTTTCCTTCGGGAGAACCAATTGCATTTTTACACTCTATGGGCAATGTCATTAAGTTAAGCTATCTGGATGTCCGGTTGAGCTTCCCTAATGGTCGGGACAAGTAGTCGAAGTCCCCTCAACACAGGAAAACCTACAAAATGGTTGTCCTTCGACACGCTACCATTGACGTTATTTATAATCAATTAATTATAAGAAGATTATAATATTACCTGACTTCTACCATTCCTCCATCCAGCCTTGCCAAAAGCGACCTCCACTCTACCTAACGCTGTGCTAGCCGCACGGGCTTCAAACTTTTTTCTTGATAAAAAAGTTTACAAAAAATCAAGGCTGGCACCCCTTTGGGTAAAAATTCGCCAAGCTGTTCAATATCGATGCTTCGAGGCCTTTCCCTTGGCTTATTCCCGCGCAAGGCTGCGAATCCTCTTCGTAGCTGAAAAGTGTCCGGTTTCTGCAAGCAGCTTTAGGCGCTTTTTCCTCCAAACTGCTGCTAGGCCAATCCCACCGGGCTGGCTATAGCGAGCTTAAACAAAAACGTCATTTATATTGATTTATATGAAATATATTAAACCTCAGGATGACACCATTTTGTAGGTTTTTCCTTAACTTAATGATATTTTTCTATGGGTTTTCATAAAATAACTTGGTAGGTTTAAGGAGGATGATTGGCCCTCTTTTTTATGGAGAAAATAAATGTGGTTTTTAGCGTTTGACTGGGCGACAAATCAGGGCCGAGCGTACCGTGAACATTCCATGGATGTGGTTTTAAAAGGCGCTTACGACATGTTGTCGAAGATGAAAAATAGCGAGGAAGGCGGCGACGACCATTAATGCAAAAAAGCCAAGCGCAAAGAAATTTGGGCTTGGCTTTTTAATGAGACACTAATTATTTTCGAAGCGAAAAACTCAGCGTATTGTTAAAATACTAGGTTTCACTTGAAAACGAGGCTTATTCTTGAGTAAGGTTAAAACGTCCTAAATTCATAACTTTCGTCCATGCAGCACCGAAATCTTTAAGAAATTTTTCTTGAGCATCGTCACATGCGTACACTTCTGCAATGGCACGTAATTCTGAATTTGAGCCAAAAACCAAATCGATCCTGCTGCCATTCCATTTAGCTTCGCCGGTCTTCCGATCTTTTCCTTCAAAAACATTTTTTTGCTCAGATTTAGCTTTCCAAACCGTTTTTATGTCAAGTAGGTTTTTAAAGAAATCATTGGTTAAACTGTCTTTATTGGCGGTAAACACGCCCAAATCACCATGATCAAAATTGGCATTTAACATTCTAAGTCCACCAATTAGCACGGTCATTTCTGGTGCAGTTAAGGTTAACAGCTGCGCTTTATCTACCAGCATTTCTTCAGCAGAAGGTTTGTGGCGGGCATTAATATAATTTCTAAATCCATCGGCGGCAGGCTCTAACACAGCAAACGACATCACATCGGTTTGCGCTTGCGAAGCATCTGTTCTTCCGGGTGTAAAAGAAACTTTTAAATCATGTCCTGCGTTTTTAGCTGCTTTTTCAACAGCTGCGTTTCCACCTAGAACAATTAAATCGGCCATAGAGACCTTTTTGCCATCGGCCTGGAAAGCTTGTTGAACCGATGTTAGTTTTTCGAGCACTGTTTTAAGTTGGCTTGGATTGTTCACCTCCCAATCTTTTTGTGGTGCAAGGCGAATACGCCCGCCGTTTGAGCCACCTCTTTTATCAGAATCTCTGTAAGTCGATGCAGAGCCCCAAGCGGTCGTAACCAGTTCAGAAATGGAAAGTCCGGTGGAAAGAATTTTGGCTTTTAACGAATCTATATCCGCGTCATTAATCAGTTCGTAATCGACTGCTGGAACCGGATCTTGCCAAAGCAATTCTTCTGTAGGCACTTCTGGGCCAAGATAACGCTCAACAGGACCCATATCTCTATGAGTAAGTTTAAACCAAGCCTTGGCAAAACTTACTCTAAAGTATTCAGGATCTTCTAAAAACCTCCTAGAAATAGGCTCGTAAATCGGATCCATACGCAGCGCAAGATCTGCGGTAAGCATAAAAGGCGCATGTTTTTTAGCTGAATCATGTGCATCTGGAACCGTATCGGCTCCTGCACCATCCTTTGGTTTCCACTGATGTGCACCTGCTGGGCTTTTGGTTAACTCCCATTCGTATCCAAATAAATTCTCAAAATATCCATGGCTCCATTTGGCGGGTGTCGATGTCCAAGCACCTTCTAAACCGCTTGTAATGGTATAATCGGCGTTGCCTGTTCCAAAAGAATTTTTCCATCCCAAGCCTTGTTCCTCTAATCCAGCAGCAGCCGGCTCACGGCCAACATACTTAGTTGGATCGCCCGCGCCGTGTGTTTTGCCAAAAGTATGCCCGCCAGCAATAAGAGCAACAGTCTCCTCATCATTCATGGCCATCCTACCAAAAGTTTCCCTAATGTCTATGGCTGATCCAAGTGGATCTGGATTTCCATTAGGTCCTTCAGGGTTTACATAAATAAGTCCCATTTGAACTGCGGCTAGCGGATTTTCTAAAGTTCTATTTCCTTCATAACGCTTATCTCCGAGCCATTCTGTTTCAGAACCCCAATAAACATCTTGTTCTGGCTCCCAAACGTCTTCACGTCCTCCGCCAAAACCAAAGGTCTCAAAGCCCATAGATTCTAGCGCACAATTTCCCGTAAGTACCAGCAAATCTGCCCAAGATATTTTCTTTCCATATTTTTGTTTAATCGGCCATAAAAGTTGCCTTGCTTTGTCTAAATTGGCATTATCGGGCCAGCTATTTAATGGTGCAAAACGCTGAGAGCCAGAACTTGCTCCGCCCCTACCGTCGCTAATTCTATACGTACCAGCACTATGCCAAGCCATCCTAATGAAAAACGGGCCATAATGCCCATAATCTGCAGGCCACCATTCTTGCGAATTGGTCATTAAATGAAATAAATCTTGTTTTACCGCATTTAAATCCAAACTCTTAAATTCTTCAGCATAGTTAAAATGGTCGCCCATCGGGTTAGTCATTTCAGAATTTTGCCGAAGGATATTTAGCTTTAACTGGTTTGGCCACCAATCTCTGTTATTGGTTCCGCCGCCAGCGCCGCGTTGCAATGCACCTCCACTAAATGGACATTTGTTACCGTTCTCGGTATTCATGTCTCCAACCTTCGCATCATGCGCCGAGCTAGAATGGTTATTTGATTTTTCTTCCATGGTTAGAAATTTAAGTTTTGCGTGATGTGATTTACGGTATTTTTACCACGCTTTCTATTGGAAGATTTTATAGGCAAATAGATAAAAGCTATAATGATTATCAGCCAGCAATTGATTCAAACTTCTGGGATTGTTATTTCAATAAGTTAATTAGCTCCTGCTTCAAGTCAGTATCGTTGTTGCTAGTTTTAAAAATTCGAAAAACTTTCCTGAAGAATAATGAAAAGAAGGGTATAAGGCGCTAATTTATTAGGTTTTTGGCAAATTGCCAAGCTATATTTTGTTTGGCACTCAAAATTGCCAAATTGGTGGAATCCGCCAAGCAGCAGTTTGGAGGGAAAAATGCTAGAATCTGCTTGGAGAACCTAAGGAAGAGTTGGTCGCCTAAAACATATAGCTAAAAATACATAAACTTGCCATTGTTAGGCACGAAACAATATTTATGCACTGGTAAGATGAGATTGCTTCGGTAAAAAACCTCGCAACGATCTAAAAAATTTACAGAAACTGAAGATTTTGCCGTAACTGCATAGTTTCAACTAACAAATGCAATAATACAGCATCTATTTAAAAAGCTCTGGATAATGTTTATAAATCAGCGCCTTCTCATCTTCCTTTAATTCTTTAATGGGCACAGGTGTATCTTGCGGCCTTAAGCCTTTTTGGTTAATGCTGTTCATCAAACTCCAATCTTTTACAGGATGTTCTGGTGATGGATCAGCAGGTTCGGTTGCTGGCAAGTCATATCGCGTAAAATCAATTACCTTTTGTGGTGTGTTTTTATGCCAGTTTCTTAGCAATGCCAACCGAAAATCTTTATTCATAAACCAACGTATTTCCTCATTTCCCCAAGAACTTCCTATACCAAGTCCCTTTTCCTCAAAGCGGTAATTTATAGCATCGTTGTTTTTAAATTGTTTTCTCCACAGTTTGCCATACTCTCCAAACGTAACAAATTTTACATCTGGCCAACGTTTTAAGGTAGAGCCGACCCAGGTTTCCATGGCACGGTAGGCAAATGTATCGTCCCACCAACTGTTGTTTCTTTCTGGAATTTTCGCCAGCGCAGCTTCCCATATATTTGGAATCCAACCAAAACCATTCAGTTCAAAACCACGATCAAAATGAAGCGATTGGGTATGCATCACCGAAAGGTTGCCGATTTCAAGTCCCCAGTCTCCGTAAGTTTCTATGGGGCCTACACCGCGTCGACTTGAGGCGCCGTTGTATGGCGTGGTACCATGCACCGTTCCGCTTACCGTTGCATTTAAGAAATCTACACTCCAGCCATCAAGCGACACACAGTCTATAAAATCGCTTTTATCTTGTGCTGCCTTACAAAAATGCTCCGTCGACGGATAATAAGGATAGGATATAGAGCCGTCTGCGCCGCCCCCATCTACTTCATGCTGGCTCCAGATAACAGAATGCGCAACGTGAATGTCTTCTTTCTCTGCCAAATAGGCGAGATTATTTGCTGATAAAAATCCGCCCATAATACAATCCGGGCGATAACGTCTGCCAACCATATTAGCAATAATTTGTATGGCCTCGCTCATTTCGCGATTTATCCGTTCTCGGGGCAAATACATGGCTGGAAAATAGCCGGGAAAATAAGAAACCTCATCGCCATACTGATGCTGGCAATCGACCACATATTTACGAATGTCTACATAGTTTGCCCGCTTGTCTTCAAGCGCATTAAGGGTAAAGCCCCATGTTAACCTGCCGTTGGGATTATTTTTGGCAAAGGCATTTCTCATATTCCTAACCACTTCTAAGGTATGCGCAAACCCTTCATCTCTTTTCATCAGCTTCACATCTCGAGAAACCTCCCAAGGCGAAGTACGAATCATAATACAAAGCGTAACAAAACGATTGCCCCTCAGCGGCGTAACGTCGATAATGTCTTGCAAACTAAATAGATTTGCTGCTTTTAACAGTGGAGCACCTGATAATGCAGCCCCTGTAAGCAATGTTTCTTTGCAAAATTCTCTTCTATGCATAAGTTAAATATGTCTTTGGTTTTATAGGCTAAGACCTCTCAGGTATCTTAACTGATCTTTTCAGGTGGCTGTGGATACGAATTTAATAAATTAAATCGATTTAGTTATTTGTGTTTCATAATTTTTTTAAATTTGGAGCACATGAAAAGAGCCAGATTCCACAAATTGTTTATCCTATTATTAGCTACAGCATCTACAGTATTTGCACAAAGCAGCAAAGAACCTGTAGATTATGTTAATCCCTATATCGGTAATATCAGTCATTTATTGGTGCCTACCTACCCAACGGTGCATTTACCTAATAGCATGTTGAGGGTTTATCCCGAAAGAGAAAATTACACAGGCAACTTTTTAAACGGCTTGCCATTAATCGTAACCAGTCACCGCGGAAGATCGGCATTTAACCTAAGCCCTTATCAAGGACCTGTTGAGCAAATAAAAAGTGTAACTCAACTGAGCTATGACAACGAAGTAATCAAGCCATATTTTTACAGTGTGGATTTAGACGAATTGGATATTGCAGTTAAATACGCACCGTCTCACCAATCTGGAATTTATGAATTTGACTTCTTGAATCCTAAGAAAACTACCTACCTGATTGTAAACACAGGCAATGGAGAATTGACAAAAACAGACAATAGCATTAGCGGTTATCAGCAGCTAGATAATAATACGAAGGTTTACATTTACCTGGAGACTGATGTAAAACCAGTTACCATAGGCACAAAAAAAGGCAATTCTATAGATGCTGAAGAAAATACCACAAAAGGAGGCAACGCACATTATGTAGTACAATTTCCGGCCAACACCAAGAATGTAAAGTTGCGCTATGGTGTTTCTTTTATCAGTATTGCACAGGCCGAAAAGAATCTTAGACGAGAAATTAAAGATTACAATTTAGCTGCTGTAGAAAAACAAGGCAGAGCTGTTTGGAACCAAACCCTTGGTAAAATTTTAGTTAGTGGAACAGACGAGAATGCAAAGACGGTTTTTTACACCTCACTTTATCGTACCTACGAGCGCATGATTTCCATTTCTGAAGATGGCCATTATTTTAGCGCTTACGATGGTAAGATACATGACGATGGAGGAAAAACTTTTTATACAGATGATTGGATTTGGGATACTTATAGGGCGACGCACCCGCTTCGGACGATTATTGAGCCAGAAATGGAGAGCAACATGATCAACTCTTATGTTACCATGACCGAACAGATGCCGAAAGCTTGGATGCCAAATTTTCCGGAAGTAACTGGTGATAGTCGTCGAATGAACTCCAACCATGCGGTAGCTATGGTAGCCGATGCACAAAGCAAAGGCTTAAAAGGTTTCAATTTAGAAGAGGCTTATAAAGTTGCAAAAGCAGCAATTACAGAAAAAACCTTGACGCCATGGTCGTCTAAACCTGCCGGTGTGTTAGATAGATTTTTTAAAGATCACGGATATTTTCCATCATTAGCACCGGGAGAAAAAGAAACAGTTCCCGAAGTACACTCTTTTGAACGCCGCCAACCTATTGCAGTTACCTTAGGTACCGTGTATGATGAATGGTGCCTTTCTAAAATTGCAGGTGCCATTGGTAATAAAACTGATGCGAAGTATTTTTCAGAACGAAGTAAGGATTATCGCAAAGTATTCAATCCTACAACTAAGTTCTTTCACCCTAAAGATTCTTTAGGGAATTTTATGCCCAACCTAGATTATCGTTTCCCACCTGGTTTAGGCGCCAGAGATTCTTATGATGAAAACACAGGATACGTTTACCGTTTCGATGTACCACATAACATTGCCGACCTGATTAAATTGATAGGTGGAAACGAAGCTTTTGTAGGTGCGTTAGAAAATATGTTTAGCACACCGCTTGGTATGGGAAGGCCAGACTTTTATCACACCTATCCAGATCACAGCGGTAACGTGGGCCAATTTTCTATGGGCAACGAACCTGCAATGCACATCGCCTATTTGTACAATTACGCCGGGCAGCCTTGGCGCTCACAAAAAAGAGTTCGCAGTTTGCTTAAAGAATGGTTTAGAAACGATTTAATGGGTATTCCGGGCGATGAAGACGGCGGAGGATTAACGTCTTTTGTGGTATTCTCTGAGATTGGGTTTTACCCTGTAACTCCGGGCTTACCCATGTATGTAATTGGCAGTCCTGTTTTTGAAAAAGCAACCATCAAATTAGGGAACGGCAAAACCTTTACAGTAAGCTGCAAGAACTATGCGCCCGAACATAAATACATACAAAGCGCAAAATTAAACGGAAAAGTCTGGAATAAATCTTGGTTCAGTCATGATGAATTAATGAAAGGCGGAGTGTTGGAATTAACCATGGGCGAACGTCCGAATAAAGATTGGGCGACAGGAAAAGATGCCATTCCGCCATCGTTTGATATGCCATAAACCACTTAATAGAGATAATTTAAAAAAGAAGTGAATGTTATAATTACACTAATATTGCTTTAAAATTTAGTGTTCTAAAAAAAATAAAATGGTTTTATGAATCTTAAAAATTAAGCCCCAAATAATTGACAGTCTACATTATTTAATCGTATTTTTTTCGATTTCAAGTCTCGATCTCGTCGGCAACATGTAATCAAATTAATATTCGCGGGTAGTTTATAAAATTGAAGCAATCATAAATGATTATTTAGAAAAGATAATCATCTTTGCGGATCAAGCGCTTTATGAAAAAAAAATCAAACACTTTCCTCATTTTCGTACTGGGAATGTTGGCGGCTTTAGGGCCGTTTTCTATTGATATGTACCTACCGGGCTTTAAGGTTATTGCTCTAGGATTACATACTACGGTAAACGAGGTTGCCTTAACATTGTCTGGTTATTTTATTGGAATTTCTGTCGGGCAGCTATTGTACGGACCATTGCTTGATAAATTTGGGCGTAAAAAACCTTTGTATTTCGGAATCGCACTTTATCTGTTTGCATCTGCGGCTTGTTTTATGTCAGTAGACATCCATCAGTTAATTCTGTTTAGATTTATTCAGGCCGTTGGTAGTTGCGCTGCGGCAGTTGCAGCTATTGCACTGGTAAGAGATTTATTTGAACCCAATCAACGCCCTAAGGTATTCGCATCTTTAATGTTGGTTATAGCACTTTCGCCAATGCTGGCCCCAACCGCTGGCGGTTACCTAATTAGCGCTTTTGGCTGGCAGTCGGTTTTTATTTTTTTAAGCTTAATGGCCATCATAACATTAGCACTATCTTATTTTTTCATACCAGATATTTTTGTTCCCGACCCTTCCTATTCTTTAAAGCCAATACCAATCATCAAAAATTTTATAGCGGTAATTAACGAAAAACAATTTGCAATTTATGCAGGTTTAGGTGCCTTGGTATTTTCTGGATTATTTGTGTACGTGGCTTCTTCGCCAATTGTATTTATGGAGTTATACGGAGTTTCACAAACTGACTACGGTTGGATATTTGCAGGTTTATCCGTTATGTTTATTGGCTCTAGTCAGTTAAACAGTTTAATTTTAAGATGGTACGATAGCAAGAAAATCATCAACTATGCTATTGTATTACAAGTTTTGGCAAGCATAATCTTTTTGTTATTTGCTTTTGAAGGATGGCTTAATCTAAGCAACACCCTGGTTTTCTTAAGCCTCTACTTAATAGGCCTAGGTTTTATTAATCCAAACGCTGCTGCCTTGGCACTTGCCCCATTTGATAAAAATGCCGGTAGTGCATCTGCCTTAATGGGCGCGGTACAAATGGGTTTAGGAGCTTTGGCATCTATGGTGGTAAGCTCGTTTCCAAGCAGTTCTGTACTGCCAATGCCAATAATAATGACTACTGCAACCATTTTGGGTGCAATGATGTTATTTTTCACTGCTAGAAATACGGAGAAAGGCTAACTTTTCCACAGCAATAAAGAAAAGTTAAGCGAATACTAAATTACAAAAATATAATATTCATTTTTTGTAGATGATAAATTGTCGATTCTAAAACTTAAAATTCTCGCCTTTTATTTGTCGCAGAAAGAAACTTTATATATATTCTATTGTCTAGGCTACATCTAATCTCAAAAAGAACAATCAGAAAAAACTTCTACCATACCGTGTTTTAGGGCCTTGTTAAAATTGTGCTTCGGTAAGCTCGTGGTTTACCATTGCACCTACAAGGTTTCCATTAGCAACTGCATTGGCGACCGAGCGCATCATTGTCGAATTATCTCCACAGGCATAAACACCTTCTAAAGTTGTTTTTTGAAATCCATCCACAGAAATATATCCTTGATCTGTTAATTCACAACCTAACGAAAAAGGAATCTTGGAATGTTGTGTGAAAGGAAGAGCTGCATAGATTCCTTCAAAATCTATCGTATTTCCGTCCCTAAAAATTACATTTTCTACATATCCGTTATGATGTTTTATTTCAGTAATTTCGGATTCAATAATTTTTATATTGTGATTCCTTAGCTTCAGTACTTGCTCGGGCTTAAAATCTGCTTTTCCAGAAGTTAAAATTGTAATGTCATTGGTAAGGTTACTGACTAACGATGCAAGATGAAAAGCACGTTCCCCATTTGCCATAATCCCTGTTTTTCGATTGCGCAACTCATACCCATGGCAGTAAGGGCAATGTACCATTGAGATTCCCCAACATTCTGCAAAACCTTTTATATCAGGCATTATATCTTTTATTCCTGTAGCGAAAATTAATTTTTTAGCAAAAAATTCTTTTCCTGATTTACTTTTAATTGAAAAACCATTTTCCTCTCTTTTACCGCTCACAGCAATATCTTCAAGAAAATTTACAGTACCGTAATTCAAAACCTGCGCCTTGGATTTTGCTGTTATCTCACTTGGCTTTTCGCCATCTTGTGTAATAAAATTATGAGAATAAGGTGTTTGTCTATTGCAAGATAAGCCGCTGTCAATAATTAAAACGTTTCGCAGTGAACGGCCTAATGCCATTGCCGCAGAAAGTCCGGCATAACTGCCGCCAATTATAATCACATCAAAATTTTTGTTTTTCATCCTTTTTCAGGAATTAATGCTTCAATTTCTATCTCAATCATCATCTCTGGAAGACCCAATTCCTTTACTCCTATCCAACTGCCTGTTGGAAAATGGTTTTTGTAGATTTCGTGACGGAATGCAGCGTTCTTTTGCAATTCTTTCATATTAGTGGTAAATAGGTTTTCAACCATTACGTCGTCAAAGGTACAGTGGTAATGATTTAAAATTGTACCCAAATCAACATAGATGTTCTTCATTTGTTGTAGAAGATTACCTTTCCCTAGTGTTTTCCCATCTTCATCTATACTTACCGTACCCGATATTTTAACCGTATTTCCAATCCGAACAGCTTGAGAAAAACCATACATTTTTTCTAGTTTTGGATGTAGCAGAAAATAGTCTGGCTTTTCTGATGGCAAAATCCCCGACTCGGCTTGATCTTTAGTTTCGACCACGCTATCTGCTTTTTGGTTGCAACTGGTCGATGCCACAAAAAGTGCAGCAAGAAACAGCAGTTTTAATGTTGTCAATCTCATTTTTGTTTTCATAAAGTCTATCTTGATTTATATTTTGTCTCAAAATTGAGACATTCTTAGCCAAATTTTTTTAAGGTGCGATTGCCTTCATATAGGAAGTCCAAGCCAATTCCTTGATCTCCTTATCGCTTTTGCTCGTAGTTTCTTGGGCATTTACCGTACTCTGAACAATACCCGAATGTAAAATCTGTATCCATTCCGTTGACATATCGGTATTGACTTTCCCATTTTGCTGTAGCTCGACTATAATATGGTTAAAGTGACGATAGATGTAATCGTAGTCTGCACAGTTTTTGTTCTGGTTGTTATGATTATGCTCTTTTCTTTGGTGCAGTTTATAAAAAAAAGAATATTTGGCACCACAATCAATACCGGCGTATAGCATACTTTCTAGCTGTGTAAGTGCATGATCACTGCTTTGAATGGCAGCTATCATTGCTTTCTTGCAACTTACTTCCATCGCTCTTTCACAAACAGTTACGAGTTCGTTACGGTCTTTGAAGTATCGATGCAACGTTCTTCGCGTCACATCGGCATTGTCTGCTATCTTTTGGAGTGGTGCGGACAGGTCGTCATTGAAGACCTTGATAGCTGATTCTATAATGCGTTCTTTTGTTGCTGGTATCATAAGATTAAGCAAAGTTATAAATATTTCTCAAATTTGAGACATACAATGATAAAACCTTTGAATTTCTTTCCATTAACGCAAATTCCTCGCTTTGCATAATAAGTTTAATCCTGTACCAAACCGTAAAACTGACACAAACAATCATGGTCCTTTCAGTACCGATTTTATCGAGATGAATTATGGCTGATGCTTCCAGATACTTATGTAAAAAACAAGTGCAACATTCGGTTGGTATGGGTTCTTATGCACTAGATTCCCACAATACGCAACGCTACGTAACCCAGAGGGATTTGTTCAGAATGAAGGTAGCATTGGTGTAAAAGCACCAAAAACTTATGGATTTCTTATTGATGCTATCATACGGAAAAGCAAAGAATACACCAATTTATTGGTTCCGGTTTGCCTTTCTAATCCGCATACTGCCTTTGGTTCTTTACGGATGGACCGGGTATTTATGATATTTGAGAGTCTGCCGCTATGGCTGCTTTTTTGGCCATAGACCATAAAACAACTGTCCAAAATGTAGACTATGAAATTCTTCAGCAATCATTATTAAAGCTGAAACAGCACTTAACGCAAAAGCAATAAAGATGAGATTTCTATTTAAATTATGGAGCAGTTTTTGTAAAGGAAGGCTAAAAAAATCAGATATGAATAGTAGACAGAGTAAATTGTTGGTATTAATCGCTTCAGTTTTTGTTGCTGCTTGCCAAAACGGAGAAACCGATAAAAAATCTAAAAAGACAGAAAGTGGTAAGGAAATAAGCCAAGCTTCGATAATAGGCTGTTACCAAGATATTGTTAAGAGAGATACCTTTCAATTAACAATAACGGCCGTTAATGGAGACAAGGTTGAAGGCACACTTTTTTATAATTTTTATGAAAAAGACGACTCTAAAGGAAGTTTTGAGGGTGTCTACAATAATGGGATTTTAAACATTAATTTTTCGGCTAATGGAGAAGGTACCACTTCTGTTAGAGAAGGAAGTTTTAAAAAAGTGAGTAGCGGCTTTGTAGAAGGGACAGGTGAGATTAAGATGGACGGCAATAAGCAGTATTTCAGCGACCCAAAAAACATCAATTATGATGGAAGCTTAAAGTTTGTGAAGAGCGAAAACTGTCTTCCATCAATATAAAAAATCTCAACGAATGATTTGATTACGAAGACCATAATTGAATTAAAACCCTTTGGGAAAAAAAGTTATAATTTAAAAATATGTTAGATTTTACTAATTGCAATATAGTTGACATTGTTGCTCACCAAGTTGGCAATCAAACAAATGATGAAGGATTTATATTGGCAGCTTCATTACTTGATACGGAAGATGGACGATTAAAAGAACTATTAATAAAATACTTCCTACATCCTTTCAAAGATATTGAAGATTGCTACTCCTTTACATTTTCCGATGAAGATTTCACGTTAAATCCATTATATCAATACGCTAGTAGTATCTTTTCAGAGAGAAAAGACTTCAAAACAAAAAGCGAAAGTATTGCAAAGCATCTTTATGAAATAGCTTTGCATCCCCAAATAAAGTCAGGAGATTTATTTGTAGCAACTTTTGATAACATTAGTATTGACGGAGAATTGGTAAAGGCTTTAGGACTTTTTAAGTCAGAAAACAGACAAGATTTTTTAAAATTAAGCAAAGACTCAAAAGAATTTTCATTGGGGTATGATGATGGAATAAATGTAGATAAACTTGATAAAGGATGTTTAATTTTTAATGCTGAAAAGGAAAGCGGGTTTAAAATATGCATAGTTGATAAATCAAATAAATCCAACGACGCCCGATATTGGGTAGATTTCTTTTTAAATGTGAAAAATAGAAAGACAAACTTTCATCAAACCAACCAATTTTTAGGCATTACCAAACAATTTGTAACCAATCAGCTTGCAGAAGATATTGAAGTATCAAAAGCAGACCAAATTGATTTCCTCAACCGCTCAGTTGATTATTTCAAGAAGAACGAAACATTCGACAAGCAGGAGTTTGAAACAGAAGTTCTTGCCAGCGCCAATGTTATTGAATCATTCCGAAAATTTGACAAGACTTACCGACAAGAAAATGAGGTAGAACTTTCAGATAATTTCGAAATATCTGCACAAGCCGTAAAGAAGCAGGCAAGAGCATTTAAAAACATTCTAAAGCTCGACAAAAACTTTCACATTTACATACATGGTAAAAGGGAATTGATTGAACAGGGAGTTGACGAAAACGGACGAAAGTTTTACAAAATATATTACGAAAATGAAGCTTAATCGCTCAACCTTTTAAAAATCTAATGAATCTTCAAGGGCAATGGTTATTGCAACAAACTTGTTAACCAAAATCAGGACCTTACTTGATTCTGTTAATATCGAAGAAAAAAAATTATGAAATCAAAATGCGAAGAAAAAATTGTTAAACTCGAAGCTGAGTTGAAGAATTTAAAAGCAACATGTAATGTTTAAAATTAAATTACGCAAAAAGAAGTAAAAAGGCTTAGAGCCTGTTTAAATTTTGATAAAAAAGATTGCTGTAGCCAGCTCGGTGGAATCGGCCTCGCAACTGTTTGGAGGAAAAAACGCCTAAAGCTGCTTGCAGAGACTTATCGTGTTACTGGTGCGAAGAGGATTCGCAGCCGCGCGCAGGGAAAAGCTAGGGGAAAGGCCTCGAATAATCGATATTAAGCGGCTTGGCGAATTTTTACCCAAAGAAGTGCCAGCCTTGAGTTTTTGCTACTTTTTTGTCAAGAAAAAAGTAGAACTCCCGTCCGGATAGGACAGCGTTGGGTGAAGTAGAGGGCGTTTTGGGATAGGTTGAAGCCCGACTAGAGAAATAAAATTGTAAAATTTAAACAGGCTCTTAAAACCCAGTTGAATTATATTCTCACGGTTATGTTCATGATAAACATTATATGATAGGTTCGATTTTTCCAGAAAAATGGTCCATTGTAAAGAACAAAAGCCGAACCGATAAAATCAACCAAGCAGCTATTTATCTATCAGATTAACAATATGTTTTGGCATAAAAAAACCGGAGTTAGCACTAAAATTAGAGCTAACCCCGGCGGGGTACTCTCAACTCTAAAGATTTCCAAAACCTTTTTGGAAGATTTGGAAATTTTAGTGCGCTTAATCGCTTAGAATCGGCGTTTTAAAATATGGCGACGGGAAGAATATCCAACCGTTTTAAAAATAATCTTAATAACAATTATGATTGTATAGTTTTAGGTTTGTTTGTCTTCATTTCGCTTGTAAGTGTTACTAAAGTAGTCGCCAGATAGATTATCTGAATCTTTTTAAGGAAAATAAAAGCGTATGAAATTGGCTGCTTTTGTTAATAAAAATCATTTTCTAGTTCTTTTGATAAATATTAGCAGACATAAAAAAACATGGCATTCCGAGAAAGCCTTAAAAGGTCGCCCGGGCTAAACTGGTTGTGTAACAATTTTATCGAAATTAGTTAGCAGATGGAAATGCTTCTTTCAATGCTTTTGCCTCTGCATTTGTTATCCTAGAAACACTCCCGTGTCTAGCATCATCAGGCATTGACACATCTTTCTCCAGGCTCCAATCAATAAGATTTGCCGAAGACGAAATCCCATATTTATCAACCATAGGATAATCATAAAGTAGCAGCCATCCCTTTTTAATAGGGTCTTTCATTACGCTTGGGCCTTCTGTAATTGTTGGGGTAATTTGACCTTTGTTTAAAGTTCCCTCAAAATTTTTGTAAGGACCTATTATATTTTTAGATGTTGTAACTCTAATTCCTCTTCGTTCACCGGTTTTAACCCCAAATTCTTCCTCTTTATGAAACAGGTAATAAATTCCGTTGTGCTTAGCCAAAGTACCATCAATTACAGAATATGGCGGCGCAAACATTACTTTCGCCGTGCTGAAGTTTTCCCAGTCGGTAGTTGTACAGTACCAAAGGCGGCTTTCCTTCCATCCTGCATCTTTAAATGTTGAAGACCAAAAAATTGTGTATTTTTTTGTGTTTTTATCGTAGAAAAATTCCGGGGCCCATATATTATTAACTAAGGCACCGGTCTCATCTTTTACCCCCTTCATCAGATAGATGTATTTATCCAACTTCCAATGTATTAAATCCTTTGAGGTTGCATAAGTTACACTTGGGCCTAGTTGCTTCTTTTTTTCGGGGTCGCTTTCTCCACCAGTCGCTATTAATCGCCAAAGACCATCTGCTCCACGATGAATAAACTGATCTCTCATAAACTGATCCCAAACAGGCTTATTGTCATTTAAAGCCGTCCAATGTCGACCGTCGGTAGATAATGCGATATGGAGTTTGGCTTCGAGCATTGGATTTGGTAGTGCCACCTCAATGGTTTCTCCTTTTGCATTGATCTCAATTCGAGTTGGATAGCGTTGTCGAAAATAGGTGAGCATCCATACACTATCAGTTTTAGCAACATTTTTATTATATGTTGCTTTTGGTTGTGCGCTTCCGGTTTGAGCGACTAATATGATTAATGTAATCAGATGAAATGATCTATACATAAACGGTTTTTACTTGAGCGGGTTAATATACAACTTATAAAAAAATAACTATGGTTGATTTCTTTCCCTACATCTATAAATACTTCTCTTAGGCTGCGATAAAAAAGGAAAAAGCATCAGCATAAGTTAGACCCAAAACCTATTTATGACGGGCAACTAAATATCCGCTATTCTGTCAGCAGAAAAAGGAGGTAGCCAACCTCCTTAAATTTTCCACCTTTTTGGGTTTCGGCTGTAATCATGAACAAATCTAGTTTCTGAGGCTGAATTTTTAACGGTTTTAGCATCTTTGCAGAGATGATTTTCAACCAATCCAAGAAGAATTAAGTTTACTTAAAAACTCTCCTTCCAATCAAAAACTAAATATCATTAGTCTAGAATTATTAAGTCCTGCCCCAGGTTTCTAAACCTGATGGTAGCAGCAGCCCGCAAGGAACGAGCGGCTACAGCAAACAGCAGGGCTTTATTAAGTATATGGCTTCTGCCGGCTCATTTTCTGAAATCGATTGCCAATCTCCAGTTTTTGATTTCTTGCTAGAAGATTGCTTTCTCGATAAATCAGAACGGACAATGCGCATTCGCCCTTTACTTCTAGAATCCTCTAAAAATTATAGTTTACACCAATTGTGATTTGCACATAAGAAACCGGTTGTTTTGTAACCAATCTACCGGCATTTACGCGCCTGTTTTCATTTTTTACTTCAAAGCCTTCTGAATGTACAAAATTACCTTTCAAACCTACACCGAAATGTGCTCCTAAAGCATATCTCAAACCTACACTAGCGCCATAAGCAAAAGCGGTTGATTTAGAGCTCCGTTGATAAAACGTTTGAGCAGGATCTTGTGGATCTTCAAGCACAATCTTTAATTCTGGTGTCTTAAAGCTTTTTATTAAACCCGCTTCCAATCGTACGTCTACTGTTAGTTTATCGAATATAAGCGAATATTGTGGGCCTAAGAGTGCTGTCAAGTTGCTATATCGCTCAGAAGAAGTCACTGTAGATTCGCCTACAGCAAAGGCATCAGTATAACCGTTAGAGAGGTTTTCTACATCGGCTTTACTCAACTGACCTTGGTCTTGGTACGAAATAAGACCACCAATGGCGATGTTTTTATGGAAATAATATGCGCCATCTAGTCCGAAAACAGGACCGGTTTTGGCGTAGCCAGCTTTGTTGTTCTCGTGGTAAATCGCACCATAATCTTTGTTAGAAAACTGTCCCGTTGGAATTGACGCACCTCCGAAAAGGCCGATGTAACTTCTTGTTTGTGCTTGCACGCTTACCGAAATTACAGTAAGCAATGCGCCTAAAATTGAAATTTTTTTCATTGTAATGAGAGTATAAAGTTATTGAATGGTAACAGGAAAATTTGCTTCTAAATCCGTAGAACCTGGCGCGAATGTTCCGTTTTTGGCGTTTGGTTGATGTCTTAGTATCACTTTTAATTTTCCAGAACTTGCGGCGCCAGTCGTAAACACATTTTGAAGACCTACTTGAAGTGCAGGTGAATTTGTGTCTTTATCTGCTCTAACTACCGTTAAGTTTAAATACGGGCCGGTAGCGCTCGCGTCTGTTCCGGGAATACTTGCACTAGTGGTACCGAAGGCTAGATTTGCAGCGGACACAGGGCTAGGTTGGAAGAAAAATAAGTGATAGTTAGAACGCTCCTTTACCTCGTTGGATACATTAAAAACAGGAGTCTGCGTGGTGTCTAGCATAACAATTTGCATATCATAAACAGCATTTGGCTTCAACTTAAGTGAGGTTGAATCGGTAGAGGTAATCTCTCCATTGTTGTTTAAATGATAAACGTATTTGCACGTCGCTTTGTCTGAAACGTCTGCCCTATTTGTTAGATTTAAGCTGATAGAAGTCAAGGCTTCATTTGAGATTGTTGGGGCAACAGCTTCTTCTGATTTTGAGCTACAACCACCATAAAATAGCGCTGAACCTAACAGCACATAAACGGTTCTTTTTAATGTAAACATGATTTTTAAGATTTAATTTGTGAATTATTTATTTGTTATGATTTGATGTTAAAAGGGATTTTCAGTCTTAGGATGAAGTTTCGTCCTGCCTCGTCTGCGAAATACCTAAACCGATCTAAATAATCTCTGTAGGCTTTATCGGCCAGGTTGTTTGCAGAGAAATCGATGTCGCCCACAGTGCGACCAATGTTAAGTTTAAATGCTAAATGTGCATTTACCAGACCATAAGCAGGCGGAGGCGCGGCATAATCTTGGCCTGCCGGAACTTTGTTTTGTTTTGCTACGTAAATGTATTCTGCTCCAAGTTGAAACGTCTTTAATGGGCCGATATCTCCAAAATGATAGGTTAAACCGTTCTGAAATCGACCTGGCGGAGTATAGATTAAGTAGTCTTTTTGGGTTTTATTATAGGCATAAATTAACGATGATTTAGAGTTGAAGTCTAAAGAATCGACAGGATTAATGGTAAGGTTAAAATCAATTCCCCTAAAATATACGTTAGCTTGAGTATAGTTAAATCGCAGTAGAGATCCACTTTGTACCCTTATGTATTGGCCCGACGGTTGAAGAAAGATGAAATTGTTAATAGAATTGTTGTATGCTTCTAAAGCAAACTGAACACAATGAGATGCATAATTTAAATCTAAACTAAAATTATTTGCTCTTTCTGTTTGAAGATTTGGATTACCAACCTCGTAAGAAATTAAGGTTTGATGAACGCCATTCGAATAAAGTTCGTTAACGGTTGGCGCTCTAAAAGCTGAACCATAGTTTGCGCTTATTTTTAAATTGTCCGTTAAGTCATAAGCCGCGCCCAAAGTTGCGCTGCTGCTATGGTAGTTGGTAGTTTCAGCCTCTATTTTCGCTATGTTTTCGTTAAATTTAAAGGCTCGCAACCAACGGTAGTCATAGCGTATACCTGCTTCCAACAATAATTTTTGATGTCGGTATTTTTCTAAAAGGTATGCACCGCCATCGTAATCTACAAAGTTTGGAATGAGGTAGCCAAATTTTCTGATGTTTCCTTGGTGCAAACCGCTTACGCCTAGGGATCCAGAAAATCCACCAAATTGTTTGTGGGTATAATTAATGTCTGCCGTAGTAGACTTTACATTTAAGAATAAAGCTGGGTCGTTATTGGGAGAGAAAGACAGCAGGTTATATTCCGAGCGTTTGTTAGATTGTGTAGCAAACTGTGCCTCTAGCTTAGTTCCATCGTTAAAATTATAGAAACCTCTAAGTTTAAAGGTAGCGTGGTTGGCTAGCTGATATGGGCGATCTATTTTATAACTAAAGTTTACAGGAAATTGGGGCTTACTTTCGTTCAATCGCATTTGTAAATCTGCAATAGAACCCACCTCGGTTCCAGCCAAAATACCTAGTTGCGTGTGGAAGTTGCTATAAAAACTTTCGACGCCAAAATTTTTGTGGTAATACTGCGCCGCCGCCGAAAAATCATCTTCGCTTAGACCGGTATTTCCCAGTAGATAATCTGGTGTTCGGGTATTGCCAGCTCTTTTTAAGCTTCCTTGCAAACGGTAACTAAAACCGGTAAGTTTTTTACCTAGAGCACCTTCCAACATTCCAGAAAAAGCACCGAGATAGCTATTACTCATGCCCACTGCATTTACTTCGCCATTTATTGTGTTTGTTTTAGTTGGCAATGCCTTTGGTTTTACAAGAATTACTCCAGCCATTGCATCAGAGCCGTACCTAATTCCGGCCGCTCCCTTAACTACCTCTAGTTTGTTTGCGATAAATGGGTCTATTTCTGGCGCATGCTCTGCACCCCATTGCTGCGCTTCTAATCTAACACCATTGTTCATAATTAAAACGCGGTTTCCTGTCAACCCGTGGATAATCGGTTTTGAAATCGACGGACCAGTTTGAAAAGTGGTAACGCCGGTTATAGATTTTAATGCATCGCCAAGGCTTAATCCTCTAGTTCTGTCTAAGGCAGCGCCTTGTATTACCGTTAAGCTTTGCGTGGCAATAGCCTTTTGTTCTAATTTGGCAGTACTTATTTTTACATCCTTCAACATTTGAACTGATGGTTTGAGCTGAAGGTTTAACGTGGTGTTTTTAGAGACAAAGATGGTAGTATCTAATAGTTTGTAACCAATGTATTCTGCCACAACGTTTATTTTCCCGCTAGGCACGGTAAACTCATATTTTCCTTTGTTGTCGGTTTGGATGCCGTTGCCACTTCCTTTAGTGGCTACGCTAACCAAAAAAAGCGGACTTTTGTTTGTAGCATCAACCACAACTCCACTTAGCGTAAAGTTTGATTCGTCTTTTGTTACCTGGGCAGAGGCGTAAAAAGAAAGAAAAAAAATAAAGAGAACTGAACCTAAAAAAAATTTGATCATACGGTAGTTGTTGCAACAAAGGTGCAAAAAATAAACGCAATACAATTGCATTTGTTTTAAAACATATCAAAATTTCGGTTTGTATGATGTTTTTTACAAAACTTTTTTAACGATTGGTGTTTGTTGGAATCATGTAAAAGTTAGTAACGGAAGCTAATGGAGATGGGAAACATGAAATATCCCATTTTAAGGCTTTTAAAATAGGTCGTTCCTGACATAGCGGTTACTCTACTTTAAAAAATAATTTAACAAAGCGATGCCTACTCCCAATAAAACAACCATGGTTTTTTTTCTAGAAAATCTATGATCTGGGCTTGATTCGAATAGGATGGTGGTAGAAATGTGGAGCAAAATGCCAATGGCCATTCCCAAAGCATAAGGATAAAAATTATGCAGTCCAACTATGCCACGGTTTAACTCAAAACTAAAGAGGTAGCCGAGTGGAGACATACAAGCAAATGCTATCAAAAGTAAAACAGTGTTTTGGTTACTAACACCTTTGCTTAAAAGAACACTTCCTAAAGCAAACGCAACAGGAATGTGATGCAAAGCAATACCATAAACCAGTTCAGAACTACTGTTGGCGCTTAATGGCATACCCTCTAAAAAAGCATGTAAAGAGAGGCTAAGCATTATGCCCAAAGAAAAAACCTCCTTCTCCGTATTATTTTTTATATGGCCATGTTCTAAACCCGAAGAAAACTGTTCTAACAAAACCTGGAAGATGAATCCACCTAAAATAAACAGTCCAACATTTGGCACATTGCTCTGGTAAACATCTGGCAGTATATGCAAAATGGTAATGGAAAAAATATAAGCCCCACTAAAAGCCAATATAAGTTTCAGGTTATTGTGTTGGTTTTTCTTAAACACAAAAACAGATAATCCTCCTAAGAGCGCACTACCCAATAATAAAAATATAATTAGCAAACTCATGTTAATCCTTTTTTACTCATACACAAATTAGCGAAACTGGTCAACACAAAATTGTCGTTCAATTACGCTCTTTAAGGTTTATCAGAAAACCATTTACAAAAGTAAATATTTTATGCAACTATGTTGCATTAATATTTTTATATCGTATCTTTGGAGAAAATTATCAAGATGAAGAAATTACCTGTTACAGTTTTGAGCGGATTTTTAGGCAGCGGCAAAACTACCCTGTTAAACCATATTTTACACAATAAAGAAGGTTTAAAAGTAGCTGTTATTGTAAACGATATGAGCGAAGTAAATATTGATGCTCAATTGGTAAAAGAGCAGGGGATTCTTTCTAGGACGGAAGAAAAATTGGTTGAAATGAACAATGGCTGTATTTGCTGCACCTTGCGGGAAGATTTGATGTTAGAAGTAGAGAAGCTTGCTAAAGAAAATCGTTTCGATTACTTATTGATAGAAAGTACTGGCATTTCTGAACCTATTCCTGTTGCGCAAACTTTTAGTTTTTTGGATGAAGAAAACGGAATCGACCTTTCTAAATTTAGCTACGTGGATACCATGGTAACCGTTGTAGATGCTTTCAACTTTTTTAAAGATTTTGGGACTGCGGAATTATTGGCTGACAGAAATTTGACAGATGATTATGCGGATAAACGAACCATTGTAAACTTATTGACAGATCAAATTGAGTTTGCGAACGTAATTGTGCTGAACAAAATTGATTTATCAAATGCCAAGGACTTGGCTTTGCTTAAAGCGCTAATAAAAAAGCTGAATCCTGAGGCAAGGATTATAGAGAGTTTGTTTTCGGTAGTAGATTTGAAAAGCATTTTAAACACAAAGCTGTTCGATTTTGATAAGGCAAGCAATGCCGCTGGTTGGATTAAAGAGCTAAACGAGGAACATACGCCCGAAACAGAAGAATACGGCATAGGTTCCACTGTTTTTAGAGACCCAAGGCCTTTTCATCCACAAAGGTTTATGGATTTTTTGAGTCACGATTTTCCAAACAACATCATCAGATCTAAGGGGCTGTTCTGGACTGCCGATAAGCCAGATCAAGCATTTAATTTTTCGCAGGCTGGTGGCTCATCTAGGCTCGAAAGCGCAGGGGTTTGGTGGGGAAGCATGCCAGAAGTAGAGCGCATGAAATATTTAGATTATCAAGAGAATAAAGAGTATCTGGCAAGAAAGTGGTCGGCAGATTTTGACGATAGGTTGAACGAACTTGTATTTATTGGGCAGAATTTGGAGGTAGAAAAGCTTGAAAAAAATCTGAAAGCCTGTTTACTTAGCACAGAAGAACTCGTGAAATATAAGAATGGCGAAAACTTTCAAGAATCTATAAAGTTCATTTGATCGGTAAGATGTATTTGTAACTAATTTTTGATCCAAAAATTTCATCTTTTATCATAAAAAATGCTGAAGTTCAAAAATAATATTGCAACTTTGTTGTAAATGAGTGGAAGAAGGAATAGCATTACACTTATAAGCAGGGTTTTCGTTTGGTTTTTAGCGCTCGTTTTTAGCGCAATACCATTTATAGAGGCTTTTCATTACCATGAGGAACAACCTCAGACAGAAAAGCTGACTAAACATTACAATTCTGGTTTAAATTTTAAGATTAATAGCAAGCAATGTGCTATTTGCCAATACATGCTTACAAAAGAAGCAAGGCTCTTTTACAATACTCCTTCGGTTATCTCCAGTCCACACAGGGTTGAGTATATTGTTAAGTATGTTAATACTGTGCAATTATATCTATCCAAAAAGCGTCTACTTTTTTACGGCAAAAGTCCGCCCTTAATATAGCCGATCAATGTATGCTTTAACATAGATAAAGCATCCGCCATCTCTAATCGACGATGAAAAATTAACCATTTTTTTTAGCGATTTACACTCAGCCGAAAAATAATTTTTAGCTTCTTTGCATCATTATTTTAAAGTAGTAAAATTTCACGATTGACTGTGTGTTATTTCGACCTCGACTGTAAATACGAATTAAAACAAGATTAACCTTTTACAAAAGGTTGCGAATGTGGGTTTACATCGATTTTTAAACATATTATTATGTTAGAAGCCATAGAACTTACCAAAAAATACAACAATCATCTAGTACTTAATCCATTAAATCTTTTTGTGAACGCAGGAGAAATATACTGCCTTTTGGGGAAAAAGGGCGCGGGAAAAACTACCTTGCTCAATCTTTTTACTGGTTTTGTGCAAGCAACTTCTGGAGAGGCGCGCATCGATGGCGAAAAAATACTTCCTAACAATCCTTCCTTTAAAGGGATTCTTGCTTACATTCCTCAGTTTATGATGTTGTGTAAAGACCTTACCTGTTTTGAAAATGTAGACTTCTTTTCAAAGCTCGCTGGGTTTTCTTACACCGCCAAACAGGTGGAAAACTTTTTGACTGAGGCTGGCTTATCGCCCTATATGCGTTATCAAAAAATCAATTGCGCTTCAATAGCCGTAAATCAGAAAATGGGCCTTGCGATTGCGTTAGCCCGAAACGCAAAGATATTGCTTATGGACGATCCAACTGGTTGGCTCGACAACGAAGAGGCCGCCGAGTTTTTTGATCTGATAAAAAGTTTTGCAGATCGAGGAAAAACTGTGCTGATGGCTACCAAAGATATATTTAATGCATCGAACCTAAAAGCACGCATAGGAATTATGCATCATGGGTCTCTTATTGAGGAAATCTCTGCAGCAGACATCAACTCAAATGACTTGCTAAAACTATATTATAATATCATTTGATTGGATATTGTTAAGGAAACATTTGGTTTTTACTGAGTGCTCGAGTCTGATAACGCTGCTTTTTTCTACACTTTAAAAATTAATAATTTATTATGATACTTGAGTTCATTCATTGGAATCCTAACGAAAATCTATTCGACCTTGGCTTCTATGCACTTCGTTATTATTCTCTCCTTTTTATGCTCGCTTTCTTATCCAGTTATTTGGTCTTGCGAACGCAGTTTATCTGCAATACATTGAATTTGGAAATGCTGGATAAGTTGACAATTTATGTCTTTTTAGGTACATTAATCGGTGCCAGATTGGGCCATTGTTTCTTTTACGATTTTGCTTATTTTTCAAAACATCCGCTAGAAATTATATTACCCGTGCAGTTCTCGCCAAATTTTAAATTTCTAGGCTTCCGGGGTTTGGCAAGCCATGGTGGCGGTATAGGAATATTAATTAGCTTAATTTTGTTTAGTAGGAAATATAAAGTTAATCTTTGGTTTGTATTGGATCAAGTTGCGTTGGTAGTGCCGCTTGCCGGCTTCTTTATTCGTATGGGAAACCTGATGAACTCTGAGATTATTGGCAAACCCACCTCGGTGAGCTGGGCTTTTATTTTCGAGCAGGTGGATCAGCTGCCGAGACATCCAACACAGATTTATGAGGGCCTATGTTATCTTTTAATATTTTTGGCCTTGTATTTTTTTGTAATTAATAAGACGCCCACTGGAATAACTTTCGGATGTTGCATAACGTCAATTTTTGTTGTTCGCTTTCTTGTAGAATTCTTTAAAGAAAACCAAGTCGCTTTCGAAAACTCTATGTCGCTAAATATGGGGCAATTGCTCAGCATTCCTTTTATTCTTTTCGGCTTGACAGTTGTTATTTGGCTTTATCGAAAAAATCGAGTTTCTAATTTTAAGCAATAAAAAATATTTTTTGCCAACACGTTATTCAAACGAGCAACATAACCGTAGTAAAGAACAACTGCAAAATGGAAATATAGATTTGATGCAGGAGTGCCCTAAAATCTCTTTAAAGTTTTTTAACGGAAAGTTAAAAAATGTAACAGCTAAATCTATTGCGAGCATAGTCTATCGTTTTCTGTATCATGTCTTAAATCTTAGGCTATTTACCGCGTTCTATTATTTGCTGCTAAAAACGTAAATTTGTCGTTCAGGAAAAATAAAAATGGCAGATTTAGAAGATTTCGGGGATTTATTGGAAAGAAACCATTTAAAGAAAACAAGTACCCGATTGACCGTTTTGGGGATACTCAAATCAAAACGGGAGGCAATTTCACAACCCGATTTGGAAAAAATATTGGGCAAAGGAGTAGATAGGGTAACGCTTTATAGAACTTTATCAACTTTCGAAGAGAAAGGTATTCTCCATAAGGTTTTAGATTTAAATGGAACTGCTAATTATGCATTTTGTTCATCATCTTCTCATAGTCACAAACATCAAGATGAACATGTGCATTTTAATTGTACCGCTTGTTTAACTGTGTATTGTTTAGACGAATTAAAAATTCCAATCGTTAATTTACCTATTGGGTATTCTTCGCAAAGCATCAACCTTATCGTTTATGGAATTTGTAACAGTTGTAATGAAAAGGCCACTGATTATTTGAAGAAAAAAAATAATTAAGGGTTTTTAATAATTATTGGAGACTATTAAATGTCACGTATGAGATGAGAAGAGCTAGGAAGGAGAGCCATTTACATCGGGGTGGCACCAGCTTGGTTACGCCAACAATCTCCGTAATGAAAAAAAATTGCGAGGATAAGGTTAAAAAGCTTGAAGCATCATTATCGGAGTTGAAGGTAAAAAATCGAACACCGTGAGTGTAGAGAACATGCTCTCTAACGCAATATAAGCACTTTCAAGCCTAGAATCCTTTTATAGTAAAGCAGATGTATTGACCAAACAAAGATATTGGGTTCGATATTCAGAGAAAAACTGAGTTTTGACGGAACGAGTTATCGAACCCCAAGACTAAATAAAGGTGCCGAGCTTATCTTCTTAGCTAATAGCATTTTGAAAGGAAACAAAAACGGGAAAGAACGTCTTAAAAAACGTCTTTCCCATTCCGTACCCAGCGCCGGAATCGAACCGGCACAGTTTCCTATCGGTGTTTGAGACCGACGCGTCTACCAGTTCCGCCAGCTGGGCATTTGATTGTGCGGGTTGCAAATGTAGCCAAGAAAAGGATATTTTGCAACAAATTCTCAAAATAATTGTCAGTCAACAAAAACCTTATTTTGGGCGCTCATCTTTTAGCTTTTTATCCACTACAAAAGGCATAAATGGAAGCAAAGATGCAAGAAATATCAATACAGCTTTTCCAAATTTCCATTTCTGTTCTTGCCAGGCCATTACCAATAATGCTGCATATAGCACAAAGAGCAAGCCGTGAGCCCAACCAGTATACTTTACCGCTAAAGGCATCCCTGCGAAGTATTTCAACGGCATGGCTACAAACAACAACAGCAAATAAGAAATGCCTTCTGCAACGGCTACTTTTCTAAAAATTGTGATCGCATTTCCCATAATTTGTTTTAATCTTTTAATCGTTCTTGCAAGCGCCAAACATATTTTTGGCGGTAATAAACATCTTTAATCTGTCGCAATAATGCTACGTCATCCTCATCTTTATCGTCATGTAAAACAGTTAGCTTTATAAGCGATTCGTTCAATTTAGAGGAAATACCTCTAACTTCTTTTTTCAACTCCAACAATTTCTCCGCATCTTCATCAAGCTCCAAGTCCATCAACATCTCGTTCACGTCCATCATATCCATTAAAAACTCCTGACTTAGCACATATTGCTCTCCTTCTGTCAATACCTTCTTCAACTCTAGCACATATTTTACCAAACGTTTGTCATTACTCAGTATTTTATAAGCTTTATTGTTTTCTGTCGATTTTTGTAATACTTCTTCTTGCTTTTCAGCAGATTCATTTGCGTAAAAATCGGGATGGTATTTTTTACTTAGCGCGTAAAATTTAGCTTTTACTTTTGAAAGTTCTGGGTGAAATTTTACAGGAAGCTCGTAGAACTCAAAATAATTAGGTTGTTGTTTTTTATCAGTCATTTGCTCTTAATAAAATGCCGCAAATGAAAAGAAAAACCCATTCATTGCGGCAAAAAATTCATTCTACATCATCCAATCACCAGATAAAATAGTACTCTTCCCAAAAAATCTTCTTTTCTTTTTTGATGTATTTTCTATACATTAACCAATCGAGATTTGTCAGATTAATCAGAATGAAAATAAGAATTACGATTTTCATATTCAACAATAGTTAGTTTCGAAAGTCTTATTCACAAACTTATTTTCCAAAAGCCTTTAAAATATCGTTTCCAAACGCAAAAACCATCAAACCAATAAGCACCACAAAACCCACAATTTGCGCCTTCTCCAACACTTTCTCACTTACCGGTTTTCGTTGTACCATCTCTATCAAAAGAAAAACAACATGGCCACCATCTAGCCCCGGAATGGGAAGCAAGTTCATAAATGCAAGCGCGATTGAAATCAATCCAGTAAGTGTCCAAAACCTCGTCCAATCAAAAGTACCGCCATACACTTTGGCAATTCCTACGGGACTGCTGATGTTCCGAGCACTTACTTTGCCTGTTACCATTTTCCCAATGCCTTTTGCGTTGTCGGCAAACATAGTCCAAGCCATATTTGCACCAATTGGCATTGCCTGTAAAAAAGTATAGTCGGTGGTTACTTGCTTAATCTGTGAGATATTAGGCACATAACCTAAAAGGCTATCTTTGCCAACATGGGCTGTCAATTCCATTGGTTGTCCATTTCTTACAAGCGAGAGCAAAACTTCTTTTCCTGTATTCGCCTCAATAATTGGCTTTATCTCATCTTGATAGGAAACAGGTGTACCATTTACTGCTGTAATGTTGTCTCCTACTTTCAACCCATCTTTTATAGCGTTTCCGGCTGGCAATAACGAATCTACCACCGTACGAAGCCGTGGCTCCACAAACATCGCCTTACCATCTTTTAAACTACTTAAAAAATTATCAGGAACTTTGATTTCTAACGTTTTATCTCCGCGCAGCACCGTAATCACGCCGCCTCCCATAATCACTTTAGAACTTTTGAGCTCTTCAAAGCGAACAACCTTTTTACCATCTATCGCAAGGATTTTATCGCCATTCTTTAACCCAATTTTCAATGCCGGTGCACCTGCTTGTATTCCGTTAACCACCGCACTGTTCGGTGTAAAGGTTTGTCCGTAGCTAAAAGTCATTATCCAAAAGATAATGATGCCGACAATTATATTTACAAAAATACCACCAAGCATCACTATTAAACGCTGCCAAGCTGGTTTTGCCCTAAACTCCCAAGGTTGTATCGGCTGGTTTAACTGCTCGGTATCCATACTCTCGTCAATCATACCGGCTATTTTAACGTAACCGCCCAATGGCAACCAGCCCACACCATACTCTACGCCTCCGCGTGTAAAACTGAAAAGTTTAAATCCCCATGCATCAAAAAACAAATAAAATTTCTCTACTTTAATACCAAATGCCCTCGCCGCCAAAAAATGTCCTAGCTCGTGTAGTATCACTAAAAGAGACAACCCAATTAAAAGTTGGCCTGCCATAATCAATCCACTCATATCTTGTTTTTATTTTGTATTTTATAATTTGTAATTAACATCAATTTTTATCATTATTTTGAGAAACATCCAAGCCCAACTAAACATTGACATTTTGTTGGCTTTTTTACTAACTAACACCCCCGGTCTGCGACCACCCCTCTACAAGAGGGGAATGGCGATTCGGTATTAGATGTTATCGTTTAAATTTTGTTACCAATTCTCGGGCAAAGATACGGGTATCTTTGTCAGTTTCTAAATAATCGGCTAAATGTGGTTTTTCTATGAAACTCATTTCTTCCATACAAAGTTCAATTACGTCGCTCATTTCTAAAAAACCAAGATTGTCGTGTAAAAAAGCCTCTACCACCACTTCGTTGGCTGCGTTTAAAATACAAGGCATGTTGCCAGCTTTTTTTAATGCACTGAAAGCAAGCGCCAAATTTCTAAAAGTTTGTGTATCTGCCTGTTGAAAGCTTAGGTTTGGATAGGACAAAAAGTTAAAGCGTTCGAAATTATTTTTTAACCTTGCGGGATAATTGAGCGCATATTGAATGGGCAGCTTCATATCTGGTAGTCCCATTTGCGCTTTCATAGAGCCATCTGTAAACTGAACCAAGGAATGCACAATAGACTGCGGATGCACAATGACGTCAATCTGATCTGCCTCCAAGTTAAATAACCATTTTGCTTCTATCACCTCTAAACCCTTGTTCATTAGGCTTGCAGAATCGATGGTAATTTTTGCTCCCATTACCCAATTAGGATGTTTTAAAGCCTGCTCTTTTTTAACGGTTGAAAGAAAGTCTTTGGTTTTCCCTAAAAAAGGACCACCAGAAGCCGTGAGGTAAATTTTTTCTATCTTATCTTGCTCCTCTCCCACCAAGCATTGATAAATGGCCGAATGCTCTGAATCTACAGGTAGAATTTTAACTCCGTATTCTTTGGCAAGCTGCGTAATAATCTCCCCAGCAACCACTAAAGTTTCTTTGTTTGCTAGCGCGATGTCTTTTCTGGCTTTTATGGCCGCCACCGTTGGCCTTAAACCTACGGACCCCATTACGGCGGTTAAAACCACATCCGTTTCTGGCATTTGAGCAACTTCTGTAAGCGCTTCTTCTCCCGTAAAAACTACTATTTCCAAGCCTGCCAAGGCATTTTTTACCTCGCTATATTTTCGCTCATCGCAAATAACAACAGCCTTGGGCTTAAATTCTTTTGCTTGCGCGATAAGCAATTCTGCATTTTTGCCTGCGGTAATTACCGTAACGTTGAAAATGGCAGGATTATCTCTAATAACTTCTAGCGCCTGGGTGCCGATGCTACCGGTAGAGCCTAGAATGGCGATGTTTTTTATTGATTGTTGTGTGGTTAGGGTGCTCAATTGCTAAGAGATTGTTGAATTGCTGAAATTTTTCAATTGTTAAAAGATTGTTTTATCGCTGCGAGACTGTTCAATTATGAAGAGATTGTTTTTATTGTCGAGACATTATTGTATCGCGCAAAGCGAGCTAAATTTTTAACTTTTCATTCGTAAATTTTATCAATTGATGAATTTCCTTTGGTAAAGTTTCCAAAACTGCGAAAATCTTCGAATAGGCTTCTTCATCAATCATCTTTCTAATTTTTGCTTTTTCATTCCAGTCCAAGCATTCTTTAACAGAACCAAAGCTATAGTAATAGAATTTTATTTTATCTTTTTTATGATATCTACCAAAATCTTCTGCAATATTAGCTGAAATAGAATCTACCGCATTTACAAACTGTTGTCCGATTGAATATTTTGCAAAAGCATCCCACTTTGATGCTAATTCCCAAACCAAATTACTTAAATGAAAAGCTTTTGTGTAAGCGGTTATCTGATTTAGCTGTAAATAATTTTTTTGCATCTAAGTTTTAGGTTGAGTATTGGCAATCTAGCCGTTTAACAATACAGCAATGAAACAATCTAACAATAGACCAGCGCAACCATTACTCGACATACTCCTCCAGCGCCTCCGCTAATTTTCTATCGTTACTCAATCTGGGCACTTTATTTTGTCCACCTAGTTTTCCTTCGCTTTTCATATAATTTACAAAGGCATCTTTCTGCAACGTACGTATTTTTAGTGGTTGTAAGATCCTCCCTTCTATCAAATCAAAGTAATAAGAATTTTTTTGCTGTAACGCTTTGTCGACCTTTTCGGCAAAGTTCTTTAAATCATTCGGCGCAACCGAAAACTCTATAAACCACTCGTGAAACGGAAGTCCTGCTATGGGGTTTACCTTCGGAGCCACAGTAAATTCTGTAATTTTGGCAGCCTCATCGTTGGCAACCTTCATCAATGCTTGCTCTACTTCTTCGCCGATTACATGTTCCCCAAACGCCGAAATGAAATGTTTAATTCTTCCCGTCACTACAATTTTATATGGATTTTTACTTACAAACTTTACTGTATCGCCAATGCTGTATCCCCAAAGGCCGGCATTGGTATTTAAAATAAGTGCATAGTTCTTATCCAACTCTACATCGGCCAACATTAATCTTGGCGCATTTTCTTCGTAATATTTATCGGCAGGAATGAACTCGTAAAACATACCTGCATCAACCAGTAACAGTAGACCTTTATCTTTCTGCGAATCTTGATAGGCAATAAATCCCTCAGAAGCAGGATAGGTTTCTATAGAATCTATTTTTTTACCAACAATTTCCTCCAGCTTTGCGCGATAAGGTTCGAAATTTACGCCACCGTAGATAAACAGACTAAAATTTCTAAAAATATCTGCTATTCGTTTTCCGCCAGCTTTTTCAGAAAGTTTATCGAAATACATCTGTACCCACGGCGGAATGCCAGAAATAAGAGTCATGTTTTCGTATATCGTTTCCTCAACAATGGCATCTACCTTTTGTTCCCAATCCTCAATGCAATTTGTCTCGTAGCTGGGTAACCTATTTTTCTGCAAATACGCCGGAACGTGGTGGGCCACAATACCAGAAAGGCGGCCAATGTTGATTCCATTTTTTTCGGTCAGCGTTGGGCTTCCCTGCAAAAATATCATCTTACCGTTTACAAAATTGGCTTTACCTGTTTCGTTTATGTACGTTAAAATTGCATTTCTAGCAGCCTTTATGTGTTCGGGAAGAGACTCTTTGGTTAATGGAATATATTTAACACCCGAGGTAGTACCAGAGGTTTTGGCAAAATAAAGCGGCTTTCCGGGCCAAAATACATCTGGCTCTCCTGCCACCACGCGCTCTATATATGGTTTTAGTTCTTCGTAATCGGCTATAGGAACGCGTTTTTTAAAATCTTGATAGTTTTTTATTTCGTTAAATTGATGATTTACGCCAAAAGAAGTTTGGCCTGCCATTCGAACAATCTTTAACATTGTTTTTTGCTGAGCAGCCACTGCATTGTTTTTCCAGCGATTGATCCGCCAAACGGCAAACGCAGCAAATGGCTTACTTAATATAGATTTTAACCCCATAACCTCAAATCCCTAAAGGGAATCTCCATGATTAAAATCTATATTTTTTACTATTATATCAAATGCTTCTTTAGAAAGCTTATCTCTGCTAAGGGCGTATTTGGCAAAAAGTTGTAAAAATGTACTTTCATTTTCTTTGTAAGCAATAATCTCCAATCCCTTTAGGGTCATTAAATTCTCATTTTGATTTTTATTTCCAGTATAAATGAAATCTGCTCTATCAAAAACGAAGTGAAAATTTGAAACATTTTTAAAATTCTCCATAAAATTTATTTCAACATTTCCCTTAGAAATTTCTAAACCACTCTGTTCCAAATATCTTAATACAACTCTATTTAACGATTGTTGAGGATTATTCAGAAATAAACAAATTAAACTAAGTTTATAATTTGCTTTTTTCGCTTCTGCAATAAAATCAATAAATGATTGGTTGTTAAAAACTGTTTCAAGAACAATACTTTTTTTTAATTGAATAGCCTTAGTAAACACTTCCCTAGTCCTGTCTTTATACACACCAGTCATAATAATTTCGAACCCTGAAAAATCGTTTAATCTACTTCTTATAAAACTAGACTTACCAGCAGCATTTGGCCCAGTAACTACAAAAAGTTCAGGTTGACTCATTATTTAGCTAATACGTTTTTTAAAAGTATCTACTATTTTTAATGGGCGATTTTCATGATCGTATTCCACTTCAAATTGGACTAAATAAATTTCTCCATTTGGCAATTCTTTTCTCCAATAGTCATTATCTCCTTTTTCTTGATAATAGAACGGATTCCCTAATTCAAATGCCTTTTGCCTACCTAAATCTGCAAAATTATTCAGATTACCTAGTATTTTATCTGTTAAAACTTCCATAAGATTAAACTAAATTATGCAAAATAGTTGGATTTGCTTCTCCTTCGTATTCGTCCATCATTTTACGATAGGCAACGGTTAAACTAACTGCCGTGAGCGGCACAATAATAAAGGAGATAAACGAAAGTGTTAAAATAATTAAATAAATCTTTCCTGGAATTAGCACATCGTTGTCTCTTAAATAACCGTACAGATAGCCAAAAGTGGCCAACACCGCCAACAGCAAAAGCAACTTTGTAAAATTTCCTTTTGTTAGCGCAAGGCTAAATTTAATGGATAAAAGTGCGTGTGTAAAAAGAGCACTGACAGTACTTGTAATCCTTCTAAAAAAGTTACCGGTGGTTTTAGAAAAACTTATCTCTTGAAAAGTGAGTCTATCTGTTTTGCGATCTATTATGAAAAACGGAAAAAAAGAAAGTCTTACGAAGGCGATAAAAGCCGACAGAAAACCAATAAGTAAAAAAACATTAGATATTGAACTGAATACTTTCTGATCTACAGAAAAAAGTCTAATCTTTAATAAAATGTAAAACAGAGCAAAGGGCAAAAATGCTGTTAACAACATGATTATAAGCAAGGTAAACACAAAAACTACAGAAGCAATTAGAAAAGTAACAATCTGCACCTTGGTTGGGATGGTCTGCACAATTAGCACATCGTCTTTTTCATCATCTAAAAGATGGAAAACATATCTAAAAAGCGTTAGGTTTAGCGTAAAGTAAAGCAATACAAAAACTAAGAGCATAAACAAACTCAAGAAAAAATCTACTTCTCTTAAAAGGCCAGACATAATGGTAGATGCCATGGAGGTAATGAACATTAAAAAGCATAGCGTTGCTATAGATAAATAATGCTTTCTAGTTATTGTCCAGGCCTTGTGTATAACATCGTTTACGGCAAACGTACTTTCTCTTAAATAGTCGATCATGATTGTTTAAACACCACTCTTTTTATAAAATCTTGCATAAATCCTAAGCCATAAGCTGTAAGTTGGATAAAGGACGCTACAACACTCAAAAGTGCAACTTTTAAAGATCTATTTTGTGTACATGAGTGAAAAAATATCAACAAAAAGAAAATTAAGAAAAGTGCATCTAAAATACCCACAAAAGGCATTCCAAATACATTGGCGCAAAGCGTGAAGATAAATCCAAGGGTAAAAGCAGCCGGAAAAAAATGCACCAATTTTAGCTCTGAAGGGAAATGTTTGTAAATATTTATTCGCGCCCGACCAAAAAAGTGCAGTTGTTTGTAAAACTGGCTAAAACTTGTACGGCGTTTATGGTAAACGATGGCATCTGGAATCAGCCCAATTTTAAACCCATTTTTCTGAATTCTGATGCTATATTCTATGTCTTCGCCCAGGCGGGTTAATAAAAACCCACCTGCTTTTTGCCAAGCTGCCCTAGAAACGCCCATGTTAAAACTACGCGGATGAAAAGTGCCGACGTGTTTTTTATTGCCGCGAATACCGCCCGTAGTAAAAGGGGAAGTCATGGCGTAGCTAATTGCTTTTTGAACATCAGTAAAGCTATCGTGTGCGGCATCTGGCCCTCCATAGGCATCTAACCAATTTTTAGCAAGTGAAGCGTTTACAATTTCTAGATAGTTTGGTGGGATTAAACAATCTGAATCGAAAACAACAAAGTAATCGCCTTTGGCATGCTCGAAACCGTAATTGCGTGCAAAACCTTGCCCGGCATTTTCTTTAAAGAAATACCTAATGTTCAATTTGCCTGAATAGGCATTAACCATTGCTTTCGCATCGAGCTTAGAACCGTCTTCAATAATCAACACCTCAAAATTAGTGTATGTCTGCTTGGTCAAGGTAGCCAAAAGCTCCTCAATTTCTTGCGGGCGGTTGTAAAGTGGAATGATTATAGAGAAAAGCCCCCCCGACCCCCTGAAGGGGGAGGCTAAACCCAAAGATTCATCTGGGTGTTTAGTAGTGTTTGATTCAGGGAGAGCCATTTAACTCAGTTGTTTGCTAGACCCACCAGAGGAGTTTAAACCCAAAGTTTCATCTGGGTGTTCAGTAAAGTTTGATTTAGGTTGAGCCATTTAAGTAATCTAGTTTATTAACCATGCTAATTCCCCCTTCAGGGGACTATGGGGTTTTTTTCTCTACCAAATAGTGGTTTCTCTCTGGTGCACTTCTAGTGACCAATTCGGCCACAAAACCTGTTAAAAAAAGCTGAGAACCCAAAATAATGGCTACCAAAGCAATGTAAAATAACGGTTGCGCTGTAATTTCTCGTTTAATTGGAATGGCTTGCGCAATATCATATAGTTTTTCGCCGATAAGCCAAAGCGCAATGATTGTTCCAATCAAAAAACTAAGCACTCCCATTGAGCCAAAAAAGTGCATTGGCCGTTTGCCAAATTTGCCCACAAAAAAGATGGATAGCAAATCTAAAAAACCATTTATAAACCTGCTGAAACCAAATTTGGTGGTGCCGTATTTACGTGCCCGGTGTTCTACCACCTGCTCAGAAATCTTGTTAAAACCTGCCCACTTTGCAATTACGGGAATGTAACGGTGCATTTCGCCATAAA
The DNA here is from genome assembly GCF_040547165.1 of Pedobacter sp. UYP30. Classification (NCBI taxonomy): domain Bacteria; kingdom Pseudomonadati; phylum Bacteroidota; class Sphingobacteriia; order Sphingobacteriales; family Sphingobacteriaceae; genus Pedobacter; species Pedobacter sp. UYP30. The sequence continues at coordinate 130,745 of NZ_JBEPPD010000001.1, read as the reverse complement.
CTTCTATGGTTTTAATTACATCGCTCCTATAAGCCTTTAATCCACAGTTAAAATCATTTAACTGAATTCCACTCATTTTTCTGGTGGCGGCATTAAACAATTTTGTTGGGATGGTTTTGGTAATTGGATCGTAACGTTTCTTCTTCCAACCCGAAATTAAATCTAGTTTCTCTTCTTTAATGCGACGATACAACTCTGGGATCTCATCTGGGCTATCTTGCAAATCGGCATCCATCGTGAACACAACATCGCCTTGCGTAGCTTCAAAACCCACATTTAAAGCTGCAGACTTTCCATAATTTCTCCTAAACTTTATGCCTTTAATATTTAGATTGCTTATACTCAACTCCTCAATTACCTTCCATGAATTATCTGTACTTCCATCATCTATAAAAAGTACTTCGTAAGTAAATGCATTGGCATCCATCACCGTTTTTATCCAAGCGCTAAGCTCCGGCAGCGATTCGTCTTCGTTTAATAAGGGAATTACAATTGATATATCCATGGTGATCTTAAAACGTCTTTATAAAAAGGTAAGACTAAACCCAATCATTAACAGGTTGACCTAAACAATTTCTTTTATTCACTCGTACTGTCATTTTTAAAAAATCACAAATTTTCCTGTAAGCTAAAAAAGCTTCCTCTGCTTAATTTATGGCCGAATTAGTCGACTAAATTAATTGCTTCTATTTTTATAATTTTACCTTTCTCTGAAAAAACAAGAACTCCTCCATTTTTTTTCTTGTAGGAAATTAATTTCTTTAATGATAAGGATAAACCTTTTTGGATTTTTTCTCGGATTCTTAAATTGTTATCTATTTCGTTCATTAAATTCTATTTAATAGCGCCCATTTTACTAAATCAAAGATAACATTTTCTGCATTAAGATTTCCATCTGCAATAAATGATGGGGTTTCTGTAGAATTATCTATAACTAACCAATAATCACTCACATCACGAAAAAGCTTCAAATTTTTTACTCCATTTTTGATATCTTCTTCTGATAACATCCTCAGGAATTGAATGTCCACCTTCGCTCACTCTATTTTTAACCCTTTCTATCGCTAAATCTACATTGTCTAACCAAAAATATAATAGGGTTCCGTAAAATCCTCTTGCCTTTACTAACGCAACAGTCGCTAGGTAGCTTCTAGTAGTTAATGTTGTTTCAATTGCAAAGTCTTTATCAGAGTCAATTAAGGAAGCAATTCTAGTCAACATAATCTTACCTGCTTGGATTGCAACCTTTTCTGGTTGGCAAGGGGAAATTCCTTTTGCTATTTCATCAGCATTTATAAACTCTCTGCAATTCAGCATTTCTGGCAAAACGGTAAAAGATGCAGTTGTTTTACCTGCTCCGTTACAACCTGAAATAATATAAAAGTTTGACATAAAAATCGAATCGAAAATTTCACCAACTAATATGATAAAATTGCAGGCTTCTTAAATTCAGCAAGTTAAATTTCTTCTGCTTCCACAAAATTCAATGGACGCTCCTTCTTAACTACTGCAGCAGATATTAAGCTTATTATCAATCCAGTAATTGTAAACATAACTGCAGAACCAAAAGCAGCACTAATGGTAAAATAAGGTCTCATCATCTCTATACCTTTTATTTGATTCTCGTCTCCATTTGCTTTTGCCAAAGCAGCGTCCATAATTTCTTGTACTCCCGCTTGATCAATAAATTGGTAGTAAAGAAATATAAATATCCCGGTAAATAGTCCGCCGTAAGCTGCAAATTTAAAACCTGCAGAAAACCCTCTACCGTAAGTAATAAATCCTCCTAACTCCTTTTTATGGGTAATTTGCACATAGTAAATGGCAAGTATAAAAGGTGCCCAATTTAAAATTCCAGATACAACCTTATACAACGTGGGGGTATCTTCTGATTGAAGATTAATACCAAGAGCTCTTACGATAACCATTAGAACTAAGATGTAGATAGAGAAAACAATAGCAATCTTAAACGCTAGTGCATTGGGCCTTGTTTTTTCCTCCATTAATTCTTGTTGCATGTTAATTTAGTTTATTTGTTTATAGTGGTTATTAAAGCATAAACCGCTGTTTCGAAAGCAGGTTCTGCACTGTTTTCTGCCAATTCTTTCATAGAATTTTCTGTGCCTTCTACATCAGAGAAGAACACCATAAAAGGAACAAACAGATCTTCCATTTCTGGCACCAGTTTTAATTGGCTTGCCGTTTGGCAAATTTCTTTAGCGCTTGCTTCTGCCAGCTGCTGGTTGTCTATCAAATCTTCGTAAATCTCAAACTCGTCCTGAAATTCATCATCCTCTACCAAGAGAAACTCTTTTAAGAAATCCTCTAAATCAGGCTCTAAATCTTCATCATGGCAATCTTTTATGTAAAGCAACAAGTTTAGCAACTCCGTTCCCCTATCTATGGTCTCTTCTTCTATCTTTCCCCATTCTTCGCTTTCTAAATAATCTTCTTCTAGTTTTTTTACATCGTTGCTAAAAAAATTAATCATCAAAAGATCAAAATAGACTTCTCTTAACGATTCGAATTTTGGGTGAGAATCGAATACCGCATCGAAAGATGTTGTTTTATCTAGAAAATTAACATCGAGTTCGAATGCAGCCGACAGTTCGGTTTCAAAGGTAGTTGCTTCTACTTTCGCCAGTTTTGCATATTGTTCTATCCCTGCATGTAGGGCATTTTTTACTTTACTATCCATATTAATCTGGTTGCTGTTAATTGTGTGAACTTAAAAAATTATTTTGCATTAAACTGTTTGTTGTTGTTCGCCACAAAAATTACGGCTCCTGTTAACACTTTATTCATCAACGGGCTGTTGCTAGATTTAGATCGATTTGTTGCCGAATCAAATGTCCATTGTTTTTGCACATCAAAGATCACAAAATTAGCTGGTTCTCCTTCTTCTATATTTGGAACATCTAAACTTAATAATTTCCGCGAATTTACCGAAAGCTTTTCGACTATTAAACCTGGAGAAAGCTTTGCTTGCAACAACAGCGGCAATACCGTTTGGAGTGCAATGATGCCGTAATGTGCAATTTCGAACTCCACGTCTTTAAATTCTATTTCTTCTGGCCTATGTTGCGAACAAATCGCATCAATAGTGCCGTCTTTTAATCCAACAATCAGCGCGTCTACATCGGCCTTGCCCCGTAGAGGAGGTTTGACTTTATAGTTGCTATCAAAATCTGCCAGCAAATCTTCGGTAAAAACCAATTGATGTGCAGCCACATCGCAACTAATTTGAACGCCTTCTTTTTTTGCCTGGCGAATGAGTGCTACAGCGCCAGCGGTAGAGACGCAGTTGATGTGAATTTTGCAATCATTATACTTCGCCAAAAAAATATCTCTTGCAATGTGCATTTCTTCTGCCAATGCTGGCAAACCTTTCATGCCCAACAATACACTGTTTTTACTTTCGTTTATTTGTGCCTTGCCGGCGATGGATTTATTTTCGGGAGAAACCATCAACAATGCATCGCAACCTTTGGCATATTGCAAGGCTCTGTTCATAAAACCATCATCTTGTAGCGGTCTATCTCCATCAGTAAATGCAATTGCCCCAGCTTGCTGCATATCAAACAATTCTGCAATTTCTTTGCCTTCTCGTTGCTGACTTATCGCGCCAAGCGGATAAACAGCTACCAAGTTGCCCTTTGCCTTGTCTAATACATAAGCCACTTGAGATTTGGATTGCACCACTGGATCTGTTTGAGGCAACAATGCCAAGCCTGTAAAACCGCCAGCCATAGCCGCATACGTTACCGTTTGCATATCTTCTTTTGTCTCAAACCCCGGATCTCCAAAGGCACAGTTTAAATCAAAAAAACCTGGACTCAAATAAGCGCCTTCGGCATCGAAAACCTTCTCCCCATCGGCGGCATCGAGCTTGCCAAGCTCAGAAAATTTGCCGCTAACAACCCGTACATCAACAGTTTTGTTATGTTTACTGCTCTCTGGAGAAAGTATCGTTGCATTTTTAACAAGAACATTCATATTGTTTGTTTCGAAATTTTATCAAAAAACCTAACCAGCAAAATTTCTGCTGCCATAAAAACTAGCGACAAAATTATACAAAGTTTCCAAAAGGTGTGCGCTATTTCCTTTCCTCCCGAAGAAAACTTTGTAAAATCGCTTTCTGCATCGAACACATGTAAAGCTCCACTAGGCGCCAAGGCTTCTATTTGTGCTTTTGTTAAATACTTCATATTAGACTCTGCGCGGTTATTATTAAATCCAAATACCGAAACTAAAGAGTCGGCTAGCTTTAGCTCGTAAAAACCTGTCTTCTTAATTTGATCGGCCATGTAAACCGTTGTTCTTCCGTCAACCGAACGCAGTTCGGGAATCGCCTCAAATTTATCGCCATATAACTTTAACGTTTGATTTTTATCGGGCTGCACTTTTCCACTAAGCACTGCGTCTTCTTGCCCTAAGGTATAAAACAATGGCGTCTCTGCACTTCCCATCAATGCGGCCCTGTACATAAGTGGCACAAACAACGGACTTGTTGCCAAATTGCCATCCTCGCCGTTAAACCCGGTTGCAGAAAGGTAAATATTACCACTTCCTAATCGAAAACTCCCAAATAAAGTTTGCCCGTTCGAGATTTGCATAATGGCAGTGCCTGTGTTTTGGCTGTTTTGAGCAAAAGAAAAATGTCTCTTAACGATTGGATAATCTATATTTTTGGGGATCGATTCAAAAACCGATTTAAAAATCGGATGATTAAAATCTATCTTATCTATCCTTGTTTGCCCTGTATCTAAATTTAAAATGGTTGGTAAAGATAAATGGGCTAGAAAAGCATTGTACTCAGAAAAATTTGGACTCAAGTAAGGTAAAATAATCAAAGTTCCACCAGCATTAACGTAGCTTTTTACCTGCTGCGCCAAACCAGACGTTGGATTTTTGATTCCGTTTAGCACGATGAGTTTATATTGGGAGAAACTGCCATAATCGATATTACTTTCGGACATTTGATTTAACTCAAAATACTTATCTGCACCATATAACGCGCTGAGGTATCTACCTGTACCCGCTCCATTTATAGCGAGAATGGGTAGGTTTTTGTTTACGTTAAAACTAAAGAATAGCGAATCATCAAAATTTACCGGATAATCTTTAATGGTTAAACGACCTTTCTGCCATCCAGCCGCTAAGCCAGAAAAATTTATGGTATCTCTAGCTGTAGCGCCCGGGTTTATGGTTAACGCAGCTGCACCTTTTTGTGCGCCATTAATGCTAAGTTTAATGGGGATGTTATTGGCAACCTCTTTAGAATAATTTTTAAGTACCACTACCAACTTTTCGCTCGCCCCTGGCTGGTGGTTAGGCGATAAAAAGTAAACACTATCTGCTGCAACATTAGGTAAACTGTTAGGTTCTATTTTAATGGCGTTGTAGTTTATATTTGGGCTTACTTCTAAGCGCTTTCTTTCTGTTATATTGGTTTGAAAATCAGATAGAATATAAATAAACTTATTTGCGTTTCCCTTTAATATACGTTCTTGCAAATTTATGATGGGTTGCAAAGTTTTGGTCGAGGAAGAAATATGCACCTCATCCAAAGCCTTTAAAAATTCCTCTCTATTAACCAAACGCTGGTCTTTTCCGCTGAAATCATTAGTAAGCAATTGAAAGCGATCATTTAGTCCAAAACCTTCTACTATCGCGGCAGCATTTCTTTTTGCTTCATCTAACAAAATCCCATCTTTGTTGGCTGCCTGCATGCTAAAAGAATTATCTACGTAGATGCTTACCGAATTGCCAAGTGTAGCAGAAGCACTTTTGGAGGTAGAAAGAAAGGGTTGAGCAAATGCCAGCACCAAGAATATAATGGTCAATATCCGGGCAAATAAGATAAGCAAATTCTTTAGTTTTTCTTTTGACGAATGTTGCTCTTCTACCTCTTTTAAAAACTTTACGTTAGAGAAATATATTTTCTTAAATCGCCTAAAATTAAACAGGTGAATAACTACCGGAATGGCGATAGCGAAAAGCGCAAAAAGGAAGCCTGGATACAGGAAACTCATCAAAAATCAAAGATATGAAAAATTAAGAGATTTGAGATTTGAGACAAGATGAAAAAAATAAAAGATTAAGGAGCAAGGAACAAAGACTTGGTGCACTAATTAGGAAGTCGCCTTAATAACTTATCGCCCCAACGCCTAAACGGTTTACCGACTAAACGCTAACCTTCTAACCCCTAAACAACTAATCTTTAAAATCTACCTAAATTTTTTCATTGCTGCCCAGATCTGTTCATCATGGCTATAAACATCCGGACAATATTGGATTTCGTTGTTTTGATACCATGCTGTAAAGTAAGTAATGATAAGCGGAACTGGCTTTTTAGGGCCAAACCAACTCGATTTCATTTTAAACACCTTTGAGGTATCTGCTCTTTCCGCCATCCTTTTAACGTACCAACTGTTGTGCGTGCTGTCTATTGGCGGCAAATCTACCTGTACGCGCAGTTTATCATAAGAATAAGGGCTGTTTACAAGTAAGCGGGCAAAATCCAGTGGGTTTTCAATCCTCACGCATCCGTGGCTGATAGCCCTATCAACCAGTCGAAATCCACTTTTGTTATTGGTATCGTGCAAGTAAATGCTAAAATCATTATCAAAAATAAATTTAAACTTCCCTAATGCATTTCCACCTCCAGGACCTTGTTTAAACTTAAATGGCAATTTGTCGCTAGGGTATCTGGTCCAATTTATGGTGTCGGGTTCGCCGAGTAACTTGCCTTTATAATACACGTTTATGTTACTGTTAGAAAGGTAGTATGGATCTTTCCTAGCCATCCAATAAATTTCATTCTGTGCAATACTTACTGGAATGTTCCAGACCGGATTGGCTTGGATCGAATTTATTTTGCTGTAAAGTAACGGTGTTTCGTGGTTTTTTGGTCTATCGTTAATATTTCCAGATTTTTTGTAGGCTTTCCATTTCTCATCGTAGTTTTTCTCCCGCTTGCCACCAACTACAACCTTCATGGTAATTAGCGTATCTAGTTTATCAAACCAAGTAAGTTTAAAATCGGGTACGTTCACTTGTACAAAATAAGTCCCTAAGTTGGGTAATTGCCAGCGTCTACGCTCCATATTAACACTCAAAACCCGTTTTGTAGAAACATCTTTAGCGGCAATAAAAGCTTTTTGCAGCGCTAAATACTGTTCTGATTTTGGTTGAACAGCGGCCAATGTATCTGCCAGGTTTACAGACGACAAGGTTTTCATCATTTTAGCGCTATCTGGTCTTCTAACGTTAATGTAATACCTAGAAACCACCCGACGCGGATTTACAATACCATACCTTAAATAGTTTGTATAGTTTAAGTAGGCGTTAGCCGATAGCAATTCCAAATCTGCAATGACCGGATAAATTTGCTTTAAATCTGTAGCTTTATTTGAAGTAAGCTTAGTCAGCAAAACCTTCATTTCTTCTAATTGAAAAATTTTTGGATTAATTCCGTGCAGGCCACTATCGCCTAAATACCTCTGCAGCGTATCTAATTGGCCGTTTATAAAAAAATTAGTTACAAACACGGGATCGTTGCCATTTAGCTGGTAAAAAGCCTTCAGCACTTTCGGATTGGAAAAATGACTTGCAAAGCTGTCCCGCTTTCTAACAAATATACTATCGTAAATTACAGAATCAAATTTGGTGTATAATTTGTTTTTAAAATGTTCTGATAATACTTTACCGATAAGTGGCGGTTTTTTAAACCAATTACAAGAGGCAACAAAAATCGATAGAATTAATAATGAACGTATAAGTTTTTTCAAATCAAAGTTTTTTTTTTACAAAATTAAAAATTTATCGCAGAACACCGAGTTCTTAATTTTGTTCAAAAATTTTCGCTTTATAAGCTAAAAGATTTATATTTGTCGCTCCAACTTGTCGAAAGTATTGATGACAAACTAAATAAAAATGGATTTAAGTTTAAAACATTACGCACATTTGCACCATCGCCTTTTGGCGATGTAGATAGTAATGTTTTGTACGCAAAACAACCAGAAATTTTAGTTTATTGTTCATGTTATAATCAATACTTTTGAAAACACTCAAAATCGCTATCCAAAAATCGGGTAGGTTAAACGAAAAATCAGTAGAAATTCTTAAAAATTGTGGATTAGTTTTTGACAACTATAAAAGCTCGCTAATTTCTTCAGTGAGCAATTTCCCATTAGAAATCCTCTTTCTTAGAGATGACGACATACCAGAATATGTTCAGGATGGCATTGCCGATTTGGGTATTGTTGGCGAAAATGTGATTGCCGAAACCGGTGCAAAAGTTTCTTATCTACAGAAGTTGGCCTTTGGCAGATGTAACCTTAAAATTGCCGTTCAAAATAACAGTGACCTCAAAACGGTAGAAGATCTTGCTGGCAAAACCATCGCCACCTCGTATCCTGTAATTTTAGGCAAATTTTTAAACGAGAAAAACATTAAAGCGAATGTTCGCACCATATCTGGCTCTGTAGAAATTGGCCCAGGACTTGGTTTGAGCGATGCTATTTTTGACATTGTTTCTACTGGAGGTACCCTTAAAAGCAACGGCCTAAAAAGCTTTTTAGATGTCATGTCATCCGAGGCTGTGCTAATTGGAAGTAAAGCGATAGTGGATAATCCAGATGTCGCAGAATTGCTACAAAGAATACGTTCGGTGCTTGCAGCGAAAGCCACCAAATATGTGGTGTTAAATATTAAAAAAGCCAACCTCAAACAAGTAATCGATTTGTTGCCCGGAGTTAAGAGCCCAACTGTTATTCCATTGTTCGAAGAGGATTGGGTTGCTGTACACTCTGTAATTGCCGAAGAAGATTTCTGGGATAAAATTAACAGTTTAAAAGCTGCTGGAGCTGAGGGCATTTTGGTTATGCCGATAGAGAAAATAATCATGTAATTACTTAAAAAAATCATTAACTACTGGTTAATTATAATTTATAATACATTGAAAGTCTATAACTATAGAGATTTATCTAAATTAGAAGTTTACAATATTTGTTCTAGGCAAATAGAAGACGACGACGAAATTAAAAACCGCGTAAAAGAGATTATTGCGCAAGTAAAATTGCAAGGCGACAATGCCATTTTTAACTACGCAAAGCAATTTGATAAGGTAATTTTAGAAAAACTATTTTTAGATAAAGATGAACTCTCTGCCATCGCTGCTGCCATTCCAGAAGAAGCAAAGACAGCTATCAACGTCGCGTTTTCTAACATTAAAAAATTCCATCAAGCGCAGCTTAATAAAGAAGAGAAAGTAGAAACAATGAGCGGCGTGGTTTGCTGGCGAGAAACTAGGGCCATCGAAAAAGCGGGGCTATATGTTCCAGGTGGTTCTGCTGTATTGCCAAGCACTTTTTTGATGTTGGCCACTCCTGCAATTATAGCTGGCTGCAAAGAAATTGTGGTTTGTTCTCCTCCACAAAAAGACGGCAAAACAAATTGCTACCTCGCCTATTGCGCACAACTGTTGGGAATTGATAAGATTTATTTAATTGGTGGCGCACAAGCTATAGCGGCAATGGCCTACGGCACTGAAACAGTACCAAGAGTTTACAAAATTTTTGGACCGGGCAACAAGTACGTCACCATGGCAAAAATGATGCTTCAAAAAAGAGTTGCCATCGATATGCCAGCAGGCCCATCAGAAGTTTTGGTAGTTGCAGATGAAACGGCAAATCCGGCATTTTTAGCTGCAGATTTGCTCGCGCAAGCAGAACATGGAGCTGATAGCCAAAGTGTTTTGGTGGCTACCTCAACTAAAATAATAGAACAAACAATAACACAAATTGCAAAGCAACTGGCAAAGCTTAGCAGAAAGGAGGTTGCAGAAAAGGCCATTAACAACAGTTTTGCTGTCTTGGTTTCTAATTTTGCTGAAGCAATGGAATTTTCTAATGAATATGCTCCAGAGCACTTAATATTAGCGACCGAGCACCATCAATTAATTGTGCCAAACATTGTAAATGCTGGATCTGTTTTTCTTGGAAATTTTACGCCAGAGAGCGTTGGAGATTATGCCTCGGGCACCAATCATACCTTACCTACAAGTGGCTTTGCTAAAGCGTATTCTGGCGTGTCAATTGATGCTTTCGTTAAGAAGATTACTTTTCAAGAATTAAGCGAAATTGGGTTAAAGAATATAGCCAAAACCGTAGAAACGCTGGCGCTTGCCGAGGGACTAGATGGCCATAAAAATGCAGTAACGATAAGATTGCAACAAAATTCAATTTAGAATTATACAAATATTAATCATTTTTAGAATGATCAACATAGAAGACTTAGTTAGAGAAAACATTAAGAACTTAAAACCTTACTCTACTGCGCGAGACGAGTTTAAAGGAAATGCCTCTATTTTTTTAGACGCAAACGAAAATAGCTACGGTTCTCCCCTGCCGGCAAATTACAACCGTTATCCGGATCCATTACAAAAAGACTTGAAGACGGAAATAAGCAAAATTAAAGGTGTACCTGCAGAACATATTTTTTTAGGAAACGGAAGTGACGAAGCTATTGATTTGCTGTTTAGAGCATTTTGCAATCCGGGCGTAGATAATGCAATCATCGTTCCGCCTACGTATGGCATGTACGAGGTATCTGCGAATATAAACGACATAGCAGTTAAAAAAGTAAACTTGTTGCCCGATTTCCAGTTAGATTTGGAAAAAATTGCAGAATCGATTGATAAAAACACCAAACTGATTTTTATATGCTCGCCTAACAATCCAACAGGTAATTCTATCAGGCGAGAGGACATTGAAACGGTGTTGGCAAATTTCAATGGCATTGTGGTTATAGACGAAGCCTACATCAACTATGCGAAGCAAAAAACTTTTATTCAAGAGCTTACAGAGTATACAAACTTGGTGGTGTTGCAGACTTTTTCAAAAGCCTGGGGCTTAGCTGCACTTCGCCTGGGTATGGCCTTTTCATCAAAGCCGATTGTTCAAATTTTAAACAAAATTAAGCCGCCATATAACATTAACCAAGCCACACAAGACCTTGCTTTCGAAGCGCTTAAAAACATAGAACAGGTAAATAAATGGATTAGAGAAACCGTTGAAGAACGAGGCAGGTTAAGCGTTGAATTGGCGGCATTATCGATGGTTAAAAAGGTTTATCCTAGCGATGCGAATTTTATTTTAATCGATGTGGAAGACGCTGCCGTAACTTATCAGGAATTGGTTGAACAAGGTATTATTGTGCGCGATAGATCGAAAGTAACCCTGTGCGAAGGCTGTTTGAGGGTTACTGTGGGCACGAAAGAAGAAAACGATAGGCTTATTAAAGTATTAACCCCCCAACTCCCTAAAGGGGGAGTAAAAATATAAGGAGCAAATTATGAAAGAAGTTGGAAAAAGCCCCTTTAGCAATTTAGGGTTGAACGAAATAAAAGAAAAATCACCCTCAGCGGATTTGGGGGTTAAAGTATTGTTTATAGATAGAGATGGCACTTTGAATATAGAACCCGAAGACGAACAGGTAGATAGTTTCGAAAAACTTACCTTCTACCCAAAAGCGTTATTCTACCTCTCTAAAATTGCTACCGAATTAGATTTTAGGTTGGTGATGGTTACCAATCAAGATGGCTTGGGAACACCTTCAAACCCAGAGGAAAAATTCTGGCCAATCCATAATTTTATGCTAAAAACTTTTGAGGGAGAGGGTGTTCGTTTTGATGAAGTAATTATTGATAAGACCTTTGCAAAAGACAATGCACTAACACGTAAACCCGGAACAGCACTTCTTACAAAATATTTTAGTGAGCCCTATAATTTAGCTAATTCTTTTGTAATTGGAGATCGCTTAAACGATATGGTACTTGCTAAAAACCTAAACTGCAAAGGTATTTTTATCCGCAATAACGATGCACTTGGTGCAAATGAGAACTTGGCAAAGAGAGAGACTTTAGACGACATTATCTCGCTAGAAACCACGGAATGGAAGGACATTTATATGTTTCTAACAGCTGGGAGCAGAAAAATTAGTCACCAACGGAACACCAGTGAAACTAAAATCTCCATTAATTTAGATCTTGACGGAACGGGAAATGCCGATATACATACCGGATTAAACTTTTTTGACCACATGCTAGATCAAATAGCTAGGCACGGCAGTATAGACATGAAAGTATTGGCCGATGGAGATCTGCACATAGACGAGCACCACACCATAGAAGATACTGGAATTGCCCTGGGAGAAGCTTTTGCAAAAGCGCTTGGCAACAAGTTGGGAATTGAACGTTACGGGTTTTGCTTGCCTATGGACGACTGTTTGGCACAAGTAGCCATAGATTTTGGTGGCAGAAACTGGTTGGTTTGGGATGCTGACTTCAATAGAGAAAAAGTTGGCGATATGCCAACAGAAATGTTTTACCACTTCTTTAAATCCTTTAGCGATGCAGCAAAATGCAATTTAAATATTAAGGCAGAGGGAAGCAACGAACACCATAAAATTGAATCAATTTTTAAAGCTTTTGCAAAATCCATTAAAATGGCCATTAAAAGAGACGCCGAAAAGATGGTTTTACCGAGTACGAAGGGGATGCTATAACCACCCAACCCCCTGAAGGAGGAGCGAAAAGTCGGATGGCAATCGCGAGCTGGCAATAAAAAGATAACAATTAATATAACATTGGCTATACAGAGTGATAAAAGTCTATAAAACGTGGTTCATCTTTCGGACGCCACAAAAGTAAAACTTATGACGCAAAAAGATACTAACGAAAAATTTCCTATGCATGAGCCAGAGTTTATTCCCCCTTCAGGGGGTCAGGGAGTTGGAATAGTAAATTATGGTGCTGGAAATATTTTTTCGCTTACCTCAGCGCTAGAAAGGCTAGGTATTTCTTATGGAATGATCAACACAACGCCCGATTTCGACTTGTATACGCACATTATCATACCCGGAGTTGGCCATGCAGGCGCGGCTATGGAAAAATTAGTCAACAGTGGATTGGCTGATGCAATAAAAAATCTAAAAAAACCTGTATTGGGCATTTGCGTGGGCATGCAGTTGTTAACATCGCACAGCGAAGAGGGCAATGCAGAACTCTTAAACATTGTTGAATTGAACACTAAAAAGTTCGATAAGGCTTTAGATATTAAAATCCCGCACATGGGATGGAACGGAATAAACTTTGGCAACTCGGTTTTATTTAAGGGTTTGCAGAATGGCGAGCAATTTTATTTCGTACATTCTTATTTTATAGAATATAACCCTATTTTTGACATTGCTTCGGCAGATTACGGTGTGAAATTTTCTGCAGCCATACAAAAAGACAATTATTTTGGCGTGCAATTTCATCCCGAAAAATCTGGCAAGGCCGGAGAACAGGTACTAAAAAACTTTTCTAATTTAACTTTTTAACATGTACATTATACCCGCAATAGATATTCTAGACGGAAAAGTAGTTCGCTTACGCGAAGGAGATTACGCACAGAAAACAGAGTACAACATTTCTTTGGCAGAAATGATAGCTAAATATCAATCCAATGGAACCGATTTTATCCACATTATTGATTTAAACGGTGCTAAAGGAGATTTTAGCAATCAGCAATCGCTTTTCGAAATCATCAAAAAAACTGAAATGAAGGTGCAATATGGTGGTGGAATACGCACCATAGAGCAAGTAAACCACTTGTTAGATGCTGGCATACACCGCGTTATCGTTGGCACACAGGCCATAACCAATCCAGATTTTCTGAGAGAATTAAGCATGGCATTTGCTAAAAAAGACGACTATGCAAATAGAATTGTTATTGCAATAGACGTGCTAGATGAAGTAATCAAATATTCTGGATGGATGGAAAGCTCGCCCATTAAGTTAATGGATTACGTAGACAAGTGCCTTAATTTAGGCTTTTTTAGGTTTTTATGTACCGACATAAATAAAGACGGAAAGCTTGAAGGCGCTGCAATAGATTTGTACAAAAAATTACTGGAACATTCTCCTTTTATCAAACTCATCGCCTCTGGCGGAGTAAGTTCTATGGACGACATTAAAGCCTTGGCGAAATTTGACATTAGAAGTGTAGTGGTAGGAAAAGCCATTTATGAAGATAGAATTTCTATAGAAGAAATTAAGGAATGGAATTTAAAGGCGCTTTCATCAATCTAAATTTAAATCCGTCATTGCGAGGCATGAAGCAATCTTAAACGTTTGCTAGGCACTTTAGAGATTGCTTAGTGCCTCGCAATGACGAAACCATACAAAATGCTTAGTAAACGAATTATTCCCTGCCTCGATGTAAAAGACGGCAGAACGGTTAAGGGTGTAAATTTTGTAAATTTGCAAGATGCTGGAGACCCGGTAGAACTTGCCGCAAAATATGGCGAACAAGGTGCTGATGAATTGGTTTTTTTAGACATTACCGCCACAAATGAGCGAAGAAAAACGATGATTGAGATGGTTAAATCAGTGGCTAGGCAACTAAATATTCCATTTACCATTGGCGGCGGCATTACAGAAATTGCCGATGCAGAAGCTTTGTTAAACGCTGGTGCAGATAAAATTAGCATCAATTCTGCAGCTGTACGAAACCCTAAATTAATTGAAACCTTGGCCAAAGCGTTTGGTGTACAGTTTGTAGTTTTGGCTGTAGACACCAAGTATGTTGATGGTAAAAATAAGGTTCATTTGAATGGAGGAAGATTGATTACAGAACTTGACACGGAAAAATGGATAAAACAAGCTGAAGATTTGGGTGCAGGCGAGATTTTGTTAACCTCTATGGACCACGATGGAACAAAAAATGGATTTGATTGTGGTTTGCTTGCAACCATAAACAAGAGCATAAGCATTCCCATCATCGCTTCTGGCGGCGCAGGAAACATGCAGCATTTTATCGATGTTTTTAAAGATGCAAATGTCGATGCAGCCTTGGCAGCTTCAGTTTTTCATTATGGCGAGATATTAATTCCAGATTTGAAAAGAGAATTGAGAAAGAACGGAATTCCTGTAAGAAACCCCTAAATCCCCTAAAGGGGACTGTTCCCCTCGATTTGGAAAAACATAAAGGCAATAAAATGATTGAACTTTAAATGCCTAAAAGGGACTTTTTTTCTCAGTTTGGAAAAACATAAAGGCAATAAATGAATTAACTTTAAATCTTCTAAAAAGGCACTTTTGTTCTCAGTTTGAAAAAGCATAATGGCAATAAATGGCTAAACTTTAAATCTCCTAAAGGAGACTTTGATTACATAGGTAAAAATAGCAAACGATGAATAAAGCGAGAATATTTCCAAAAATACATTTGGCCTCGCAATGACGAAAACACAAATATATGAACATAGATATTTCTTCACTGGATTGGGATAAAACCGATGGGTTGCTTCCTACAGTTATCCAAGACCATAAAACTTTAGAAGTTTTAATGCTTGGCTATATGAACCGCGAAGCGTTAGAGCAGACCCAAACGGAGCAAAAAGTTACCTTTTTTTCGCGCTCCAAAAACCGTCTTTGGACCAAGGGTGAAACCAGTGGGAACTTCTTACATGTTAAAGAAATTTTTAACGACTGCGATAACGACACCATTTTAATTAAGGTGCAAGCTGATGGCCCGACTTGCCATACCGGTAGCCGAAGCTGCTTTAAGACAGATTTTAATCAGAATTTTATTTTTGAGCTTGAGAATATCATTACTGATAGGTATGAAAATCCGGTTGAAGGTTCTTACATCAACAAAATGCGTAAAAAGGGCATAAATAAAATTGCCCAAAAAGTTGGCGAAGAAGGTGTAGAAACTGTTATCGCTGCGCTTGCAGAATCGAGAGAAGAATTAGTTGGCGAAGCTGCAGACCTCGTTTTTCATTTGTTGTTTTTGCTAAAAGAGAAAGGTTTGTCTTTAAAAGATGTTTCTGAAAAACTGATTGATAGACATAATTAGGGTTTAGGGTTTAGGGTTTAGGGTTTAGGGTTTAGGGTTTAGGGTAAAATTAAAAATTTCAGAAATGATAAAATATATATCTTATTTTAATCTTTTTATCGGAATTATATTACTTGCGCTAAGTAATAACAACAAAAACTCCTTAGATTTTTTATCAATTTTACCTGTAATCTTGTTTAACTGGATTACGTTGTTCCATCTGCTGAAGAACAATCTAAAATTTAAAAAATGGCACTTGTACCTCGGTTATACCTGCATTTTTCTCAGCATTTTATCAATAATAGTAAATGTAATATTGCTTGTACACATGCTTTTACACGGAGATAAGGCTGTAAACCTCAACTTTTATTCAATTCTAACACGAGCATTTTTTGACCTGTTGGTAGTTTTCCAGGTAGTAATTGCAATAAGGCTAAATAAACGGTTAAGCCAAGCATTGGCAGAAAGTTAATCATCATTCATCATGTTAAAACATTTAAAAACACTTTCAGGTCATCAAAATCCAGTATATGCTCTGGCAAATTCTGATAAAGAGGGCATTTTCTTTAGCGCTGGAAATGACAAGGGAGTGGTAGAATGGAGCGCTAAAAAAATGGCCTTTGTGATGGTAAAACTGCCAGTACAAAGTTCGGTTTATACCTTGCATAATTACAACAATCGCTTGTATATCGGCGAACGCAGCGGAATGCTGACGGTTTATGATTTTTTAGAACAAAAAATTGTAGCGCAAACTCAAGCACACACAAAACCAATTTTCGATATTATTTCGATAAAGAGCAAAGATGAACTGTTAACCACTGGCGAAGACGGCACGGTAGCAGTTTGGTCGCTTAAAGATTTAGAAGAATTGTATAGATTTCAAATTTCTACTTCTATGGTAAGAACGATGGCTGTCTCGCCAGATGAAAGTGAGATTGCGTTTGGAAGTAAAGATCACGCAATCTACGTCTATAACCTTGCAGATTATAGCTTTAAGCAAAGCTTGCAAATACATTCAGGGCCGGTCACCTCCTTAGCTTATCATCCCAATGGAAAATATTTAATCTCGGGCGGGCGAGATGCAAAGCTCAACGTTTTTAATCTGCCTGAATATCAACTGAGAGAAACAATTACCGCACACATGTTTGGCGTGTACAGCATTATCTTCCACCCTAGTTTGCCCTATTTCGCAACCTGCAGTCAAGATAAAAGTATAAAATTATGGGATGCGGAAGATTTTAAATTGTATAAAATTTTAAGCTTAGAAAAATCGGGAATGGGCCACTCCCACTCTATTAATAAAATTATGTGGAGCAATGACGGGAAATATTTAATTTCTACCGGAGATGATAGGCAAGTAATGGTTTGGGAAATGGAGGGTTAGGTTATTTTTTTCTTTTCATTTTTAATTCTTCGACATCAGCTAAATCAATTTTTCTTCCACTCTTTTCCTTATTGCGAATTAATTCATCAAGCCCAATATAGTCAACAATTAAATCAGGTTCAATCTCAATTTGTAATTTTTCTTTATAAGCCTCCTCAAATAATACTCCATCAATACTTGTTAAAATATCTATTCTAAGTGGCGGATAACCGATTTGGTTGATTAAATTGGACCGTAAAAAATCTTCTTTAGTAAACCCCAATGAGGCAAAGCCGAAATCGTTAATTACAGAAACCATACTGGATGCATTATGGTCAGAAATATTTATCCAGACATCCAAATCTCCAGTAAACCGCGGTTTACCGTGAAAAGCCATGGCATAGCCGCCAACAATAAGATAACTTACCTTGTAGCTGATTAGCAATTTTAAAAAATCTTCAAAATCGGTCGAGAGCGTCATTTGTTAAGATCTATTTTATTAAATTTTGTTTTATCCATCCGCTGTCCGGGCTTCAGGATTTGATTTACTAAAAAAGTAACAGCGGCAACTCTTTCTTTCGGGGATTTTGTTAACCAATATTCTAAATCTCCTAAACCTTGGTCGTATTGATCCATCGTGACCCTATTGGCCACCATCGCTATTTTCCTAACTTTAGGTTTCATAACTCAAATATACTTAAAAATGGTCTAAAAACTCTCGAATCATCCACTTAAAAAAGCATTAAACCCTAATTTATTCCAACCTTTTTCATCTCTTCCCTACCATAAAAAACAGGAAAATACATCATTTCTGCTTTTG
This sequence comes from Pedobacter sp. UYP30, assembly GCF_040547165.1. NCBI lineage: Bacteria > Pseudomonadati > Bacteroidota > Sphingobacteriia > Sphingobacteriales > Sphingobacteriaceae > Pedobacter > Pedobacter sp. UYP30. The sequence continues at coordinate 112,678 of NZ_JBEPPD010000001.1, read as the reverse complement.
CAGGATTTAACACGTATAACCCTGAATATCTGGTCATTAAATCAATATTAAAAACATATTTTCCTTGTTTCAATTTCTCACAAAATATCGAAGTTTTATTTTTAAAATATTCTCTATGAGTCTCTATACCCCAAAACTGTTGCGTTTTATTTTCGTAACTACACCCGGCAGGAATCGGTATTTCAATCATTACGTAATCTGCATCGGCACGAACATCTACCTCTACTTTTAAAGTAGTTAATGTTCCTGCTTTAAGTTTGGCTGTCGTAGTTCCGTTTTGAATGAAAGAAGTATTTACCGAAAAATCTTTACTTACCTTCTTTGGTTTTGGGTTTTGAAATTGTTGATACGCGGTAAAATAAATTGGCATGTTGCCTTTTTTATCTAACTTAATTTCTGAGGTGTTTTCCAAGACTTTATCGTAAGGAAAAGCTGTAATCACCTCACTATTCAAATTTAGAGTTGCCGGTTCTGCCTTCGTGTTCGCTGCTAACATTTCGGGTAAAATGGCTTCTAAAATCGATGAAGATTCAAAAGTATTCCGCCATTGTCCATCTTTACGTTGCTCTAAAAAGTACAAGGTAATTTTCTCTAATTCCTTTTGATAACCACCAGCATTTTTTAAAATACGGTACGCCAATAAAGTGTTCTGAATGCTGTTATCCCAAAAACGCTCACTTTCTTCACCCCAATAACTATTGCCAAACATGGTATGCTTTCTAATAGCAAGTAATGAATCTATATTTAATTTGATACCTGCAACCTGTTTAAGTTCCATCATCTCCAATTGTTCAAAAAGAGCTGGTTTAACTTTTGTCTTCCTCTTTTCAGAGGCTAATATCCAGTCTTTTACATAATATTTATCATTTAATAAATGCAGGAGCTTGATGGTTTGGATTTGATTGTAATTGTTGGGCTGATCTACCAATTTACCTACCAAATAAGTATATAAAACCTGCTTATTCAAATCAATTTTATAGCCGCTTTTTTCGGCTTGCAACAATGCCTCCACAACATGCAAGCTGATCCATATTTGTTCGTCGCCATTTTGCCACCATGCCCAAGTGCCCTGTGGTTTTCTATTATGTTGCAATTTTTTAACCACAAAAGCGATGTCTTTCTCGTGGTTAAAAGGTTGATTCAAATACTTCCTAATCTGCTTTTCTAACAACAACGATTTTAATTTAGAAGCCAACTGTTCGTTGCACAAATACTCATAATTGCGCAACTTTGTCATTTCATCTAACAAGGTTGGAAATATGGATGATTCTGCCCTAACGGTAACTTTGCCCAGGTTTTTATCGAAACTATAAGTGATTGATGTATCGCCAATCATGGCAGAAAAATAGCCTTTAGTTTCTTTTATACCTTGTTCAAAAACTGGTATTTTTCTTATTTCACCATCAAAATATCCGTTCTCCTGTTGTAAAGTATATTTAAAGTTTAGGCTATCTTGCCCTGTCACATCAATGGAAACCGTATCTATGTGAGAATTTTTAAACTTGATGTCCGAGTTTCGCAGTTCCGTTCCGTTATACGTAAATGTTCTATTAACGCTTTCCTCAAAGGGTGTGTAATTCATCAACTTACCAATAACGTTAATCTTATCTCCATCTACTGCAAACAATGGCGAAACAAAATTGGCGCTAAGCGATTTGAATGACTTTATTAAAGTTTCTGTAAAGCCACCCTGCTTTCTGCCATTCATGGCAATTACTCGGGTTTTCCAACTTGTAATGTCATCAGGAAATTTGACAGAAAACTTCGCAGCCCCGGTTTCGTCTGTAATTAGTTTTGGTTGCCAGAAACCTTCATCAGAGAAATTGGTTCTCATAGTTTGTTGTTGCGAAACTAATTCTCCAGTTGAATTTACAGCAACATTTCCTTTTTTTGTTTTTACGATGATTACACCCTTTGCTCCTGTTGCACCATAAATCGCTGTTGCATCGGCTGGGCTTAAAACATTAATCTCAACAATATCATCGGGCGATAAGGTATTTATATCTCCTGTATAGGGAATTCCATCAACGATTATCAATGGCTTTTCTCCGCTAGGCAAAGAACCCATTCCCCTAATTTTAAGCACTGATGTAGATATATTTACGCCCGCAACTCGTCCTTGCAAACTACTAAGTGTTGTTACTGATGCTGTTAGACTTTGTTTTCTCATAGAACTATACCCAACTACAACTACCTCATTAAGAGATAAATCATCTTCCTCTAGTGCTATATCACCCACATTTCCGTCTAAAATTTTTACGTTTTTTAGTTTGAAACCTATATAAGCAATCAATAGCTCTCCAAATTCTGGCACATTCAAACTAAATACTCCTTGCGAATTTGTAACTACACTTTTGCTTAGTCCAACAATTTTTACTGTGACGCCTTGCAAAGGCAGTTTACTTTTCTGATCGATTATTCTGCCAGTCATTATATTTTTTAAACCGCTAACATCGAAATTCTGTTGATTAAATTTCTCCAGGACGGAAAGATCAATAGGTTCTAACCGACCATAATAACCATCTTTTTTAACAGATTTTATGTAATCGTCTAGCTTTAAGCTAAGTTCATCAGCAGGCTGAATTTTAAAGCTATCCCATTTATAATAATTAATGCCTTTGGCTAAAATATTAACACTCTTGGCAGTAAAATATCTATTGTCTTTAAGCAAAAACCTAATGAAATATTCACCTTTATCGAAAACCAACCTTTGCGTGTTATTTCCTGGATAGATTTGCAGAAAACTTGGGTCGTTAGGCTTATAAACAATAATATTTTTTATGTAAGGCAAAGAATTGCTAAAGGCGGTATCAATTTTAAATTCTAACTGACCAGTAGTATTAGCATTATGTGGACTTGAGTTTGTGAACAATTCTGTACTGTAACTTCTTAAATTCAAATAATTTGTCCAAATACTGTCTATTTCTCCTTTTTTTAAAAGATTCTGTGTAAAATCTAAGTTGGTAGTATTTGACCCTGTCTTTAAATCTGCATCGAACGCGTAATTGCTTTTATACGATTTTTGTTTAATTAAGCCAGGCGTAAAAGTGTAGGTATAACCGGGCTCTTTTGTAAATTCTTGTTTAAAATCGCCACTTTTAAAATTTAGATAATTTTCCTTTATTGGCCCAATAATTAAGTCTTTGTTGTTGAGCACATTTGGTGGAGGATTTAGCAACAACTTATCATCTCCAGTACTAATTAAAGTTTTCTCGCCGTTAAAATTATCGGTAACCTTAAACATGTAGTTATTTATAAGTTCGGCCTCATACACCGAAAGCTTGCTTGGCTCTACTACTACTGCTGCTTTATCATTTTTAACATCAACCAAAATGCTGATGATTGCTTTTTTTCCCTTCTCGAAATGATAATTTTGGAGCGTAATCATATAATTTTGCGTTCTCAACCTGAGCGAATGCAAACCAGGTTTTATACCAAAAGCATAGCGTTGTAATTGATTTGCTTGATTAAAAAACACCGGCACATCATCTATGTAAAGTATCTGTACTGGCTCTATTTCTCCATTTGAAACAGCAAACGGAGCCACCTGCGTGATGGTATCGTTCGAGTCTTCTAATATGGAGTAGACTGAATTTGGGTGGGTAAACTTATAATATTCTATGGTATCTAAACCTACAGCCTTGCCCCACTTTAACCAATTTAGCCTACTGCTAGAATTTACATTGATGTAATCTGTTTCAATTTTAACCTTTTGTTTTCTTGCGTAAAACCCCTTCGTAAAACTAGGAATGTAAGGGGTATAATTATTCTTAAATTTCGAGGTAAAGGCATAGGCCGTTAAATCTGTTTGCCCAACAGGCTTATTGTTAACATCGGTTACTTTTACAAGCATATTTACTTTTTGGCCAGGATAAACTACCTCTGGTGCAATAAGCTTAACATTTAAAATATTAGGAGCATAAAATGTGCTAATTTCTTCAACCTTCTCTTCTTCATCCCAAAAATAATTAATACGTATATGGGCTGCCTTATTACCCGAATGCCTAAAAATGGTATCTAACGTTTTGGTGTATCCTTTAAAGAAAACTCTATTGCCGGAGAAAACAGTGTACCAAAAAGGAACTTTATTTTCGTTATTTACCTGCACATGCAGTGAATCTTTGCTTTGATTTGAAACAATGAAAAGGTTAGGCTTAAAATTAGCAAGGTAAATACCCTCTTTAAAACCTTGCATGGTTTTTACCTCATAATATGCTGCGCGATAATCGGTTTTTAAAGTTGTAGGCAGAAAGACCACTTGAGAATCAATCAAGACACTTTCTTTTGAATACCACGAAACACTAGCTTGCTGTTTTTCAGATTTATCATTTACCCGATAATCTATAAGCAAGCTATCCTTTTTCAAGGAGCCAATAATCTGCTTTAAAAAACCTTTATCCTCGTTATATTTAAACCTTAAATATTTGCTTTCGGCCCTACTTTCATTGTTACTGTTTAAAAACTTTAGATCTAAAGTAAAATTTAAATCTGCTTTTGGGAATATGCTATCGGGTAAAATCAGCTTGGTTTCTCCAATCGGCTCTAAATTGATGTTTTTCGTCCACAGTGTATCTGGCACAAAAACTTTGTCTTTATAAAACGCAGCTACATGTTTAGTTAGCGCAGTAATTTCTACCCTACCATCTGGTACGGCTAATTCGTTCTCATCTGTAGCTTTAAAAAAAACAGCAATTGGATCGCCGATTTGATGTAGTTCCTTATCGGTTCTAACGGCAAAATTTAGTGCTTTCAGCTCATAGTCTTCATAGGTAAACGCACCAGAAATCATGGATAAATCTGTATTCTTATCTACCAAACTAACAGAATAGCTACGATCTAATCTTAAGTTTAAACTATCAGCCAACACAAAGCTGTATTCATATCCGCCGTCTTTATAGGGCTTTAAATTGGTTAATGTTTTAGGTTTGTTATTGATAAAAATATTTACCAAAGCCTCTTTATCAAAAATTAACTTGCCATTTTTTTTGAGTATATATGCTTTAAACTTCACGGTATCTAAGGGCTTGTATTTTGGTTTGCTAAAAACCATATAGCCAGTGTACTTCGATTTTCGGTTGCGGTTTTTGTTTTGAAACAAAGTTTTAACAGGCTGCCAAAGATATTTTACAGGAAAAGAATAAACTATTTTTTTAAAGACCGGCCAATCTTGTCGGTAGTTATAACGTTGATCTTCTAAGTCAAACTTAAATAGACTAATTAGTCCTTGATAACTTACTTTAATAACTTCTTCTTTTTTTGGATAGGAAGAACTATACAGTTTTGCTTGGGAATCGAAATGAATTTCCTTGTTTTTTCCAATTTCTACTTTCGCGTCTTGAATTAAATTTCCCTTTGAATCTGTAATGTAAAATTGAAAATCTTTTAGATTGTTAACGAATTGAATGTCTACATTTTGAACACTTTTTAAGGTGTGATACAACTTGTTCCTACCAACATAAACATACAAATAATGCCCAAAACCAAGTTCCTTTCTATAACCTTTAGAGGTGTAAAAACTATCTATTACGGTGTGATAATAGCTATCTCCAATGTCTGCTTTTGTACTTGCAGAAACATCAAAAGCTTCTTGATCCGTGAGTTTATAAATGTAGGTGTAAAGGCTTGATTGCCTGCTGCGAGATAATCTTTTTTGTGCTAAACTTTGAGAAAAAACAAATAGGCAAGCAATAAGGCTGAGAGGTAACTTCATATAAACGATTAGATTTACATAAAGATGCGGTTTTTAAGTTTATTCTACAAAACGTTTAATAATTCTTAGTTTGTGCGTGTATCTGCCCAGTTCTTTGTTAAAAATTCCTTGGTCATCAATTAAATCTATGCGCACTTTCGATGAAGCATGAATAATCTCGTTAGGCGAGAGCAAAATGCCTACATGTGTAATCTTACCTTCCTCGTTATCAAAAAACGCAACATCGCCTGCTTTACCTTCTGCCAAAAACCCCACAAGATCTCCTTGTTCTGCCTGTTGCGAAGCATCTCGATTTAAAGCAATATCGAACATTTTAAAAACCAATTGTACAAAACCCGAGCAATCGAGACCGAAGAGGTTTCTGCCGCCCCACAAATATGGAATATTATGAAAGAATTTTGCTGCTGCAGCCACTTCATCTTTAAAATTGGCAGTATTTTTTTGATGTGGTTGGAAACCCAACTTAAAACGTTCTTTAGCCAACTGACAATATCCATCAGCAATATTTGGCAAGTTACTCCCCGGACAGATGTGATACACACTGCCATCGGTTGAAGTAAGCGAATTATCGAAACTCAAAGGCGCTAGCATATTACAATTGTGCATCGTTGTAAAATCACTTCCAGAAATGCCTACTAACTGTTTGGGGTCTATCCAACCTTGATAACGATCATATCCATTTTGAATTAACCACCAACGCTCTTGTTTCTCTAAGATTTCTACATGCTCGCCAAAAAGCAACTGCGTAACCATTTCCGCTCTATCAGTAGGTTCTGCACGCAGCGGAGCAACAGCTACTCTACAAATTCCGTATGTGTTTTCCATCTGCAATTTTAGAGAAATTGTAAAAGTTTAGATTAAATTTAACTAACTATTCAAATTCGGTGGCGGCAGGTTAAGTGTTCGGTACTGGCGTTGTGTCCGATATATAAAACGGTAGCCGAAAAAACAACTGCCGTTTAAGCTTGGACAAATATTTAATCGAAGCCTTGCGCAGCCACTAATCCGCAAATGGTCGGCTATAGGCGGTGCTATTTTCTTTCAAACCAATTTTCGGTTTTTAAGTTTTTAATGTCTTTAAAATCTTTTATATTATCAGTTACCAAAGTCAATTCGTTTGTAAGTGCAGTTACTCCAATTATCAAATCAAATTCATCGTGCATTGGAGTTCCATTTCTTCTTAAATACACTTTTGTTTCAGCATATTTTTTTTATTGAGCCTAAAATCGGAATTGCAGCTATTCCTCTTGTAAATTTATCTACAGCTTCATGAGATTTTTTAGGGCTATCACTATTCTCTGCTCCGTATCTCAATTCAAAAATTGTGAGTTCAGAAATATAACAGTTTTTAATTCCTTTTTCTCTTATTATTTCGTCAAGATTTAGTTTCCCACGTAGAAAAAATATGCAAATATTTGTGTCGAGTAAATATTGCATGATTTTAAAATTTCAAATCTTTATCGCTAAATTTTCTACTTTCCTTAACTTCTTTGGCTATCTCTTCAGCAGATTTTTCAGAAGCAAATGCCCCAAATGATTTAAAAAATTCTTTTTCCTTAGATTTAGTATCTTTTCTCAGCGATTTTGCAAGTTTTTCGAGCAATTCAAGCTTACTGATTGCGCTTAAACTTTCAAAGATTCCAGAATAAGTTTCAACTATATGTCTTTCAGCGTACGTCATCGTTTTTATTTTTCTGTTACAAATCTACAAAAATCGAATTTCAGTTCCTAGTAACTAGAACCCCTAGAGCCTTTTACAAGTTTGCTTCTATTACCTGTTTTATTTGCGCTGGTTGGGCTACTCCGCTATGCCTCCAAAGCACTTTGCCTTTTTTAAAAAGCATTAGTGTCGGTACGCTCTTCACATGATAATCTGCTGCAGTTTTGTTGTTTTTATCGATGTCAATCTTAATGATCGCAATTTTATCGCCAACATCTTTTTTAACTTGCTCTAAAATTGGTTTCATCATTTTACAAGGCCCGCACCATTCGGCAGAAAAATCTATCAGTACGGGTTTCTCTTGGTTAACTAAATCTGCAAAAGTGGCCATTTTTGAGGGTTTAAGGTTTAGGGTTTAGGGTTTAGGGTTTAGGGTTTAGGGTAAAAAAAATAAAACGCCCAAATGTTTTAAAATGTTTTAATAAACGACTACTATAAACCTTCTTTTAACCGATTTCCGTAGCTAAATCTTTGGTCCAGTTTTGAAACAAGGCCTGCTCTATCGCAATCACATCGTCAGCATATTGTTTCCAATCTTTAGAAAACGTAGCTAGCTGTTTGATCATTTCCTCTAAATGTCCTTCTTCCTCTAAAATGATAGATTTTACATTAACCTTGCTATTAGATCGATCTAATATATCCTGATAGATTGGGTAAAGTTCATCTGCACGAACTTCTATTGCATAGGTAACGAACAAATAGGCTGCAAACTTTAAATCGTAACCAGATAAATTAAATTTCTCCTTCAAATATCTACACACAGCAATGTCTAGCGCGTGAAGGTAATATTTGGTATTTGCCGGAGACAAAAGTTCTGCATTTGCATACGTGGGGCAGCTTTCTGGATTAATCTTAGAAATTTGCTTTTTTAAATAATACGCATGGCGATGTTCTTCTGCCGCATGTTTTAAAATAATAAGGTTTACTTTTTCTTTATGTTCTGAGGCAGAAATTTTTTTTGCGCCAGCGTTTTCCATAAAAGAAAGGGTATTTAACCATTTGGCGTGCAATATATCGTCTGCAACTATGGTCGCTAAAGTAGCATCAAGCATTTTTATATGTACTAATAAATTTAATCTCTAATTCTATTTTTTCGGCAATCGCAAACTAACTTTACGCTCGCACTAAATTTCTCTATCTATGTCCCAATTTTCTAGATAATCGGCAACTCTACGAACAAACATTCCTCCTAAACTTCCATCAACCACTCTATGGTCATACGACAAAGACAGAAACATCATGTGCCTAATGGCTATTACGTCGCCAAACTCGGTTTCTAGCACAGCCGGCTTTTTCTTAATAGCACCAACTGCTAAAATAGCAACTTGTGGCTGGTTTATAATTGGGGTACCCATTATGTTTCCAAAAGTACCCACATTGGTTAGCGTAAACGTACCGCCTTGGGTTTCATCTGGCTTTAGTTTTCCTTCTCTTGCCCTAACTGCCAAGTCATTCACCGCTTTTGCAAGCCCAACTAAATTTAATTGATCTGCATTTTTTATAACAGGCACTATAAGATTTCCGTTCGGCAATGCAGCTGCCATACCAATGTTAATGTCTCTTTTCTTTATAATTTGGGTACCTACAACAGATACGTTAACCATCGGAAAATCTTTGATGGCTTTAGCCACTGCTTCTGCAAACAAAGGAGTAAAAGTTATCTTCTCCCCTTCTCTTTTTTCAAAACCTGCTTTTACTTTATTTCGCCAAAGCACCAAATTGGTCACATCAGCCTCTACAAAAGAAGTTACATGCGCCGAAGTAGCTACGCTGCTTATCATGTGATCTGCAATGAGCTTGCGCATTCGATCCATTTCTATAATCTCGTCGTTCGAGTTTGCACCAACTGCGGCAGTAGCTTGCGGTTTATCTATGGCTTTTTCTAAGATAGGTTTTTGGATGCCCGGGGTTTTCGATGACTCTTGAGTTGCATTTGACGTAGATTTCGAATCTATGTATTGAAGTAAATCATCCTTTGTTAAACGTCCTTCTGCCCCTGTTCCTTTAATTTGTTCCAATTCTGCCATCGAAAGGTTTTCTTCTGCAGCAATACTTTTTACCAATGGAGAGTAAAAGCGATCAGAACCTGTAAAACTAACCTCTTCTTTTTCATTTTTGGTGGGCAACTGATCTACACCTGGAACCGCCTGATTTTCCTCTTTTTCTTCAACCACCGGGTTGTCGGAAATTGGTGCTGAGGCACTGGCGGCATCGGTTTCTATAATGGCAATTACGTCTCCTACCTGTGCCACATCGTCCTCGTTAAAAAGATGTTTGATCATTTTACCTGCCACGGGCGAAGGAACTTCAGAATCTACTTTATCTGTTGCTATTTCTAAGATGGTATCGTCTAAAGCTATTGCATCGCCTGGATTTTTCAACCACTTGATCACCGTTGCTTCGGCAACACTTTCTCCCATTTTTGGTAATAATAATTCGTATTGAGCCATATAACTGTTTTGTTGATGGATTCTTTAAAGATGCAAAAATAACGATTTTAATTTTAGCTAGTTTTCTTTTAGCATATTTAAGAGCATTGTTAATGCTGCAACTGCAGAACGCTCTATATTTTGAATGCGCTCATTACTAAAATGAAATAACTTGGAAATTGTTTTTTGCTTATTACAAACAGCAATCCAAACAGTGCCAACAGGTTTATTTTCCATACCTCCATCTGGGCCGGCAATTCCACTAACAGCAACTGCATAGTCTGTTTTGAAATGTTTTAGCGCACCTTCTGCCATTTCTTTAACAGTCTCCTCACTTACTGCGCCATAATCTGTCAATGTAGATTTCTTAACACCAAGAACAGATTCCTTAAGTGAATAAGAATAAGCTACCGCGCCACCATAAAACACAGAAGAACTGCCAGCAATTTGAGTAATTAAATGTGCGATGTAACCCCCGGTGCAGCTTTCTGCAGTAGAAAGTGTTAGGGCTCTTGCGTCCATAAGTTGCAGAATTGCTTTTTCTAACGGAATGTCTTCTTCGGCAGCCACATATTTTTTAATTCGCTGAACAATTTTGTTTACAAATACCTGAACATCTGCAGTTACCTTTGCTTGATCATCGCCTGTGGCAGATAAACGCAACCTTACCTGCCCCAATCTTGGTAAATATGCTAACTTTATGTGCGATGGAAGTTCTGCTTCTATGTCTTCGATCTCTGTAGCCAAAAAAGATTCTCCAATACCCGCGGTTAAGATGGTATGGTGCACAATGTGTGGAAGTTTAAACCTGCTTTTTAAGCGTGGCAAAATTTCTTCTCCCATTAAATACATCATTTCGTAGGGAACACCAGGTATAGAGACGAAAATTTTTCCATGCTCGTTAAACCACATGCACGGCGCAGTTCCCCTTTTATTCAAAATGACCTCACAGCCGACTGGCACATCTGCCTGCTTGGCGTTTAACTCTATCATTGGGCGGTTAAGCCTTTTAAAAAGTTGGCTAACAATTTCTAAGGTAGGTTCATCTCTTCGAAAACCCATGTTAAAATATTTGGCAAGCGTAGTTTTAGTAATATCGTCTTTTGTGGGGCCTAAACCGCCCGTAATTAATATAACATCTACCCGTTTTTCAGCATTTTGAAGTGCCTCGATAATATGGCTTTCATCGTCAGACACAGAAGTAATCTGTTTAACTGATATGCCAATTAAATTTAACTGTTTGGCCATCCAAGCAGAATTAGTGTCTACAATTTGGCCTATTAGTATTTCATCACCTATGGTTATAATTTCTGCAAGCATAATCTTAATTGTAAGAGTTATAGTAACCCTGTCTTTTGCTTAATTTTAAGTCTTGAAGAATGGCAGATTTAACACGCAACGTTACTGAATAACTCTTGTATGCGCCGTAAGGCACCCAGTTTATGCTCATGTCCCAACAGTGCAAATCTCTGTAAATACCAAGCTGCATTGGGGTCAAACCGTTGTTCTTAAAATCATAGCCAGAGCTAAAGGTTGCCTTCCATTTCGGCGTAAAATTTACATCTCCGTTAAAGTTCAAAGTATTACTTGTAGAAGATCTTCCAAAATCGTTTGCATATTGAAAGCTATATGAGAAGGAAAAATTCCATGGAATATTAAAATCTACAAATGCGTTTGGATCTCTGCTCAAGGCAGATAACTGTTCGGACTGAATGGGTGTAATGCCTTTTTCAGAGGCGTCTTTAAGTGCGTCGTTCGCTTCGTTTTTCTTCTTTAACGCAGCCGGATTTAAACTGTAATCAAATGAAAACCCTATGGAAGTCAACCTCGGTAACTTACCATTTTTAAAAGTTAACACATTGCTTTTACTGTAAGTTGTAACGCCAGTGGCAGGGTCTGTTATCGCGTCTAAGGTATAGGGATCAAAGCTACCATTGTAATTAATCCCTAATTTATCGTTAAACTGAGAACGCCCGCTAAAACTCAAATTGCTCAATTTATTACGTGGCGCAACAAAATTATACGAGCCACTTAAGCTCAATCCTTGAATAATAGGTATTTTCTTCTCTCCTGTTCCTGTGGTGTCTTTTCTATCTCGCACTTTTAACTCCACGGTATTATCCAATCCAAATCCTATCGATGCCGATTTTTGCGAAAAAGATCCTGGATAAGCACTGTTTTCGAAAATGGAATAGGTTAACGGCCGTTGATCATAACTGTTAATGATTGGCTTTCCATTTTGGTCAATAGCCGCTAAAAACGGGCCAGAGCCAGCCTTTGTAAAATCTGGGGAATAGCTAAAGGACACGTTTGGTGTCATTACATGACGCAACTGCTCTATATTTCCCAAGTTCTTAAATTTCTTGGTAATTCCATATACTTTGGTAGACATACTGGTAGAAAAACTATAACTTCCAGCACGTTTAAAACCACTTACTGTATCAGTTCTAATCGAATAAGTGCCATCTCCGAAAGTCGTATACTTATTTCTTGTTGTTTGAAAATTCCAAACTTCGTTATAACTTCCACCTACGCTAAAATTTAGATACTTAAGCGCTGTAAAAGAAGCACTTATAGGAATGTTGTGGCTAAACCCAGATTTTAGCCTCTTTAAACCATCATTTTGAAAAAGCAACGTATCTTTTGTGGTAATGCTGTTGTTTGCCTGAACACCATAACCCACAGAAATTTTCTGATACCATTTCTGTTCACCCACTCTGGTTTTTGAATCGAAGGGGTTAAAAGTGGGAACATTAAAAGTTGCGGTTGGCAATCGAACAGAAATATCTTTGGTACTTAACGTTTGATCACTTCCAAAAGACAACGAATAGTTCATACCATTGTTAAAGTTCTTAGCATAACTTATGCTACTACTGGTAGTGTTCCGAGCTATGGCATTAATATCATACGTTGAATTGGCAGCGGTACTGGTATAATAGGTACTGGAAACAAGATTTACACTAGCACTAAAATTTGTACCAGGATGTGCGTTTGCATTTTGGCTATGTGACCAACCTATACTAAAATCTTTATTTGGCGTTTCAAATGCCTTTGTGCCTTCTAGGCCGTTCTTAACACTAGCGTATCGTAAAGATACATTTCCATTATATTTGTAACGTTTGGTGTAATTAGACAGCAAACTGGTTTCATAAGACCCATTGGTGTAAATGCTTCCAAGAATTTTGGCATCCCAATAATCATTCAACCCCAGGTAATATCCGCCGTTTTGCAAGTAGAAACCCCTTGTTGCATCTTCACCAGGTTGGGGCAAAATTACCCCCGACGTTCGTTTGTTTGGTTTTGGAAAAAACGCAAACGGAAGCCCAATTGGTAATGGAACTCCCTCAACTTCTAAATATACGGGGCCGGTAACAATCTGTTTTTGGGTAACTATACCTTTTGAAATCACAAAACCGAAGTGTTGATGTGGAAAAGGGAGATCGCAGGTACTGTACAATACATTCTTAAGGTGAACTTCATCATCTATCTGTTTCTTTGTTTGCCCGCCAGAAAAATAACCACCCTCTTGCTCAGAAAAAACGCCGAATACCTTTGCCTTGCTGGTTTTAGAATTATAATAAATAGAATCTGCCAAGGCAGAACCTTCTGCGCCCGATTTAAAAATCGGCCTACCAACATATTTTTTTGTTTTTGGATCTATCCTTCCCCTTGCAAAAATTAAATCGTTCTTGCTGTCGTACCTGATATAATCGGCGCTTAACTCAAAATCTCCATATAAAACCTTTGCTTGCCCATATAAGTAGATGATGCTTTTGTCTTTACTAAATTTTGTAGAATCTTCTGCTTTATATTCTACTTTCTTATCCAGTTCGCTCTTATTTTTTGCATTGCCTCGAGTAGTGTCGTTTCTAGAGCTATCTTTTTTTGCAGTATCTAACTGGGTTATCTGCTGCAATGAAATGTACAAGGTTGCGTTTACTCTATTGGTGGTAAAAACCAATAAAATGACAGTAAATACAAAAATAGAGTTTGCCAGAATTTTCAAATTGATATTTGAATGTTAAATTTGCAAAAATGTTAACTAAAAAACGCCCAAAATTACTGAAAAATATATCATTGATGTACCTTAAAACTCTTTTAGCTTTCTTTATTTCGTTCGTCCTCGCTAACACGATTGATAATCAGGCTTTTGCCCAACATTATAAAATTAAAACCATTGTTATAGATGCAGGGCACGGCGGCAAAGATGGTTCTACGCGTGGCTTGTACAGCAAAGAGAAAGACGTGGCGCTAAAAACCGCCCTAAATTTAGGGAGAGCACTAAAAGACAGTTTAAAAGATATTAATATTGTCTACACACGCACCACCGATGTTTTTGTTCCTCTATACGAACGCATTAAATTGGCCAATGAGGCAAAGGCAGACCTTTTTATTTCTATTCATTTAAATGACATGCCAGTGTATACTACGAGAAAAATTTCCTACTATAAAAAAGTACATGGAAAAAAGCGCCCTGTTTACACAACAACCAGAGCTAAAAGCACCTCTACACATGGCACAGAAACCTTTGTATCGGGAACGAGTAGGCTAGATGAGCAGGATGAGGTAATAAAACGAGAAAACTCCTCTATATTTTTAGAGGATAATTATAAGAAAAACTACGAAGGTTTTATTGCGAACACACCCGAGAACGACATAATGCTTTCTTTAATGAAGCAGACAAATAGGGAGAGAAGCTTAAGATTTGCATCTATATTGCAACAAGAGTATGTAGACAATGGCCGCGTAAACCGTGGCGTACAAGAAAAAAGCTTAGCGGTATTGGCAAGAGCTGCAATGCCTGCTGTCCTTACTGAAATTGGCTTTGTAAGCAATCCTGATGAAGAAAATTACATGAACTCTCCTGAAGGTCAAGATGAAATTGTAAGCGCAATTACAAAAGCAATAATTAAATATAAAAAGTTTGCTGAAACAGCTTTTTAAGCCGGTATATATGACTTTTAAACACTTTTTTATTTTCGTTGTTCTGTTGGTGCTGTGCACAACACGTATTTTGGCACAAGGTTACGAGCTGAAGACCATTGTAATTGATGCAGGGCACGGTGGCAGGAAACCAGGTGCATCTGGAGCCATTTCTACAGAAAAAGACGTGGCCCTAAAGATTGCCTTAAAGTTAGGCGCCGAAATTAAAAGCCAGCTTCCGCAAATACATATTATTTACACCCGAACAACAGATGTGGATGTAGATTTATACAAACGCGCAGAAATAGCAAACAATGCAAAAGCCGATCTTTTTATTTCCATCCACTGTAACTCAATGCCAAAAGGAAAATCTTATGTAGATGGGGTAGAAACCTTGGTTGCGGGTTCGCACAGACTACAAGAGCAAGATGCAGCCATTAGAGAAAACGCAGATATTAAGTTAGAAAAGAATTATAAAGAAAATTACAGCGGTTACGACCCTGCAGACCCGGCTAGTTTTATTATGCTTTCCCTATTAAAAAACACGTTCCGAGATAAGAGCATAGGTTTTGCAAGACTTATTCAGAACAATTACGTAAACAACTACAAAAGAACTGACCGGGGCGTAAAAGAGCAAGGGGTTTTAGTTTTACAGCGCTGTGGTATGCCCGCCGTGTTGGCAGAAGTTGGCTTTATATCTAATCCAACAGAAGAAAAGTACATCAATTCTAGTAAGGGTCAGGAAGAGATTGTTGGCTGTATTGTGGACGCTATTAAACTATATAAAAAAAATATAGAGGTTAAATAAATTATCGTAAAGAACCATAAAATCTTACCTTTGCGAGCATAAATAAAAAACTTTCGCCGTAGAATTTTGTTAGAAAAAAATCTACTGAATAAAAGCTACTGAAAATCGCGAAAAAGACACGATATTTAACCTTTTTAAATGCCCAAACAAATTAAGCATGAAAATAAGAAATGAAACAAAAGTTGGTATCCTTGCCGCCTTTGCAATAGCCCTACTCATTATCGGGTACAATTTTTTAAAGGGAAACTCTATATTTAGCAGCCAGACTACTCTTTACGCGCGATATTCCCGCGTAGATGGTTTAACTGTTTCTAAACCAATATTAATAAATGGTTTTCAAATAGGTAGGGTTGCTAAATTGCAACTAGAACCTGGAGGAACCATTCTTGCTACATTGAGTGTTAACGATAAGTATGAGATTCCAAAAAACAGCACAGCACGCTTAGAGGGAACTGATCTACTTGGTAGTAAGGCCATTGTAATGGAATTGGGTAACTCGAAAGATATGGCTGAAGACGGTTACGTTTTGAATGCCAATGTAGAAAAAGGACTGATGGACCAGGTAGAGCCTGTGCAAAAGAAAGCAGAGCTTATTATTGGTAAAATGGATTCTATTTTAACGAGTGTAAATTCTATCCTTAATCCAAATTTCCAAAACAGCGTTGATAAAAGTTTTAGCAGCATTGCAGGTACACTTGCTTCTTTAGAGAATACATCTAAAAATGTAGACAAGTTGGTTGGGTCTGAGGGATCAAAAATTCAAGCTATTTTTGCCAATGTGGAGAGCATAACTGCTAATTTGAATGATAACAACAAAAAAATATCAGATATTTTAAGCAATATCAATACGGTTACAGATAAGTTTGCAGCTGCTAATTTTAAGCAAACGTTAGATAATGCAAATAATGCCATTGCCGATTTGCAATCTGTAATTTCGGGTGTTAAAGACGGAAAGGGTAGCTTAGGGCTATTGCTAAATGACACGAAAATGTACGATAACTTGAATAGTGCTTCTAAAAACCTAGATAATTTAATGATAGATTTAAAAGCCAATCCGAAACGTTACGTACATTTTTCAGTGTTCGGCGGTGGTTCAAGAGAAAAATAAAATATTCAATAGGTTTTTTTTACAACTGAAAGGTTTTTCCTTCAACTGCTAACTCTGTATTATCGAAGACCGTCTTTGCTTCTTCTAACAGTGGTTGTATTGTTTTGTATCTAGAAGAAAAATGGCCAATTAGTAGCTTTTTTACATGGTTTATTTTTGCAACTTGTCCTGCTTGTTGCGCCGTGGTATGATGCGTTTCGTTAGCCCTATCTACAAGTTCATGCAAAAAAGTTGCCTCATGGTACAAGGTGTCGCAATGGTTAATTGTAGAAAAATACCTTTCATCCATCAACGTATCACTACAGTAAGCGTAGCACCTAGCCGGCTCCGGCTCTATAGTAAAGTCTACAGACTTTAGAATTTTCCCATCCGGCAGCTCTACATCTTTTCCTTTTTTCAAAGCAGAGTAGTAGGCATTAGGAACTTCATCTATTTTATCCTTGATTATTTTCCGTTGGCGTGGGGTTTGCTGAAATAGAAAGCCAGTGCAGGGAATGCGATGGTTTAAAATAATGGTCTTTACTACAAGGTCCGAATTCTCAAAAATCTGTTCTGATTTTTCTGAACTGCAAGAATGAAACTCTATTGGATACCGAAGCTTAGTATCAGAGTATTTAAATTGGAGTTCTAATATTTCCTGTAGCCCAACAGGGCCAAAAATATGCATCGGCTTAATTCTGCCATTTAAATGAAGGGTAGAAAGCAAGCCGATTAACCCAAAATAATGATCGCCGTGAAGATGTGTGATGAAAATATGGTCGATACGCGCAGCCTTTAGATTAAAACGCAACATTTGCACCTGGGTGCCTTCTCCACAATCAATTAGATAGTATTTATCATTACAGTTTAGCAATTGCCCAGAAGGGTTTCTGTTAATTACAGGTGTTGCAGAATTACTGCCTAATATGGTAACTTCAAATTTCATGCTAAACGGTATGTAAAAAGCCTCGTAGTTTTATAAAAACTACGAGGCTTTTATATAAATTCTTAATCTTAATTTTCGCTTTTCAACTCATTTTCCAAATCGTCCATAAAAATAAAATCTACGGCCTCTTCTACGTTATTAACAAAAACGATAGAATTAAAAATATTAGATAATGCGATAATAGATTCTAACTCGCTAGTTACGCCGGCCACAACAAATAAACCCCCTAACGATTTACAAAGTCTGTCTCCAACCAATAACGAGCTTAAATCTTGTGCATCTTTACATTCTGCTACGCTTGCCAAATTCAAAACGATATGTTTAAAGCCTTCTGCGTTTAGCATATACAACTCAGATTTTAATCCTGGCGCAACCTCATTTGTAAACCTTTCCTCTTGCAGCTCTAGCACTACGTATTTCTCTTGCTTATCTACCGAAAACTTCATCCTACTTCTTTTTCTACTAATTTAAAAAATTAAATTGACTTAGAGTGTCTGTAAAGCAGCCAAAATGTTTTTTTCTATCCTAGTACTGGTCGATTCTGTATCTGCCTTTATAAATTTTTCGCCCACAATCTGTTCGTAAAGCTCTATATACCTGTCTGATATTGAATTCACTACCTCTTCTGTCATAACTGGAACGGTTTGCCCGTCCTTTCCTTGAAAGTTGTTTTCGATTAACCATTTACGGACAAACTCTTTGGAGAGTTGTTTTTGTGGCTCGTCTATACGTTGTCTTTCTTCGTATCCTTCGGTATAAAAATAACGAGAAGAATCTGGTGTATGTATTTCATCTATCAGGTAAATAGTTCCGTCTGCTTTCCCAAATTCGTATTTGGTATCCACCAAAATCAATCCGCTTTTTGCCGCAATCTCCGTACCTCTTTTATAAAGTGCGTGGGTAAAGGTTTCTAGCTTGTTATAGTCTATAATACTTACAATACCTGTGGCAAGCAGGTCTTCTCTGCTAATGTCTTCATCGTGCCCAACAGAGGCTTTGGTAGTTGGTGTAATGATAGGTTCTGGCAACTTATCGTTTTCTTTTAAACCATTTGGCAACGCCACGCCACAAATACTTCGTTTACCTGCCTGGTATTCTCTCCAAGCATGCCCAGCAAGATAGCCGCGAATAACCATTTCTACCTTAAATGGTTCGCAAATACGGCCAATGGTTACCATTGGATCGCAAACATTTAACACCCAATTCGGCACAAGGTCTTCTGTGGCTTTCAGAAATTTGGCGGCAATTTGATTTAGTACCTGCCCTTTAAAAGGAATAGCCTCGGGCAACACAACGTCGAAAGCTGATATTCGGTCGGAAACGACCATAACCATTACAGCTTCTTTAATGGTATATACATCTCTAACCTTTCCTTTATAAAAATTACTCTGGTTCGGAAAACTGAAATGAGTTTCTTTTAATGCTTTCATAAGACGACAAAATTAGCAAAAAAGGTTGGGAAGTTGAGGGAGAGTTTAGTTGTTTAGTTGTTTAGGGGGTTAGGGGGTTAGAGTTTAGCTGTTGGCTTGTTTTATTGTTGTATTGCCAAATTTTTGGATTTGTTGTGCGTTATACAACTTTAGTTTGTTTTATTGACCTAAGTACCTAAACCCGACAGTGCGGATACCGGCCTTGTGGCTAAGGCCGGTGCAGTATGAGCAAATGGCGGGAACAGCCCTTAAAAAAAGTTGGTGCCCTTGCTTTTCTAATAAAAATTTAAATTTGACTTTCAGCTTTGGTCTTTCAGCTCTCAGCTTTAGTCTTCAAGCTTTCAGTTACTGAATATCGCCGTAGGCCTTTAATATATCTTTTACCAGTTTATGCCTTACTACGTCATCGCCAGTAAGGTAAATAATGTCTATTCCTTTTATGTTTTCTAATATGCGCAGTGCATTAAACAGTCCAGACATCTGCTTTTTTGGCAAATCTACCTGAGTTACGTCTCCGGTTACGATGAACTTAGCCGTCGGCCCCATACGCGTTAGAAACATTTTTAGTTGCAAATCGGTGGCATTTTGTGCTTCATCTAATATTACGAAGCAATTATCTAAGGTTCTACCGCGCATAAAAGCTAGGGGCGCAATCTCGATGGTTCTGTTTTCTAAGTAGAATTTAAGTTTTTCGGCTGGAATCATGTCATCCAATGCATCGTATAATGGACGCAAATAAGGATCTATTTTCTCTTTTAAATCTCCAGGTAAAAAGCCAAGGTTTTCTCCCGCTTCTACGGCTGGCCTAGTTAAAATAATACGCTTTATCTCCTTGTTTTTCAATGCCCTAACAGCAAGTGCTACAGCGGTGTATGTTTTTCCTGTACCCGCTGGCCCAACCGCAAACAAAATATCATTTTTTAAAATACTGCCTACCATTTTCCGCTGATTAGGCGTACGGGCTTTAATCAGCAGGCCATGAGTACCAAACACAATTACTTCTCCACCACCACCGTTGGCCACCTCGGTTACTGTTGTTTTTGTGAGAGCACCCCTGATAGACAAAATCGCATCCACGTCATTGGTAGTTAACGAATTGTGGCGATCTAGCTGAGCAACCAGCTGGTTAAACTTATCTTCAAATTGCTTCAGTTCCAAATCGTCGCCTAAAATCTTAACATCGGTTCCCCGTGCAACAATTTTAAGTTTTGGAAAAGCATTTTTCAACATTTCATAATGTTCGTTGTTCACACCCCAGAAATGGGCTGCATTTACGCTTTCTAAAGAGAGATTTTTTTCTGTCAAGTTGGAGTATTTTCTAAGTTTAAGGGCTTATATTAATTAAAATTTGAATATTTGTAACCGCTAAAGCACTAACACAAGAATAAGGATAATTAATGAATTTTTAATGGGTATAATTACTTTAACTACAGATTTAGGCTCGAGAGATTTTTATCAAAGTGCGCTGAAGGGAAGTTTGTTAAAAAATATGCCCACAGCAAACATTATAGATATTACGCACGACGTGCCTTCTTTTAATATTTCTTATGCGGCTTTTGTATTAAAGAATGCCTACGTTTATTTTCCTAAAAACACGGTACACCTTATCGGGATAGATTCTGTGTACAGCCAACACACCAAATATATTGCGCTAAAACACCACGACCATTATTTTGTAGGTGCTGATAACGGTATTTTTTCTTTGCTTTTTGATGGAGAACCTGAGCTTATTGTTGAGTTGAATATTTTGCAAGACTTAAAATACCTGCATTTTCCGCTGGTAGATATTTTTGTGAAAGCAGCCACACATTTGGCTAAAGGTGGAAAATTGATTGATATTGGAGTACCAATCTCTAACATGGAGGAAAAAACCTTGTTGCAGCCTGTAATTGAAAAAGACATGATTAGGGGCAGCGTGGTGTATATAGATACCTTTTGCAATGTAATTAGCAACATAACCAAAGATTTATTTACCAGATTGCAGAAAAACAGAGATTTTACGCTTTATTTTAAGAAAAGCGAAACAATTACACAGCTAAGTTGGCACTACAATGAGGTGCCCGAAGGCGAGAAACTTTGCCTTTTCGGCATCAGCAATCACCTAGAAATAGCTATAAACAAGGGTAAAGCAAGCGGTTTGTTAGGCTTGCATTTGGGCGATATTTTAAGGATAGAGTTTCATTAAGCGAATAGCGATAAAATCTAATTATAATCTGGAATCATTTTACCAGGATTTAATATCCCATTTGGATCAAAAACTGATTTTATTCCGCGCATTAAATTTAAATGTACGGGAGAATATTTAATGGACATAAATTCTTTTTGTACCAAGCCAATACCGTGCTCGCCAGAAATTGTACCACCGAGCTTTGTTGTGAGTTCAAATATTTCTGCAATACCATGTTTTAATCGATGTTTCCAGTCCTCATCGCTCATACCTGCTTTAATAATGTTAACGTGCAAATTTCCATCGCCAGCATGGCCGTAACAAACACTTTCGAAACCATACTTTGCACCAGTTTCTTTTATTCCTTTAATTAATTTTGGCAGTGCAGCTCGAGGAACTACGGTATCTTCCTCTTTATAAACCGAATTTGCTTTAACAGACTCTGCCATAGTTCTACGCATGCGCCAAAGCTCTTCCTTTTGCTGAGCCGTATCGGCAAAAAGGACCTCGGTACATTTAAAACTTTCTAAAACTTGATTTGCTTTTTCGCAATCTTTAAAAATTTCGTCCAAATCATTCCCATCAAATTCTATCATCAGCAAGGCCTCTACCCCACTTTTCAAATCAAATTTAATATCGTCGAATTTGATAACCCATTCTACTCCCTTGCGTTCCATAAACTCTAGGGCAGAAGGATTTAAACCTGCCTTAAAAATCGCCGAGACTGCAGCGCATGCATCTTCATTGGTATTGAACGAACCCATCATTAAGACTGAATTTTGCGGTTTTGGCAGCAATTTGGTTACAATTTTTGTAATTACCGCCAAGGTTCCTTCAGAGCCTATCATCAATTGGGTTAAATTATATCCAGATGCATATTTTAGGGTGTTCGCTCCGGTCCATAAGATTTCGCCAGTTGCCAGCACCACTTCTAAGTTTAAAATGTACTCCCTAATCGTTCCATACTTTACCACCCTGGGGCCACCAGACCCGTGGGCAACGTTGCCGCCTATAAAACAAGAACCCTTGCTGCTCGGGTCTACAGGATAAAGTAAACCATGGGCAGAAACCGCATTGATAAATTCTTCTGTAATTACACCCGGTTCCACAGTTGCTTGCAAATTCTCTGTATCTACCTCTATAATTTTCATAAACTTCTCCATCGACAAAGACACCCCACCAAAAATGGGCAGTGCAGCGCCACTTAAACCGGTTCCGGCTCCCCGTGGAGTAACAGGTATGTTGTGCGAGTTACAAATTTTTAGCAGTGCCGAGATTTCTGCACTAGTACTTGGCTTAACAACAACTTCTGGTTGGTAACGCAGGTCTTCTGTTTCATCATGGCTGTAGTTTTCTAAACTTTCCGCATCAGTAAAAACCGAGTCTTTTCCCATAGCTTGCCGGATTTTCTCTAAAATTCTAGCATCTATTTTAGTAAAGCTCATAGCTATTTTTTTAATGAATAATTTAATCTAACAAAAGAATGCCCAAGTTGTCCGTGCATTAAAGGGTTCAATTTTTTAATACTCACGCTGGCTGTACTAATAAAAGCGTATTTTTTTATCACCCTGGTCAATATTCGATTTAGAACAGTTTCCAATAATTTTTGAATGTTTGCCATCTCCGAAAGGATGATGGTGTTAAGCTCCTCGTAATTAACTGTAGACGAAAGTTCATCGGCAAAAGTCTGAGGAGGAAAATCAACCTCTAAATCCACAACGAAATAACAACCCAAAACTTGCTCTTCGGGATAGTAGCCGTGGTAAGCAAAAACCTTTACATCTCTTAGTGCAACTGTTTGAAGGCAATTATTTAACAATCTTTCGTTCATATTTCTAATACAAGCATTTTTCATCGCAATTTTTTATGCCTTGAAATCACAAAAATAAAACTTTTAAGCGGATAAAGTTAATTTGCTAACTTTGATTTCGACCCAATAAAACCCCGTTATGAGCAAGAAAGATCTTTACGAAGCACCAGATTATTTTGTGGTAGACGAACTGTTAACCGATGAACATAAGCTCATTAGAGAAAGTGCGAGAGATTGGGTAAAGAAAGAAGTGAGCCCAATTATAGAGGACTATGCGCAAAGAGCAGAATTTCCAAAACATTTGATAAAAGGTCTTGCAGAAATTGGTGCTTTTGGACCCACAATACCGGTAGAATACGGAGGCGCGGGCTTAGACTACATTGCGTACGGTATTTTAATGCAAGAAATAGAACGTGGAGATTCTGGCATACGTTCTACGGCATCGGTACAAGGATCTTTGGTAATGTATCCTATTTTTACTTTTGGAACAGAAGAACAGCGTAAAAAATTCTTACCAAAATTAGCGAGCGGCGAAATGATGGGTTGTTTCGGTCTTACGGAACCAGACCATGGCTCCAACCCAAGCGGAATGACCGCCAACATTAAGGATGCGGGAAGCCATTATGTACTTAATGGTGCTAAAATGTGGATCAGCAATTCGCCTTTTGCAGACATTGCCGTTGTGTGGGCAAAAGATGAAGAAGGCAAAATACGTGGACTAATCGTAGAGAGAGGAATGGAGGGATTTAGTACACCAGAAACCCATAATAAATGGAGTTTACGCGCTTCTGCCACAGGCGAACTGGTTTTCGATAATGTAAAAATCCCTAAAGAAAATATATTTCCAACCATAAAAGGGCTAAAAGGACCGCTGAGTTGCCTAAATCAGGCGAGGTACGGCATAGCTTGGGGAGCGCTCGGTGCTGCAATGGATTGTTACGACACTGCATTAAGGTATTCAAAAGAACGAGTACAATTTGGGAAACCCATCGGCGGATTTCAGTTGCAACAGAAGAAATTGGCAGAAATGATAACCGAAATTACCAAAGGCCAATTGCTCGTTTGGCGGTTGGGCGCGTTAAAGAACGAAAATCGCGCAACGCCAGAGCAAATTAGCATGGCAAAAAGGAATAGTGTAGAAACAGCACTAAACATTGCTAGAGAAGCAAGACAAATGTTGGGCGGCATGGGCATTACAGGCGAATATCCAATTATGCGTCACATGATGAACCTAGAATCTGTAGTTACTTACGAAGGAACGCATGACATACATTTGCTTATTACCGGAATGGATGTAACGGGTTTGAACGCATTTAGTTAAAACTAGTATTTTTTTTACTACAAAGTTCAAGAAGATGAGCACAAAGTTCGCAAAGACAAATTACTTTAGACCAGCCTTCTGTTTTTTTCGTGTGGCGTGATTGATGATCTCCGCGATAAATTATCTATCTAAACACTTAACAAATAATAGATTCCATATTTAGGAGAAAAATAGAACGTATTCGAATTCTGACACCCCAACTCTGCTTCCTTAAGACAAGCCGCTAAAAGAAAACTTTACCTGGCTGCTTTGTTGTTTGCTGGTGATACTATCTTCGAATTTTAAACCGACCGTCAAATCTATCCAATCTGGATTGCAGCTTCTTACCAAGCGCTCTTTCTGCACTCTTGTAAAATGACTTACAATTTTAAATCGAGCAAGTGCCTGAGCTTCGGTTCGAAACTCTTCAAAATATACCAAACGAGTTAATTGCTGGCCGTTATCAAAAAATAAATTGGGCATCTGTTTGTAGAAATCCAATGTTTTGGTCAAATCAGAACTCATGCCTACGTGCATGCTTGCGCGATTTCTGTCGGTAACGATGTAAACAAACTTTTTCATAACAATAACGGCTAAAATTTTTAACTAAACTATTTAGTAAGCAACCTTGGTATTTAAAATAATATTGCTAACTTTATTGGCACAATATTACTAATAATTTTAGTATTAACAAATTTATTTTAAATTTTATTTTTATGTCGAATATCGCCAACAATCTAAAGTACCTAAGGAAGAAAAAAGGCCAC
This sequence comes from Pedobacter sp. UYP30, assembly GCF_040547165.1. Taxonomy (NCBI): domain Bacteria; kingdom Pseudomonadati; phylum Bacteroidota; class Sphingobacteriia; order Sphingobacteriales; family Sphingobacteriaceae; genus Pedobacter; species Pedobacter sp. UYP30. The sequence continues at coordinate 87,581 of NZ_JBEPPD010000001.1, read as the reverse complement.
ACGCAACAAAGCTTCGCAGATGAAATGGAAATTAAGCGCTCGCTGATTGGCGCTTATGAAGAAGACCGCGCAGAGCCAAAATATGAATTACTAAAAAAAATAGCAGAATATTTTGATTTATCCATCGATGAATTCATCAATGAAAAGATGAGTGATGCTTGGAAACCGAAACCAAAAAGCGCCGGTTCTAATTTGAGGGTATTAAGTGTTTCTGTAGATAGCAACGATAAAGAAAATATAGAGCTTGTACCTGTAAAGGCTAGTGCAGGTTATTTAAATGGTTATGCCGATCCAGAATACATAAGCGATCTACCCAAATTCCAGTTGCCCATTGCGGCTTTAAGACAGGGTACTTACCGTGCATTTGAGATTATGGGAGATAGCATGTTACCCGTGCAGCCTGGCAGCGTAATTATTGGCGAATATCTAGACAATTGGTCTGACGTGAAAACAGGCGAGACCTATATAGTAATAAGCAAAAACGAAGGTGTTGTTTATAAAAGGGCAGGAAATAGGTTTAAAGAAACCAAAGAGTTAAAATTAATCTCCGACAATAAAATATATGACCCCTACGCAATTGCTGCCGAAGATATTTTAGAGATATGGAAAGCGAAAGCCTATATTTCTACCTCTTTACCAGAACCAGCCCCAGACCCAACTATGGAGACTCTAACACAGATGATGGCCCAAATGCAAAAATCTATTTCTCAGTTAAATAAAAATTAACATGTTTTAACAAGCGCATATTAAACCATTTGCTGCTTTTTTCATCTATCGACTAAAATAAAATATAGAAACTATGAAAAAGTTAATGTTAACAGCCGCCCTTACGATAATGGGATTAGGTGCAGTTTTTGCCCAGACTACAACCAATACTAAGTTGCAGAAAAAGGCGAAATATACCGCAGAGCAGCGTGCCCAAAAAGCAACAGATAAATTAGATAAAAAGGTGATGCTAACTGCTGACCAAAAGACAAAGGTCTACCAACTCGAGTTAAGCAAATTTAATAAATCGAAAGATTTGACGGCTCAAAACCTCGATAAGGAAGCTAAAAAATCTCAGTTTAAGAAAATGGATAAAGCCTCAAACAAAGAATTGTATGGTGTATTAACAAGTGATCAACAAACAAAACTTAAAGAGATGAAGACCGAAAGAAAAGATAAAATGGCAGGAAAGCACAAAAAAGGAAATAAAGATCACTCTGCCCCTATGGTGTCAAACCCTCCGGCCCAAGTCCAATAGATTTTAAAGCATTTTAGGTAAAAAAAAGAAAAGCGTTCCTATATAGGAATGCTTTTTCTATTTTTGAGCGATGACCGCGCCAACCGCAATCGATGATCTGCTGAACGAACGCCTTGAAAAAAGACGGCAAGATGGATTGTTAAGAACATTGAGAGCGTTAAAAATTCCAGAAGTTATAACCAGCAACGGTGGCGTGTTGGCACCAAAAGTACTGGTAGATTTCTGTTCGAATGATTACTTAGGCTTCGCCCAATCAGCGGAATTAAAAAACCTCACAGCAATTGAACTGAGTAAATTTCCAAATTATCCAAATGGATCTGGAGGCTCTCGCCTTCTTAGTGGCAACACCAAGTATACCGAAGAAACCGAAGAATTTATTGCCAACTATCATTCGGCGCCTGCCGGATTATTTTTCAACTCAGGCTATGATGCAAACACAGGCCTACTCTCTAGCGTACCCCAACGAGGTGACACCATCATAAGCGACGAATTAAACCACGCCAGTTTAATAGACGGTTGTCGGTTGAGTTTGGCGCAGCGATTTAAGTTTAAGCATAACGATTTAGCAGATTTAGAGAAAAAACTAAAAATAGCTAAGGGCAGCGTGTTTGTTGTGGTAGAAAGTGTTTATTCTATGGATGGCGATTTAGCCTCCTTGCTAGAAATATCATCGCTTTGCGAAAAATATACTGCAAATTTAGTAGTTGATGAGGCACACGCCACGGGAGTTTTTGGTAGAAACGGAGCGGGATTGGTTACAGAGTTACATTTAGAAAACAAAGTATTTGCCAGAATAGTTACTTTTGGCAAAGCAATGGGAACACATGGCGCTATTGTTTTGGGAAGCAACACACTTAGGCAATATCTAATAAATTTTGCTCGGTCTTTTATTTATACAACTGCTGCACCAATGCATCATGTGGCAGCCATTAAAGCCGCTTACCTCCTCCTTTCGCAAACATCTTCAAAAAAATTAAATCAAAATATTGCGGTATTTCAAAAGTTGGCAAGAGCATGTAATCTACCCATATTAGAAAGCAATAGTACCATTCAAGGCGTACTTTTCTCTACAAATAATGCAGCCAAATCGGTGGCAACCTATTTACAGAAACAAGGTTTCGATGCGAGGGCTATTTTGAGCCCCACAGTTCCGGCAGGGAAGGAAAGAATCAGGATTTGCATTCATCAATTTAACACTGAAGAAGAGATTACAGCGCTCATATCGAATTTAAAGACAACCTTAAATGACTAAATATTTTGTATCGGGCATTGGCACAGGCATTGGTAAAACATTAATCAGTGCTATTTTAACCGAAAAACTACACGCCGATTATTGGAAACCCATTCAATCTGGAGATTTAGAACGGAGCGATAGCAAAGCAGTCGCATCGCTTATCTCTAACAACACAACCTTTATTCATCCAGAATCGTATCGATTAACGCAACCGCTCTCTCCACATTTATCGGCCAGACTTGATGGAATTTCCATTGAAATAGACAAAATGGTTCTTCCTGAAACGCAGAACCACTTAATTGTTGAAGGCGCGGGTGGGCTTATGGTTCCGCTTAATGATAATGACTTAATCATCGATTTTATTAAAAAACTAAAACTGGAAATGATTTTGGTTTCAGAAAATTACCTCGGCAGCATTAATCATACACTTTTATCGCTTGCTATGCTTAAACTATATAACATTCCGGTAAAGGGAATTATTTTTAATGGCAAAGAAAATGAAGAAACCCAAAACTACATCCTAAACTACACAGGAATAAGCCTTTTGGGTGTGGTGCCTAGAATGACCCATATAGATAAGCAAGCAATAGTGACAAGCGGCGAGCTTATCCGTCTTTAACAAATACTATATATTTTTTTTGTCATACAAAAAGATTTGTAATTAAAAACCAATCTACTTAAGGATTACCTTATGTTGATAACTAAGAAATTGGGCAAAAATTTAGTGAGCATTTTTAAGTAAACACAATTCTATTGCCTAATTTGCGGGGCAAATAATGTACACATGGACGACAAAAAGCAGGCAGGAAAAAACAATATCCTCTCCATAGATATCGGCGGAAGCAGTATAAAAGCTGTATTGTTAAGCGAAGCTGGAGAAATGCTATCTGATTACATAAAGAGTAAAACCCCATCAGAAGCTAAACCAGATGAAGTTTTGGAGATTATTTTTGATCTTATTGAGCCAATTGAAAAAACATACAACAGAGTTTCCATTGGTTTTCCTGGCTATGTAAAAAATGGTGTTGTAAAAACAGCACCCAATTTAGCAAAGGAGAAATGGACGGACGTACCTTTTGGACAAATGGTTGCCAACAAATTAAAGAAATCTGTTAGACTGGTTAATGACGCCGACCAACAAGGCCTTGGCGTAATAGCCGGCAAAGGTTTTGAAATTGTCTTTACCGTTGGCACGGGTTTCGGTACTGCATTATTATTCGATGGTGAATTGCTTCCGCATTTAGAGCTTGCCCATTTCCCTAGAAACAAACGAAAAGATTACGACGACTATATTGGCGACGTTGCCTTTAATAAAAAGGGCAAAGAACGTTGGAATAGGCGTTTGCAAAAAATAATTAAAATTTATAAAACAGTTTTCAATTATGATGCTTTATACATTGGCGGTGGAAACTCTAAAGAAATCACCTTTAAATTAGAAGATAACATAAAATTAGTGTCTAACAGAGATGGCATAAAGGGCGGAGCAAAACTTTGGCAACAAAGCGATAAGTTTCAAATTAAAACCCTTGATCCAGAACATTAGCCTAAAACAAGAAAGGTTTCTCTTCGCCAGTAATCTTTTTTAAGAAAAAAACAAAATAAAATGTCAGACAGTAAATCAAAAAAGTATAAGCTAGGAATGATTGGCTTAGGTACAATGGGTAGGAACCTATTGTTAAACATGGCCGATAAAGGCTTCTCTGTTACTGGGTATGATAAGGACCAAAAAATGATCGACAAGCTCGAGGAAGAAGGCAAAGGCCATCATCTTACAGGATTTGGAGATATAAAGAAATTCGTAGATAGCCTAGGTAGCCCTCGAATATTGGTTATGTTGGTGCCCGCTGGGCCTATTGTAGACAGCGTTATTGATGAATTGAAACCACTTTTGAGTAAGGGCGATTTAATTATCGATAGCGGAAATTCTCATTTTACCGATACCAATAGAAGGGTAAAAGAATTAAGCAAAGATGGCCTCCATTTCTTCGGAATGGGTATATCTGGTGGCGAGGAAGGCGCGAGGTTTGGCCCAAGCATGATGCCTGGAGGAGATAGAAATGCATACAACGATGTTGCAGAGATATTGGAAGCTACTGCTGCTAAAGTAAAGGGCGAGCCCTGCGTAACCTATTTGGGTCCGGGCGCATCTGGCCACTTTGTAAAAATGGTACATAATGGTATAGAATACGCCATTATGGAACTGATTGCCGAAACCTACGACATTTTGAAAAATGGACTTGAAAAATCAGATGATGAAATAAGTAAAATCTTTACCGACTGGAATAACGGCAAACTACAATCCTTTCTTATAGAAATTACCGGCGAAATTTTTCTCTTCAAAGACAAGAAAACTGGAGTAGATTTAGTAGACCACATTAAGGATCAAGCAAAAGCAAAAGGCACAGGAAAATGGACTTCTCAAGTGTCTATGGACATACAACTGCCAATACCAACCATAAATGAAGCAGTAGCCAATAGAGATCTTTCTAAATTTAAAGAGCTGAGAGTGAGCTTGAGCAAACGGTTTCCAAAACCGAAAGATAAACTTGTTTTAAGTTTAGAAGATTTAGAAAATGCCTTATACTTTGCTATGATTAGTGCGTATGCACAAGGCATGCATTTGTTGGTACAAGCTTCTAGAGAATATGACTACAATTTGAAGATGCAAGATATTGCCAAAATTTGGAGAGGTGGATGCATTATACGTGCTACGTTTTTAGAAGACATTTATGAAGCTTTTGAGAAAGATCATAACTTAGAACACCTGTTCCTAAACGAAAAGGTTCAAAAAATAATCGAAAAAGAACTTCCATCAGCCCGAAAGACAATCGTTACAGGTTTGCAAGCGGGTATTGGCATGGCTGCATTTGCCAGCACACTTACTTATTTCGACACCTTGAGTACTGGAGAAATGCCCTCGAACCTAATTCAGGCTCAGAGAGATTTTTTTGGGGCGCATACTTTTGAAAGAGATGATGAAGAAGGTGTTTTTCATGCAGATTGGAATAAGGTAAGCAAGTAGATTAACCGAGTTTTTGTATTATTGCAAAAAATATTAAAAATGAAATCAAGTACTGCGTTAAATTTAAATCCCACCATATTTGTAATTTTTGGTGGTACAGGCGATTTAAATAAAAGAAAATTAGCTCCGGCTCTTTACAACCTCTTTACAGAAGGCTATATGCCAAAAAAGTTTGCGGTTATTGGAACTGGCAGAACAGAATTTATAGATCAAACCTTTAAAGAAGAATTAAAAGATGCCGTGAATGAATTTTCTAGAAGTGGCAAGGTGGATAAGGAAAAATGGGATGATTTTGCGAAAACCATCCACTACACTCCAACAGATTTTACGAAACCGAAAACATTCGAGACCTTAAAATCAGCGGTAGAAAAATATCAAAAAGAATTTGGCAAAGAAACACAGGTGATTTATTATCTTGCTGTTGCCCCGAAATTCTTTTCGATGACTGCTGAATATTTACACAAATACAAGCTTACCCAAGATGAGGACAACAGTAGAATTGTAGTAGAAAAGCCTTTTGGGCACAATTTAGAATCTGCAAAAGAGTTAAACAAACTTCTTGGTTGCATTTTTACAGAAAAACAGATTTATCGCATAGACCACTATCTTGGCAAGGAGACAGTGCAAAATATGATGGCATTTAGATTTGCTAACGCTTTATTTGAGCCCTTGTGGAATCGATCTTATATAGACCATGTTCAAATCTCTGTAACCGAACAATTGGGTGTAGAAGATAGAGGAGGATACTACGAAGGTGCTGGTGCGCTTAGGGATATGATCCAGAACCATTTGTTGCAATTGCTTTGTTTGGTAGGTATGGAAGTACCTATAAAATTTGAGGCTGATGAACTTCGTGATAGGAAAGTGGAAGTTTTAAAGGCAATTAGACCATTTTCTGCAGAAAACGTAAGGTTCAATGCTGTTAGAGGACAATATGGAAAAGGCTGGGTTGAAGGTAAAGAAGTGCCTAGTTATAGGCACGAAACTAGTGTGGATGAACACTCCAATACAGAAACTTTTGCCGCTATAAAATTTTACATTGACAATTGGAGATGGCAAAACGTACCCTTTTATCTAAGGACAGGAAAGCGATTAAATCAAACGTCTTCTTTAATTACCATTCAATTTAGAGATGTTCCGCACCAAATTTTCGACGCCGACGTGGCAGAAAACTGGCAACAAAACCGCCTGATAATAAGTATACAACCAGAAATGAGCATTCGCATGCAAATGCAAGCAAAAAGACCAGGTGTAGATATGGTGTTAAACCCTGTAGACATGGTGTTTGATTACAAGGGAACCTACGAAACAGATACGCCAGAGGCTTATGAAACCTTATTGCTTGACGTAATGATGGGCGATCAAACCTTATTTATGCGAGGTGATCAGGTTGAGGCTGCTTGGGAACTTGTTATGCCAATTTTGAACGCTTGGGAAAGCAAACAGTCTATAAACTTTCCTAATTACCCTGCAGACAGTTGGGGGCCTGAAGAAGCTGAGGCGCTGATTGCACGAGATGGTTTCCATTGGTACAACCTACCTTTAAAAGAACAAAAATAAAGTAGAAATGAATTAATTAAACAAATTTGGCCTTTTATTGGCCGAGTTTGTTTTTTTTAAGATTACGATGAAAATTATTCGTCGTTTAAATAACTGGAAGATGAATTTACTCATTTATAAGTCTGTCGACGTGCTTAATATAGCACTTGCAGATTACGTCATAAAAATAGCAAACCAAGCAATCGAAGAAAAAGGATCCTTTAACTTTGTGCTAACTGGAGGCAATTCTCCGAAAGAATTATATAGGCTTTTATCAACCGAATATAAAGATAAAACAGACTGGAATAAAGTGTATTTTTTCTTTGGTGATGAGCGGAATGTTTCTGCCGACAGCAATGACTATAACGGAGGGATGGCTAAGAAGAACTTGTTCGACAAGCTCGACACAGCAGCAGATCATATATTTTATGTCGACACAGCGTTAACTCCAAAAGATGCAGCAGTTGCCTATAAAAAATCGCTCGACAAGCATTTCAATGGAAACAACATCACTTTCGACCTTATTTTATTGGGCATGGGAGACGACGGGCATACCGCTTCGATTTTCCCGCACACATCGCTTGTGAAAGATAAAACGGTTAATGTTTCGTCTGTTTTTGTAGAAAAATTAGATGCCTACAGAATAAGTTTTACCGCACCGCTAATTAACGAAGCTGAAAATATTGCATTTTTGGTTTTCGGCGAGGGCAAGGCTTCAGCACTTAAACACGTAACTACCGATCAGGAAAAAGATGCAAATACATTTCCTGCGCAATTAATTGATCCAACGATAGGCAATTTAACGTGGTTTGTGGATGAAGAAGCGGCAGCGTTGCTCTAAAGCTATCAGACCTACGTTCTCGGGTTATTTTTTTCCATAAGTAATTTTATAATACCATCTGCAAGACCGACCTGCGGCACATATATTTTTTTAATTTTTTCCCAATTCATCAACTTTAAATAAATTTCTCCAGCCGGAACAATTACATCTGCCCTATCTGCATTTAAGCCCATTTTATCAATTCTCTGCTCAAGCGAAAGGCTACTGAGTTCATCGTAAATTTCTGTTAACCTTTTTACAGATAATGGGCTATTTTCCTTTCCGTTACTCAACCTAAAAAGCTTGTTAATGTTACCCCCAGTGCCAATGGCATTTAATTGTTTAAAGTTTTTACAATGGTAGGCAACCCAATTTTTCATTTGTTCCCAAGTCTCCTTTTTTACGTTACCATCTAACAGCCTAATGGTTCCAATATCAAAAGATTTCGAGGCGCCAAAGTTTCCATTAACGAAAACCGAGAGCTCTGTACTTCCACCGCCAACATCAATGTATAAATATTGCTTGTTCTGGTCTAATTCTTGCTCTATGTGATTGGCATATATAATATCTGCTTCTCGCTCACCACCTATTATTTCAAGCTTAATGCCGCTTATTTCTTCTATTGACTTTATTAACTCTTCACCATTTTCTGCCTCCCTCATGGCAGAAGTTGCACATGCTAAATAATCAGAAACCTGATAAACGTCCATCAAATTTTTAAACGCCACCATTGTTTTTATCAATGCCGTAGCCTTGCCGTCTAATATTTTTTTATAAACGAAAGAATCCTCACCAAGACGAACAGGAACTCTAATAAAAGTATTCTTCTTGTATTTTAAGTCATTTCCATTATCTACTATATCTGCAATTAATAACCGTACCGCATTAGATCCAACATCAATTGCTCCATATCTCGTCATGTCTATTTCAATTTATTTTTTAGATAACTGTAAATTTCAACCTGTGCTCTCGTCTTTTTAGCAAGTCTATTTTTCTTATACCTATTTGTATTTGGACCGTTTATAATGCGCGCTTTCACATTATCTGCAAGCTGAATGTCTAAAATATCCTGTATCTCTTTTTTTACTTCATAATCCAATATTGGGAAGCCCACCTCCACCCTATGCTCAATATTTCTACTCATTAAATCTGCAGAAGACAAAAACATATCTCGCGTATCGCCAGTTCCAAAAATATAAATTCGTGCATGTTCTAAAAACTTATCGATAATGCTAATTGCAGTTATGTTTTCGCTAAAATCCTTTACACCAGGAACAAGACAGCAAATGCCTCTAACAATTAAGTCTATCTTCACTCCAGCATTGCTTGCCTTATAAAGTTTATCAATAATATCTTCATCAGCTAAGCTATTAACTTTTAAAAGGATATAAGCAGGTTTACCCGCCTTCGCCACTCTAATCTCTCTATTAATAAAGTTGGTAAGCTTTGAGCGCATCTCCAAAGGTGAAACAATTAAATGTTTAAACCCTTTTGAGACTGTCTTTCTGTTCAGGGTATCAAAAAGTTTTACTAGGTCCTTGGTAATCTGTTTCTTTGCCGTAAACAAACTATGATCACAATACAGGCCTGCCGTTTTTTCATTAAAGTTTCCGGTGGCTAAATTGGCATAATAAACCGGTTTTTCCTTTTCTATACGTTTAATTAAACATATTTTAGAATGCACCTTGTAATCTGTAAGCCCGTAATTTACTTTTACTCCACCTTCCATCAGCCTGCTCGTCCAAAAAATATTGGCTTGCTCATCAAACCTAGCTTTTAATTCTAGCAGTACCGAGACCGATTTTCCATTTTTTGCTGCATTAATCAAGGCATTAATAACTTTTGAATTTTCCGCCAATCGATAAAGTGTAATCTGAATTTCGACAACTTTAGGGTCAATAGCCGCTTCTCTAAGAAATAAAATAATATAATCGTAACTTTGATATGGAAGATTTACGAGGTAATCTCTTTCTGCAATTTTTGTAAAAACGCTTTGTGTTCTATGCAATCCTTCTACCTTTAAAGGTACATTTGGTGGATACTCTAAATCCTTTGAGCCCGGGTTTGGAAAGGCAATAAAATCGCCAAACTTATGATACCTGTTACCCGGCAAAAGGTATTCGGCTTCAATTTTTAGCTTTGCTATCAATACGTTCAGCATATCTAACGGCATAGCAGAATCATAAAGCAAACGCATGGGTTTACCTTTTTTGCGCTTCTCTAAACTATTTTTCAAATCTTCTATAAACTTGTCACTAACAGTCTTGTCCAAATCTAACTCAGAGTCTCTTGTCAACTGGATGGTAAACGCTTCAACCGTATCATAAGTGAAAACATAAAAAATATCGTCTAAGCAATATTTTATAATGTCTTCTAACAAGATGATAAATTTTAGTTCGTTGGTGTCGGGGAGAACCAAAAATCTGGATAAAGTTTTCGGGATTTCTATGAGCGCAAAACGTTCCTTCAGCTTTATTTCTGTGCGCGATAGTTTTACAAAGAAATACAAATTCCTGTCCTTCAGCTCGGGGAATGGCTTATCCATATCGATCATTATGGGCACCAAGTTAGATAGTATCTTATCTCTAAAGTGGTTTATAACAAACTCTCCCCTACTAACATTCAGTTGCGTATCATTTAAAATAAAAATTTTATTCTGCGCTAACCCATTTATAAGCGTCGCCTGAAAAAGCTGATCGAATTTTTTTTCTTGCTTTACAACAATGTTCTTAATTTCATTTAATGTTTTTTTGGGATTAAAACCAAGAAGTGTCTTTGCCTTAACATTTAGATTTGTTAACCTAGCCAACGTAGAAACCCTAACGCGATAAAATTCCTCCAGATTTGAAGAATAAATTGATAAAAATTTAATTCTCTCTATCAACGGTACTGTTTCATCTGCCGCCTCTTGCAACACGCGCTCGTTAAAATATAACCAGCTAATTTCTCTGTTTACAAACGGAATATGTTTTTTGCTCATTTACCACACTAAGATACTGGCCTTTTTACAGTTTTTAAAAAAACAAAAGGCAAATTAATACTTATTAAAACATTGCAAAAAAAATCTAACTTTAAGTGGTTGGTTTCTTTTGCGCGGGTGTGGTTTTTGGTTTAACGACTGCGGCTTTCTTGGTGGCGGCTGGTTTATCGGTTTTAACCATACCTTCTACTGTTTCGCTCTGCATATTCTTAACCCTTTTAGTCAGAGAAGCAGGTCTCCCGGGCATTTTTTTATGCGTAGCGGCAGCAGTTGTTGTGGGTTTTTTTACCGTTGCGGCTGGCTTCTTTATTGTGGCTCCAATGGTGGCATTTCTAGGTGCGCCTCGTTTAGCTGTAGTTGATGGGGCAGTTGTTTGCTGAGCTGGTTTTGTCGGTGCCTCTGGCGATTTTCTACTTGCAACATTAGGCTTTCTTATCGGTTTTGCAGGGCTTTTAACGGACTGAGCATTTTGTGTACCGGTTGTTTTTACGGTCTTTGATTTCGGCGTGGTTTTAGGCTTAGATTTCTGAGTAACTGGTGTTTTAGCCGAACTTGCTTCGGTCTTTTTCGCAATGCTAGAAGATTGCATCTTCTGAGGTTTTACCTCGAGTTTTGCCAGCTTCGAAGTTGTATCTTTAATTTCGCTTACCTTACTTTCCTTTTTTTCCTTTGCTTTAGGCAGAACTTCAATTTTCTTATTTTTATTTTTGCTTTGAGCAGTAAATTTAGATTTCGCCTTTGCCACTTTTTTGGAATCGGCCGGGGGGTTGTCGCTGCTTGTCAACACATCTTTCATTTTTTTAGAGAGCTTCTTCGTTAAACGTTTGCTCATCTTAATAATTTCCTCGCTCACATCAACAACATCATGTCCCAAACTTCGCACCAATTCAAAAAGTTTCTCGCGCAAGGACTCTTCCAAATGTGTAGTCTTCTTCTTTACCTCTTTAGATTGATTTTTTCTTTTATCGTTTTTCATGTTATTTTTCGTTTGTTTGTACTTCTATCTATTTTATTTACTAAATCTACAATCTTTTTTCATTTAATCTTCAAAAAATATGCCTTCATTTGATATTGTAAGTAAAGTTGACACGCAAACTTTAGACAATGCAATAAACAACGCAAAGAAAGAAATCTTAAACAGATATGACTTTAGTGGCTCCAAAAGCAGTATAGAGCTAGATAAAAAGAGCGACGTTATCACCGTCATCACCGAAGATGACATGCGACTAAAAGCCATTCAAGATTCTATCATCTCTAGAATGATGAAACAAGGCATAGACCCAAAAAGTTTAGATTTTGATGAAAATTATCAGGCCTCTGGTAATATGATCTGCAAAGAAATTAGCATTAAACAAGGTTTAGATAAAGAAGCAGCAAAAAAATTAGTGGCGAAAATAAAAGCTAGCGGACTTAAGGTTCAACCTTCTATTATGGATGACCAAGTGCGGGTTACTGCAAAAAAAATAGATGATTTGCAGGCCGTAATCAGTTTATGTAAGACTGAAAATTTTGAGCAACCGCTTCAATTTATAAACATGCGGAATTAATTCTTAGTTTTGTACAAAATACTAGTTGTGACTTTTTTGGAGTTTAATGATGTTAAATTTCTAAAAATGGAAATATATTAGCATTTGGTAAAAAAAATATAGATATGGCTAAACTGCTGATTATTGATGATGAACGAGCAATTCGGAGTACTTTAAGAGAAATACTGGAGTACGAAAATTACGAGGTAGAAGACATTGATAATGGAATCGACGGATTAGAACTCATTAAAAAGGAAAATTTTGATCTTGTTTTATGCGACATCAAAATGAATAAAATGGATGGATTAGAAGTGCTAGAGCAAGCTTTAGCAATTAGACCCGATCTTCCATTTATTATGATATCTGGACATGGCACGGTAGAAACTGCTATAGATGCCAGTAAAAAAGGAGCCTTTGATTTTATATCTAAACCCCCAGACCTAAACCGCCTACTTATAACCGTACGTAATGCTCTAGATCGTGGTACTTTGGTTACAGAAACTAAGGTATTAAAGCGCAAAGCGAGTAAAACTCGAGAAATCTTAGGCAACTCTGAACCAATTAAAAAAATAAAAGAAACGATAGATAGAGTTGCCCCGACCGAGGCTAGGGTATTAATAACTGGTGCAAACGGTAGCGGAAAGGAATTGGTGGCTAGGTGGCTACACGAAAAATCTAACCGGGCAGAAAATGCACTAATTGAAGTTAACTGTGCTGCTATTCCTTCAGAGTTGATAGAAAGCGAGCTTTTTGGTCACGAAAAGGGATCCTTTACATCTGCGGTTAAACAACGAATAGGAAAATTTGAGTTAGCCAATGGGGGAACTTTATTTTTGGACGAAATTGGAGACATGAGCTTATCTGCACAGGCCAAAGTGCTTAGAGCCCTGCAAGAACACAAAATAACGCGCGTTGGTGGTGAAAAAGAAATCGAAATCAATGTTAGGATTATTGCTGCTACTAATAAAGATTTGATGCAAGAAATCGAAAACGGCAACTTTAGGATGGATCTTTACCATAGGCTAAACGTAATTAACATACACGTACCGCATTTAACAGAACGTACGGAAGACATCCCCATCATTGCACAAAACTTTGCAGAATCTATTTGTAACGATTATGGCATGCCGTTAAAGAAAATAAACGACTCTGGTATGAATGCGCTTAAACAGTTACCTTGGAGCGGCAATGTGAGAGAGCTGCACAATATGATTGAGCGTTTAATTATTTTAAGCGATAAGGTTATTACAGAGCAAGATGTGCGTGCATTTGCAAATCCAAACGGAGGTACAAATGTGGGTTCTGGTTTTGGCAGCCACTCTACTTCTGGTGCGGTAAATACCATCAACCTAGATAATTTTAGCAATTTTCAAGAATATAAAGATACCGCAGAGCGAGATTTTATAAAATTTAAGTTAGAAAAAAACAATTGGAACGTTTCTAAAACGGCAGATGAAATTGAAATTCAAAGAAGCCATTTGTACAGCAAAATAGAGAAATTTAGCTTAAAGCGAAACGATTAGTTTTTTGGAAAGCTTTGAAACTGATGCTATACGTAATCGGCACTTCGCATTAAAAATGCTCTATACTTACTAAAAATAGATGTTTTAGAAACAAAACCTACGTAGATATTATCTTTCGTTACTACAGGCAAAATCCAAACATTATCTATTTCCATTTTCTTCAGCACCAATTTAACATCATCCTCCTCGTGGATAACAGAGGTTGCGGGATGCACCAGATAATTGGCTGTCAAGGTGTTTTTTTCAGGATTACTAACCATCTCATTAAAAAGCTCTTCCACATAAATAATTCCCTTAAAATCTCCCCGCTCATCTGTAACTGCACAAATGTTTTTATGAGACTGAACAACCTCATTCATCTTACTCATTAACAAATCGTCAACTTGTAACTGAATATATGCTTTTTCGATTAGATACCTTAGCCTCATTTGGTTAAGTACGGTGGTGTCTTTATCTTCTGGCGAAGAAAGTTCTCCTTTATCGACCAATGCTTTTGTATAAATAGAATTTTGCTGAGTGCCTTTGTTAATCATGTAAGAAATGGCAGAGGTAATCATCAGCGGTACCATAAGCACGTAGCCGCCAGTAATTTCTGCAATGAGGAATATGCCTGTAAGCGGTGCGTGCATAATAGAACTTAAAGCTGCAGCCATCCCTGCAACAATAAAATTCGGAACATTTAGATGGGTCAACCCAGTAAGGTTAATGGTGAAAGCAAAAATAAAGCCTATTAATCCCCCCATTACCAAACTCGGAGCAAAAATACCCCCGTTTCCGCCTGCTCCCAAGGTGACTAGCGCGGCCATAGATTTCGCAAAAATAGTAACGACGGTAAATAAAATAATTACCCAAGGAATGGTATTATAAGACGCAAAAACACTATTATTTATAACAGCTAAAAAATTTCCGCGAAGTAAACTTTTAATGGTAATATAACCCTCCCCGTACAGGGTTGGAAATAAAAACACCATTGCTCCAAGCAACAAACCACCAATAATTACCTTTTTATACGGATGGTTGATCTTATAAAAAAATTCTTTTACGGCATAATTTGCTTTTGTAAAATAAATAGAAAACAACCCAATTAAAATGGCAAGCAACACATAAAAGAACAGGGCATTTATTTGCCAACCTTCTGTAACCAAGTAGAAAAGTTGTTGTGAATAGAATAACCTTGCAACAACAGAGGCCGTTGCGGCAGAAAGCAACAATGGAATAAAAGCCGGAATACTTATTTCGGGCAATAGCACTTCTATCGCAAAAATAATACCTGCTATAGGGCTGTTAAAAGCTCCTGCAATACCTGCCGCCGCACCACAAGCCAACAACATGGTGATTTCTTTATAAGATAAACCAAGGTATCGACCTAAGGAAGAACCAATTGCCGAACCACTTGTAACAATTGGAGATTCTAGGCCAACAGAGCCACCAAAGGCAACCGTTATAGCCGAGGTAATAATTTGCGAGTAAATATTATGCGTATCGACCTTACTAGATTTCTTAGAGATAGAATACAGCAAAGGCGTTAAACCAGTCTCAAACTTACTTTTTTTGATGAATCGTTTTACGTAGGCGACAGATAGAAATAAACCAATGAGTGGAAAAAACAGGTAAAGGAAGTACTTGTACTTCCAGTGCCAATCAGATTGTAAAAACTCTTCTATGTTGTGCGTTAAGCTTTTTAGCAGCGCCGCTGCCAGACCGGCCAAGATGCCCACCAAAATGGCAAGAATAATCAAAAAATTACGATTTGAAATTTTTTCCTTCCTAAAATGATTTAAGGTATCAAGATAATTTACAAATCGAATATACATTCTTTAACTTATTTAAACTTTGCAACAATTCTTGCAAACGTAAGAAAAAACCATCAACAACTCTACTGCAAAAAAGCGTTAAGAATCAAACTTATCTAACAGCTTAATTAAAGTTTCCATATCTTTTGGATAGGGCGCCGTTATTTCAATAGTCTCTCCATCAACACCTTTAAAAACAATGCGTCGTGCATGTAGGGCAAACCGCTTAATAATGGGCTGCTCTTCATCATTTTTACTTAATCTATAACCACGTTTTATTTCAGACAGAAACAATGGCTTACCTTTATAGAGGTCATCGCCTACAATTACCGCACGCTGTGTTGCCAAATGAATTCTAATTTGATGCATCCTACCACTAATGGGTTTACAAGAAACTAACGTAAAGTGCTTATAATATTTTAACGAATTGAAAATGGTCTCTGCCCTCTTGCCGTCTTCTCTATCTATCCTAACTTTTCTATTGCCATCATTTAGAATAGGTAAATCAACCGTTAGTTCATCAAAAATAACATGTCCCTGTACCACTGCATGATAGGTCTTATCTACCTTTCTCCGCTCAAATTGCATGGAAACGGTACGATAAGCCTCTGGAGTTTTGGCAATAATAAGCGCTCCCGAAGTTTCTTTATCTAAGCGATGACAAATTTGCGCATCAGCCCAATACTGTTTAGCCAACCTTAAAAGGTTTACCTCGCCAACAGCACCACGCTCATCTAAAGACGCTAAAAACGGGGGTTTATTTACGATGATAATATCGTTATTCTCAAAAAGAATTAAGGACTCGAACTTCGGAAACTTCAAAAGCATTACTATTTACTCGGGCAAAAATAGTAATAATTTACCGGCAAATCGGTTATGCCGAACTGTTTCTTTTCTAAATATGCAGATTTTAATCGGTTAACCCTTAAAAAACTTAAAAATTATCTAATCCTTTAAGAATTAGGTATTGCTTTTTCATTTGCGAGTTCAAATTTATAGCCCACACCTTTTACAGTAGTGACATAGTTGTCTCCCAATTTCTCGCGCAATTTTCTTATGTGCACATCTATCGTCCTGTTTGTTACCACCACAGAATCTTCCCAAACGTTTTTTAGAATCGCTTCTCTGGTGTACACTTTCCCGGGTTTGGTTGCCAGTAAATGCAATAACTCAAACTCTTTTTTTGCCAAGGTAACCTTTTCTCCATTCTGGAAAACCAAAAAAGCCTCTCGATCAATTACAAGATCTCCAATTTCTAACTTGCTTTCTACAAGATCTTTGTCAGATAAATTTCTACGCAAAATAGCATTGATCCTACTCACTAGCGCTCGCGGTTTTATGGGTTTTGCGATATAATCATCTGCGCCCACGTTAAAACCGGCAATTTCTGAGTATTCCTCGCTCCTAGCAGTTAAAAAAACCATAAAAGTATTCTTAAACTCGGGGATAGCCCGCATTAGCCTACAGGCTTCTATTCCATCCATTTTAGGCATCATGATGTCTAAAATAATTAAATCTGGATGAACTTGCTTGGCAACATGAATGCCCTCATGGCCGTTTGATGCAAGAAAAACCTGATAGCCTTCTTTCTTTAAATGATATTCGATTAATTCTAGGATATCGGGTTCGTCATCCACAATTAAAATCTTCTGTTCCATTATGCCCATATTAATTTATGCTTACGAAATTATCAACTAAAAATCAATAAAAGGTTAACTTGGTGTTAACAAAACATTAACAATGCACAACACTATTTACATCTAATTACTTGATGGTTTTTGTTAAAAATGCGTCCAGTTGCTCTCCGCGAAGATTTTTAGCAACAATAATACCTTCTGGGTTAACAAGAAAAGAAGAAGGAATGGCATCAACCTGATATTTTCTAACCGTTGTGCCATTAAAATCTTTCAATTCGCTAACATGATGCCAAGCCAAACCATCTGCCTTAATGGCGTTTTGCCAAGCAGCCTTATCGGTATCTAAAGATATACCTAAAATATCAAAGTTTTTATCTTTAAACTTATTATACACCTTAACAACATTTGGATTTTCTTGTCTACAAGGTTGACACCAAGAAGCCCAAAAGTCTATCAGCACAAATTTACCTTTAAAATCTGAAAGGCTAACAGGCTTGCCTTCAACGTTGTTTATAGTAAACGCGGGAGCTGGTTGACCCACTTGTACAGCTTTTAGAAGTGCCATTTGCTGTACAAAAGCATCTACAGTAGGATTTCCCTTAATTTCAGTTTTAATTTCATCTGCAAATTTAACAAGCTCTGCTTCAAAATCCTGCGGATTTAAAGTGCTCATTGCATAAAAACTCGCCAATGTTCCTTTATTATCTTTTGCAAATTTTAAAATAGCGTTGTTCATGGCGTTAACATACGCTTCATATTGTGGCTGTAATGCTTGCTGAATCTCTGTCCGCTGGTTTGGGTGGTCTGCTACGCGATTGTTAAATGTAGTTTGCAACGCTTCAACTTGGTTAGAAAATTTTGCTCTAATCACATTCAATTTTGCAAGTGCATCAGATTCTTCAGGCCCTGAAATGGTATATGCCATATTAGGATCTTTTGCATTGGCCTCGAACTTAATCTCATCTGTATTGTTGCAAATTAATAAATACTCGGCTTTCTCATACTTCAGTTGATAGAAATCTTCTGTCGGCGAACTATGAATAAACTTAAACTCCCCTTTTTCTGAAAGGTTGGTAGAATCTACCGCAACCATCTTATTATTAAGCATACCGAAGAGGTAAACCTTTTTACTGGGCTCTGCATTTTTCAATGTTCCACGTATAATAAAATAGTCTTTTGGCTTGCAAGCAGAAATGCCGATAGCCAACACAAATAACCAAGCGGCATTTTTCAAAAATCTCAATCCCTTAATTCTCATTACTTCAATTTTTCTAGTACGATTAAATTAACTTTTTTTGCGTCTGCTTTTCCTTTGGCCATTTTCATAATTTCCCCAACAAACAATCCTAAAACACCCTTTTTGCCTTTTTTATAAGCCTCTACTTGCTGAGGGAATTTCTTTAACACCTCGCTCACAAAACTCTCCAGCTCATCTGCATCGTTGCTAATGAGCAAATTTAAATCGGTTGCTAGCCCCAACACTTTCGCATCGGGTTGCAGCTCTAGCGTAGGAATAAGCTGTTGCAAGGCTAGTTGCTGGTTAAGTTTTCCATCTGCAACCAAATTTACTACTTGCGCCAATGTTTTTGGTAGGATAACATAGTCAGAAATATCAATTTTTTGATCTGCCAATCTTGCCCTAACCGGCCCGATTAACCAGTTGATAAATATTTTTATATTGTTAACGCTGTCAACTCCACCGTTAAAATAAGCAAGTAAATCAGCATTTTCTGCAAAAAGCGCAGCATCGGCCTTGCCCAATTTATAAGAAGATACCAGTTCCTCTGCAATTTCGTTTGGAAGTTTTGGCATGGCCGATTTGATTGCTTTCAGCCATTCGTCAGAAATTTTGATTGGCTGCAAATCTGGATCTGCAAAATACCTGTAGTCGTTTGCCTCTTCTTTGCTGCGCATTGGCGAGGTGGTTCCATTTTCTGCATCAAAGTTTAATGTACTCTGAATTATTTTGCCCCCGGCTTCTATCACTTCAGCCTGTCTATCAAATTCGAAATTAATTGCTCTTCGTACGTTTCGAATAGAATTTAGGTTCTTTACCTCGCATCGAGTACCGAAATTTTTATCGCCATGTGGGCGGATAGAAATATTTGCATCGCAACGCAAACTGCCTTCTTCCATATTGCCATCGCTTACGTTTAAATGGCGCACTAATTTTCTAATTTCAGAAAATACAGCGGCGGCTTCCTCGGCTTCGTTTAAGTCGGGCTCTGTTACAATCTCGATCAGGGGCACACCAGCCCGATTTAAATCTACAAAAGAATAATTTTCGTCTTGATCGTGAATACTTTTACCCGCATCTTCTTCTAAATGAATGCGATTGATTCGAATTTTTTTGTTACTACCATCAGCTAACTCAATGTTTAAAAAACCGTTGATGCAAATTGGACTCGTGTCTTGAGTAATTTGATATCCTTTTGGTAGATCGGCATAAAAGTAATTTTTACGATCGAAATGATTTGACTGATTGATGCTACAATTTAAGGCGAGGCCGATACGAATGGCCTTTTCGATAACTTCTTTATTAATTTTTGGCAACGCACCCGGCAACGCTAGAGAAACTGCAGAAATATGGCTATTAGCCTCTGCACCAAACGTAGCGCTATCTGAAGAAAATATTTTTGAATGCGTATTTAGCTGAACGTGAATTTCCAACCCAGAAACGAGTTGATATTTATTACTATGGTGCATTTCGGCAGTAGACATTTAACTTTTCTTTGTGCTAATTGGCAAATATATAGATTATTCGCAAAGCGATGTAAGGACTTAATTAATACTGACAAAAAAGAGAGATTAAAAAAAGAGCTAGATTTCTACGCCCATGGTATTTTCCAGCAAACGCTCGTAGGTTATTTCTGGTAGTGCCAATGCAGAAAGTAGTAAATTCAACTTAAGTTCGTTGTTTCCTGTCTCACCAATTGCCGCAGATCTTTTTTCAACGGCCTTTCCAATACTATCTTGCTGTGCGTAAAGACTCGTAACTGCCATCATAACCATGGCAAAAGCGATAATTTTTTTCGTAAATTTTTTTTTCAAGTTTCCACCACAATGATAATCAAACTTTTCTAAGGAAAAAGATAATGGATTTTTTCTCAACGTTATTTAACTAAACTTTCGGCTTTTTCTAAAGCTTTATCTAATCCATCGATGTTCTTTCCACCTGCAGTTGCGTAGAATGGTTGTCCTCCGCCCCCGCCCTGTATTTCTTTAGCAAGTTCCCGAACAATGGTAGATGCATTTAGATTCTTTTCCTTAACCAAGTTCTCTGAAAGCATAACTGTCAAACCTGGCTTGCCATCAATATGTGTTGCAAATACCAAGAACATATTTTCTACCAGGTCTTTTGTTGCAAAGGCCAAGTTCTTTACGGCATCAGCATTCGGTAAATCTATTTTCTTTGCGATGAAACTAATCCCATTTATAGATTTAATATGATGAATCAAATCGTGTTTTAGAGAGTTAATATATTCTGCCAATGATTTTTCTGATTCTTTTTTCAGTTTTGCATTCTCATCAAGCAAAGTTTGAATAGCCGCAGACAGATCGTTTTTTCCACCAAGCAATGCCTTCACTTGGATAAGCTGACTATTTTGCGCTATTAAAAATTCCTCTGCTTTTTTTGCGGTAATTGCCTCAATTCTCCTCACTCCTGCCGCAACAGCACTTTCAGCTATAATTTTAAAATAACCGATTTGGCCAGTTGCCTTTACGTGTGTACCGCCGCAAAGTTCTTTGCTAAATGGATCACCAAAAGTTATTACACGAACAAAATCTCCGTATTTTTCTCCAAAGAGCGCAGTAACCCCACTTTCCATAGCTTCTTTGTGTGGCACGTTTCTTTGTTCTCTAACTGATATATTTTCTCTAATTTTTCGGTTGACAATGGCTTCAATCTCTGCGAGTTGCTCATCGGTTACTTTAGAGAAATGAGAAAAATCGAAACGTAGATAATCTGGGTTTACCAATGATCCTTTTTGATTTACATGAGCGCCTAAAACCTGTTTAAGTGCAGCGTGCAATAAGTGCGTTGCTGTATGATTGTCTTCTGTTAACACACGCTTATCTTCATCAACTACTGCCCAAAAATTTCCTTCTAAATTATCTGGCAAAGTATCTGTAAAGTGTACGGTCAAGCCGTTTTCTTTTTTGGTATCAGTTACCTCTACCCAGAACTGCCTGCTGTGATCTTCAATTCTACCAGTATCTCCTACTTGTCCGCCGCCTTCTGCATAAAAAGGTGTTTTACCCAACACAATTTGATATTGCTCTTTTCCTTTTGCGTTTACCTTGCGATATTTTAAAATTTGAGTCTCTACCTCTAATTCATCATAGCCGACAAATTCACTCTGATCGTCTGCGTTAACAAAAACCCAATCGCCGGTATCAACTGCAGTAGCCGCCCGAGACCGATTTTTCTGTTCGACTAAAGCTTCATTAAATCCATCAATGTCAATCGTCCAACCCTTTTCGCGAGCCATCAACTCTGTAAGATCCGGTGGAAAACCAAATGTATCTGAAAGTTCGAATACAAAAACACCTGAAACAATATTGTTGTCGTTAGGTTGGTACTTCTCAAAACGTTGAATGCCTGCAGATAAAGTCCTCAAAAATGAAATCTCTTCTTCCAAAACAACTTTCTGTACAAAATCTTGCTGCGAGATCAGCTCATCAAAAACACCTTTAAATTGTGCTGCCAATAAAGGCACCAATTGGTTTAAGAAAGGCTCTTTGAAGTTTAAAAAAGTGTAAGCATACCTAACCGCGCGGCGCAAAATTCTCCTTATCACATAGCCTGCTTTGTTGTTAGAAGGCAACTGGCCATCGGCTATTACAAAAGAAATTGCCCTAATATGATCTGCCATAACGCGCATGGCAATATCAGTTGCCCCACCTAAATCCTCCCCCGAGGGGAGGACTTTCCCTTCATATTTTATACCAGATTTTTCAGCAATAAATTGAATAAGTGGTTGGAAAACATCGGTATCATAGTTAGAGGTTTTTTCTTGCAGCATGCGCACCAAACGCTCAAAACCCATCCCTGTGTCAACATGTTTGGCAGGCAGGTTTTGCAAAGACCCGTCTTTTAACCGATTGAATTGCATAAACACATTGTTCCATATTTCGATAACCTGTGGATGGTCGGCGTTTACCAACCTAGCACCATCTACAGCAGCCTTTTCCTCATTGCTTCTACAATCAATATGGATTTCTGAACAAGGCCCGCATGGACCAGTTTCGCCCATTTCCCAGAAATTGTCCTTTTTATTTCCAGGGAGAATATGGTCTTCTGCTACGTACTGCTTCCAAAAATCGTACGCTTCTTGATCCTTTTCTAAGCCTTCTTTTTCATCACCTTCAAAATAGGTAACGTACAGGTTTTCCTTTGGAATTTTATAGACATCTGTTAACAGCTCCCAACTCCAGGCAATGGCTTCCTTTTTAAAATAATCGCCAAAACTCCAATTTCCCAACATCTCGAACATGGTGTGGTGGTAGGTATCTATTCCAACTTCTTCTAAATCATTATGTTTGCCCGAAACTCGTAAGCAGCGCTGCGTATCTGTCAAACGTGTGTATTTGATTTCAGCCTCGCCCAAAAAGAGATCTTTAAACTGGTTCATTCCTGCATTGGTAAACATTAAGGTTGGGTCGTTTTTAACCACAATTGGCGCAGACGGAACAATTTTATGTTTCTTGTTTTCAAAAAATGTGAGGAATGTTTCTCTAATCTCTTTGGCTGTCATATATCGCATAGCTAATTCGCAACAAAATTAAAATTTTATTGTGGGATTAAACAAAAATCCCAGTACATTTGAGTACTTTAGTTAACAAGCGTAAATCACTCATAATCAAAACATAATTATGCCTTACAAAGAAAGAGACATTAATAAAATGTATTATACCATGGGCGAAATAACCGAAATGTTTCATGTTAACGCCTCGCAGATTAGGTTTTACGAGAAAGAGTTTGACATTCTACAACCTAAAAAAAACAAAAAAGGTAATCGTCTTTTTACGCCAGAAGATGTAGAAAACTTAAAGATTATCTTCAATTTAGTTAACGATAAGGGTTATACTTTAAAAGGTGCAAAAGACTTTTTAAAGAACAACAAAGGCGATGCAAAGGAAAATCAGAAAATTATAGACTCGTTAGAAAATTTGAAAGGATTTTTAGTGAATTTAGCTGAGGAACTTTAAGACTGAGATGGAAAAATAGAAAACTCGGCGGAAAGAAAAAAAGCCCACAGATGAGCTTCGAAGAAACACCAAAAGACATCTGCGTGAATCGGCGAAGATCCGCGGGGAAAAAGAAAAAATATCCCGCACAGTTCGCAGAAAAAACTACAAGTACATGTTTTACTGCCGGCAGCAATATATGGTGCATGGAACTTCTGACGGAAAGAAGAAAAAGATTAAACAAACGAATGTATAGCGCTAACTAATAGCGATATGTAAAAATCCAGAAAGCTTGTTTTTCAATAGACTTAAATAGAAATTAGAAAATAATTTTCATACATTAGAGCAACCAAATAGAAATTCCCGGAGATTTTTATTTATCTAATGCGCTCTATGAAAATATCAATCTTATTTTTCGTAGCAATTTTACCTGTTCAGCTGGTCGCTCAAGAAAACTTTGGGCCTCGGCTTACTGCAATGGGCAATAATGCCGCTGCAATTGCCGATGTTTGGGCAATACAGGGAAATGCAGCAGCCATTACCACATTAAACAGCCCAACCGTTTCTATCAACTATATTCGAAATTTTCTTACCGAAGAAATTAGCACGCAAGGCTTAGCTGCTGTAATTCCTATAGAAAATAACTTTATAGCCATAGGATTTAACCGCTATGGTTTAAGTAGTTATAATCAAAATAAAATCAGTTTTGCGTATGCGAAGAGATTTGGCAACCAGTTTTCTATGGCCATCGCCGTAAATTATCATCAGCTGAAAATAACCAATTATGGCTCGTCTAACGGTTTTTCTGCAAACGTTGGCTTTTACTACAAATTAGGAAATACCTTTAATTTGGGCGCTTACATTACCAACCCTACAAAGCAAGGGTTTGTAAACGAAGAAGTATCTGCTCCTATAGAAACGAGCATCAACATCGGTGCAAGTTATCTGGTTTCTGATAAGGTTTTGCTGGCCTCTACCGTATCAAAAATACTAAAAAACCCTGTTGACGTAAGGCTTGGCATGGAATATCAAATCGCAAAACCCTTAGCGCTGCGAGCTGGTGTGAGCGCAAAACCCTTTAAACAATATGCAGGATTCGGGATAAATTTTGATAAACTGTTGATAGACTTTGCTACAACTTTTGACAATAACTTAGGCTACTCACCTCAAATTGCGCTGGGATATGCATTTTAGATTAGTGATGATATTCTTGTGCTTTTTCTCTGCTGTGAATGCTCAAGTGAGCGACCCGGAACAAGAAATTCAGGATGTTATAGAAAGTCAAGCCGAAAACCTGCCAGAAGACTATGACCTAACCGGGTTGGTTGAGACACTAAGTAGGCTACGAAAACATCCTTTAAATTTAAATAATACCACAGCGGAAGATTTAGGGCAGATATTCTTTTTATCTCCTTTACAAATTTCTAATTTACTGCTACACATTAAAGAAAATGGAAAATTGGCAGACCTGTTAGAATTACAAACGATAGATGGTTTCGATGCCAAAACCATTCAAAGTCTGCTCCCATTTGTCAGCTTGAAAGAAAATGCAAATCTCGAAAAAATCAACTTTAAGAATATTTCAAAATTTGGAAATAACGACCTTATCGTTCGCTTTGCGCAAACTTTAGAAAAACAAAAAGGATTTACAAACTTGCCAGGGAATAGATATTTAGGAAGCCCGGAGAAAATGCAGCTCAGATATAAATTTCAATTGGCCGATGTATTCGCCGCAAACTTGACCATGGATAAAGATGCAGGCGAACGAATATTTAACAAACGCGTGGATTTCATCTCTGGAAACGTCTCTTTTTATAAACTCGGACGGATAAAAAAACTGGTAATAGGCGATTATAATCTCCAATTTGGACAAGGATTAACGCTTTGGACCGGATTTGCGTTTGGCAAAAGTCCGGAGGTGACAAGCGTAGCAAAAAAAGATTTAGGTTTGCGAAGGTATTCCTCTACAAACGAGTTTTCTTTTTTAAGAGGTGCTTCTGCAACGGTAAACGTGTACAAAAACATCTTCCTAACCCCTTTTGTATCCTTCAGAAAATTAGATGCAAACCAAAGCATAGACGAGAATGGCGATTTAGTGCAGGCCACCATAAATCAGACAGGGTTGCATAGATCCAAAACAGAGCTAGAAAACAGAAACAGTCTAAGTCAAAAAATATTTGGCGTAGTTGCCGAATACAAAACAGGCAACTTAAATATTGGCGCTGTAGGCTACCACACAATTTTTGGAAATAGTTTCATTACCCAAAATGCGGTGTACGATAGTTACAGTTTTACAGGTAAAACTTTAACAAATATTGGCCTACATTACAATTATTCGATAAAGAATTTCTATCTCTTTGGAGAAGGTGCAAAAAGCTTAAAAAGTGGCACTGCGTTTGTAAATGGCGCATTGGTTAGCTTATCGCCCACGGTTTCTGCAACTGCATTGTATAGAAACTATAGCAAAGATTACCACAATTTTTACAACCAGGCTGTGGCAGAAGCAACCGAAGCCGCAAATGAAGAAGGGTTGTATTTGGGATTAAACATTGTTCCAAATAGAAAATGGGCGTTTGCTGTTTATGCCGATTACTTCAAGTTTCCCTGGCTAAAATTCAGAATTGATGCGCCATCTAAAGGCAACGAAATCCTTAGTCAAGTTGCTTTTACGCCAAGCAAAACCTTTAAAATACTTGCCCGATTTAAAACTGAAACCAAACAACAGAATACCGATTTGGATGTTCCAATAAAGTTTTTAGATGAAGTAAAAAAAGAAAACTATCGAATCTCGGTAAATTGGCAATTGAGCAAAACAGTTTCTTTTCAAAACCGGGCCGAAGTTTCCCGATATCAAAAAGGCGATGTGAAGCCAGAATTTGGTTTTTTAATTTATCAAGATGTAGATTTTAAGCCTGCCAATTCAAAAATTTCAGGCAACCTACGTGTCGCCTATTTCTACACGGCTAGTTACAACAGCAGACTTTATGCTTATGAAGACGACGTTCTTTATAGTTTCGCCTTTGGTATTTATAACGGAAAAGGATTTAGAAACTACCTAAACGTAAAGTATAAATTAGGAAGAAAACTTGATGTTTGGGCAAGATATGGGTTATTTCTATATAAAAACCAAGAGACAGTTGGCTCCTATTTAGATGAAATACAAGGCAATAAGAAATCTGAGCTAAAGCTACAAATGAGGTATCAATTTTAAGTTATGTTTAAAGCTGAGTATTTCTTCGCGAGAATTCTACTTCCGTTTTTGGCGGGAATTTCACTTTGCTATTTCCTCGCGGATCGAAATCTATTGATTATATCTTTATTTGCCGCCGTTATTATTTTAAGTATACTTCTTTTCAGCAACATTTTCTATAAGAAATACAACCTGTATAAAGTAAAAGGGGGGATTGGCGTATTGATATTTCTGTTTTTCTTTTGCTTCGGTGGTTTTTTATGCATGATGCATAAAGACGAGTTAAAGAGCGATTATTTTGCCAATCAAAAGTTTACTTATTTAAAAGCTTGGGTAAATAACGAACCACAGCAGAGCGGTAATATTCTTCGATTTATGGTTACGACCACAAAAGGGTATAAAAACAACCTCAGCAAAAAGGTCAGCGGAAAACTTTTACTTGCTATGAAATTGGATAGTCTCAAACCGGTTAAAGTGAAGTATGGAGATGAACTGCTCATTTCTGCAGATTACCAATCAATTGAAGGACCAAAAAATCCAGCAGAGTTCGATTTTAAAGCTTGGTTGGCTGCACAAAATATTTATCAACAGGCATTTATAACTCAGTCTAATTTGGCTAAAACGGGCAAAATAAAAGGGAACATCATTTTATCGTTTGCATTAAAATTACGACAAAGAGCGGTAGAGAAATACAGAAAACTTATTAAAAACGATGCGGCTTACTCCGTTGCATCTACTTTAGTTTTGGGTTATCGAGCCGATTTAGATAAAGAAACCCGAACAAATTTTATAAATACCGGCACCATGCACTCGCTCTCCGTTTCAGGCGCACACGTGGGCATTATTTACCTAATTCTAAATTATTGCCTACAATTCTTAAATAAAAACAAAAAGTTAATTTGGTTAAAACCAATACTCATTTGTTTGTTGATTTGGGGCTACGCACTTTTAACAGGTCTATCGCCATCCGTTGTTCGAGCGGCGATTATGCTATCCATTTTTATTTTTGCAAAAAGCTTTACAAAAAGCAAAAACGGTTATAACATTTTAGCATTCGCGGCTTTTTTACAACTTCTTTTTAACCCATTTCTAATTTTCCACGTGGGCTTTCAATTAAGTTATATTGCCGTTTTTGGATTGCTTTATCTTCAACCAAAAATCTACCAGACCATCTACATAAAAAATAAATGGTTGGATAAATTTTGGAATCTCACGGCATTGTCTTTAGCCGCTCAATTGGCAACATTTCCAATTGCTATTTACTATTTCCACCAATTCCCGGTTTATTTTCTGTTGGGGAATTTATTCATTTCCGTTCCGCTTGTGCTGATGATGTACTTGGGGATTTTAGTATTAATTCCTGGGCTATCGTTTCTTGCACCAATTTTCGAATGGACTATAAAAATCACCAATACGGTATTGCACTTTATCGCTTCGCTCCCATTTTCTACCTTTAATGCAATTTGGATTACATTTGTACAGTTTCTTCTCTTAAGTTTTGCGTTCGGGCTTTTTATATATGCGATTACAAAATTTAAAAAAAGATTCTTATTTCTATCGCTGATGATTTTCGTGATTTACCAGACATTGGTTTTGAAAGACGACATGGAGAAGAAAAATCAACATAGAATTGTTTTCTTCAGCCTTAAAAAAAACTATGCGGCGGCCTTTATTAAGGGCAACTCTGCAATATTGGTAACGGATTTAAACCCACAAGACAAAAACTATCAATTTTCTATCCAACCTGCTTTGGATGAGGCGCAAATAACCGATTTAAAGACAACAAAACTAGATAAAGACACCGTTTTAAAGCAATTTGCGCTTACAGAACAACAGCTGATATTTAATACATTCAGAATATTCTTGTTGGATAAACGACTAAATTATAAAACCATCGCCAACCCCGTTACGTTTGATGTAATTTGGATAAACAATACCCCTAACTATAAACTGGATAGCTTGTCTGAAAAAATAAAATTTAGCACATTGCTGATAGACGCCACAAATAGAAGCTACAGAGCAGAAGAATATGAAAACTTCTATAGTAGCACTAATAAAGAAGTAATAAATTTAAAAAAACAAAGCGCCTTTTTAGTAGATTTAAACAAAAGAGATGAACCTAATTAAATATGAAGTTAACACCAGAATTGGAACGATAACACTAAATAGACCGGAGAAGAGCAACGCCTTAAACCCAGAATTAATAAGCGCTTTAACAGATACATTTAAAAATGCTTCGGAAGACAAGCTTGTAAAAGTTATTGTATTAAAAGCAGCTGGAAATTCCTTTAGCGCAGGTGCTGATCTAGCCTATCTACAAACTTTAGAAACCAATTCTTATGACGAAAATTTAGCAGATTCCAGAAATTTAAAAAATCTTTTTGCGGCCATTTATTATTCGCCTAAAATAGTAATTGCCCAAGTTGAGGGATATGCCATTGCAGGTGGTTGCGGTTTAGCTACTGTTTGCGATTTTATTTTTGCCACACCAGAAAGTCATTTTGGCTACACAGAAGTTAAAATTGGCTTCGTTCCGGCAATCGTATCCTGCTTTTTGCCTCAAAAAATTGGCGAAACGCTTAGCAAAGAACTATTATATACTGGCAAAATAATCTCTGCCGATGAAGCGTTAAATTGTCGCTTGATAAACTTTGTAACAAATTCAACCGAGATCAATCAAAAAGTACATAGTTTTGCATTACATTTGTGTGAGAACAGCTCAGAAAGTTCGCTTACGGCGACTAAAAAGCTTATCAACAAAAACATAGATTCGGAATTGGAAATTGCCATAAAAATGAACGCAAGTATAAGGGAAACGAACGATTTTAAAAAAGGAATAAAAGCATTTCTAAACAAACAGAAAATTAATTGGTAAACAAAAACAACATGATAAAAACAATAAAAACTAGCGTACTTGCGCTATTGATGGTTAGCACTGCCATAGCAGTACACGCCCAAAAAACAGTTACAGAAGGGACGATGACTTTCGATGTTGTGGCCAACGGAGCAACTACAGTGGTTAAGAACAAATTTAATGGCGATTTAACAAAAATCGAAATGGAAACTGGACCCGTATTAATTAACATGATTTCTAATACAGAAACAAAAGCTGGTTTGCTGTTAGTAGACGTTCCTGTTGCCCAAAAACAATTTGCAGTTAAAATTTCTAAAGAAGATACGGAAAAGCAAGAAGCTGCAATACCAAAGTATTCTGATTTTAAAGCTACCGGCGAAAAACAGGTTATCGGAACTTTAAACGCAGAAAAATACTCCTACAAAGACGATAAGGGAGCAAGCCACGACCTTTGGGCCACAAAAGACATCATAATTCCTGCCCTAAAAGGCAAAGGTTACTTTAAGGGTTTGGACGCCGTACCGGTAAAATATACAGCCACTATTAATGGTGTTGAATCTAATATGACTTTAAAATCTTTCTCTACCGATAAAGTTGGTGCAATTTCTCTAGATGTTCCGAGTGGTTACGAATTAACAACCATGGAAGAATTGAAAGCTATGCAAGGCGGAGGCCGCTAGCCGATTTCTATAACTTTTCTAAGGCTTTTTAACTGCCGGCTTTTTATCTAAATTAGCCAAAAGTTAAAAGGCCTTTTTTTTTACAAAATTTACTATGAAAAAAACTCTACTAAAATTCCTTATTTCCGCCTGCTTTCTTTGCGCTTCAATTTCTTTAAAGGCACAAGACGTTCAATGGGCAAAGGACGGCAATTCTTATTATCAAATTGCCAACGGAGAAATTGCATTAATTACACTGCCGAAGAACGACCGCAAAGTAATTGTACCTTCTACGCTCCTTACACCAAAAAACCAGCCAGCTCCGCTGCGTATTAGAAGCTTCCAACTATCAGAAGATGGAACAAGAGCGTTAATTTACACCAACAGCAAAAAAGTTTGGCGGTATGATACTCGTGGCGATTATTGGGTGGCAGACCTTGTAAAAAACCAGTTGGTGCAAATGGGTGCAGACAAACCTGCATCATCGTTAATGTTTGCAAAGTTTTCTCCAGATGGCAATCAAGTTGCGTACGTTAGCGAGCATAATTTGTATGTAGAAAACACCGATGGTTCTGCTGAGAAAGCATTAACTACCGATGGCACAACACGTATCATAAACGGAACGTTCGATTGGGTGTACGAAGAAGAGTTTGATTGTAGAGATGGATTTAGATGGAGTCCAGATGGAAAAAACATCGCCTATTGGCAAATAGATGCAAGAAAAATAAAAAACTTTTTAATGATAGACAATACAGATTCTATCTATTCTTTTACCATTCCGGTAGAGTATCCGAAAGTTGGACAAGATCCTTCTGTGTGTAAAGTTGGTGTGGTTAACCTTGCCTCGGCAAAAACCCATTGGCTTAACATTCCTGGCGATAGTATTCAACACTACATTCCAAGAATGCAATGGATTCCCAACAGCAACAACATCATTGTTCAACAATTAAATCGCGCACAGAACCAAAGCAAAATATTTGTTTGTAACTCTGCTACGGGTGGAGCGAATGCCATTTATACAGAAAACTCTAAGTCGTGGATTGACGCTGAAGAAAACTGGAAATGGTTAGATAACGATAAAGAGTTTACCATAACAAGCGAAAAAGATGGCTGGAATCACTTATATAAAGTAAGCAAGGATGGAAAAAAACAGCTATTGGTTACCAAAGGAGACTATGATGTAATAGAAGTTAAATTAATTGATGAAAAGAACAACTTGGTTTATTTTTTGGCTTCGCCAACAAATGCAACACAAAAATATTTGTATAAAACCAAGTTAGATGGAAAAGGAAAATTGGAAATGGTTACTCCTTCTATTTTACCTGGTTCGCACGATTACGACATCTCT
This sequence comes from Pedobacter sp. UYP30, assembly GCF_040547165.1. NCBI lineage: Bacteria > Pseudomonadati > Bacteroidota > Sphingobacteriia > Sphingobacteriales > Sphingobacteriaceae > Pedobacter > Pedobacter sp. UYP30. The sequence continues at coordinate 56,021 of NZ_JBEPPD010000001.1, read as the reverse complement.
CCAAACGGCACATTTGCTAGTCACTATTACAGTAGCGCTACCGTTAGGCCAATTGTAGAGTGGATGAACTTTAAAACAGGCAATCCATTAACCATGGACGGTAGCATAACCAATCAATTGGCGAAACAAGCGACTCCTGCAAATAAAGTAGAATTCTTTAAGGTGACTACTGAAGATGGTATTGAAATGGATGGATGGATGAAAAAGCCAAATAACTTTGATCCGAGCAAAAAGTATCCAGTATTGTTTTACGTATATGGTGAACCGGCGGCTGCAACTGCTACAGATACTTGGGGAGCTGGAAGAAATCCGTTATACAAAGGCGATTTGGCCGAAGATGGATACATCTATATTTCTATGGACAATAGAGGTGCTCCACTTCCAAAAGGGAGCGCATGGCGAAAAAGCATCTATAAAAACATAGGTACCCTAAACATTAGAGACCAAGCTATGGCAACAAAAAAACTGTTGGCAACCTATCCATTTATGGATAAAGATAGAGTGGCCGTTTGGGGTTGGAGTGGCGGCGGTTCTTCTACGCTAAACCTGCTTTTTCAATATCCTGAGATTTATAAAACAGGTATTGCCATTGCAGCGGTTGCCAATCAATTAACCTACGATAATATTTACCAAGAACGCTACATGGGGCCTCCGTTCCCAACCGACGAAGCTTATGTAAAGGGTTCGCCAATTACTTATGCCAAAAACCTGCAAGGCAATTTATTATATATTCATGGTACAGGTGATGATAATGTGCATTATCAAAATGCAGAAATGTTAATCAATGAATTGGTAAAAAACGGCAAGCTGTTTCAGTTGATGATTTACCCCAACAGAACGCACAGCATATCAGAAGGACAAGGAACGTCCGCCCACCTCTCTATGACCTATACCAAGTTTTTGAAAGAAAATTGTCCGCCGGGAGCGAAATAGTAAAAAACATATAGGCTGCTTCTAATAGAGGTGGCCTTTTTTATGCAATTAAAACCTGAGTTACCATGGCAACTACCATAGCAACGCCAAAACTCAGCAGCGTACCAATTAGCACATATTCTGTTAATTTTAAATCGTGCGCATCTGTCAAATCTCCAAACCTGAAGATAGATTTTGCGGCCAGCAAGAAACCTACCGCTTCGAAATGATTGGTTAAAATAAACATAAAGATTAACAGTCGTTCTAAAACGCCAATGTACTTGCCTGCATTTTGTAGAGATTGTTGGTTATCTGTCTGCGTAATTGGGATCCATTTATTAATAATTACCCTGATCATTACCGAAGAAGGCATTGTAAGAAATAAGCCGCTAAAAATTACCAACCAAATGTTTTTATTACTGAGGAAGTTAAAATCTATATGTTTTTGAAAAAAAGCATTCCAAATAAATACAATAGCCAACACATGCAGCAATTGGTCTATAAAAAACAACCATCGGGCATTTTTCTTGGTTTGGAGATATAACTTTGATACATCTATCAAAAAATGAACAAGTCCAATAACCAATGCCAACAACCAAACATCAAAACTAAAAAAGACTGCAAATATTAAGAAAATGTGGATACAAATATGCAGGTATAATTTATCTGATTTCAATTTTTTCGCCTCTTTGTCTTTTACCCAGCTTGTTGGTTGCAAGAAAAAATCGCCAATTAAATGGGCAAACAAGATTTTTATCAATATAATATCTATCATCCTTTTATAATTTGAGCTACCTTTCTTCTGTACAATCTATCCATATCCATTAATTCGTTAAAACGAGCCCTTTTAAGCGCCTCACTCACAGACGACTGGGTTCTTCCAGATAAAACAGCAAGTTCGTTCTGAAGTAAATTTTCGTTCTCCATGGCATACTTTACAACTTCTGCAGTTGCTGTACCCCAACTGTCCATTGCCACCAAAGCCAATCTTATTGTCACATTCATTTCTTCATCAAAATTCTCATTATCTGATTGAATGGCTAGATTTACCTTCGATAATTTTAAACCATCAAATGCATTTCCAGAATGTACAAATGCATCTCCATTAGCCTCGGTAATCTTTCCTCTTGTCTTTTTAACCGTTCCCAATCCCATAGCCATACGTACATCTGCGGCTTTGTTAATTCTGATGCAAGCCTTTAAATAAATAGCTACCCACAGCGCTTCCACGGCCACTATTTCTAATTGAAAACTATCTCCCCTAAAAATCTCCCAATCGCTATTCTTCTTAGAAACATACTTTAGCGCTGCTTTTAAGCTTACAAGCCACGGCTCTTTTATTTTCCTAGAACCTATTATGTCTCCCGTGATAATGCAAATCATACACTAATGTCTTAATAAAAAACACAAATTACAAATATTATCGGCTATTTAACCGATATTTCATATTATCGGCTATTTAACCGATATTCTATATTATCGGCTATTTAACCGATATTGTTTAAAAACTTAAATACATAAGATTTGTTAACCTACTATGGCTTTGATTACGTTTACAAAAAGAGGCATCTATTGCAAACAGGGAGATTTTTACGTAGATCCGTGGTGGCCTGTAGATTATGCCGTAACCACCCATGGCCATGCAGACCATGTTCGTTTTGGCAACAAGCATTATCTTTGCCACACCTTAACCGCAGCGATTATAAAACGAAGAATAAGCCCCGATTTAGATGTACAAACACTTAACTACGGAGAAAGCATTGTTAGAAATGGCGTAAACATATCATTCTTCCCGGCAGGACATATTATAGGTTCCGCACAAGTTAGATTAGAATATAAGGGCGAAATCTGTGTAATCTCTGGCGATTACAAAATAGAAACCGATGGTATTAGTACTCCTTTTGAACCAGTAAAATGCCATAGCTTTGTTTCTGAAAGCACATTCGGGCTCCCCATTTATAAATGGCAAAAACAAGATATTGTATTTAATGAAATCAAAAACTGGGTAAAGGATAACATCACCCAACAAAAAACAAGTATTTTAATTGCCTATAGTTTAGGAAAAGCGCAACGATTGATTAAAAACTTAAACGGAACAGCGCCCATATACGTACACAATAGCATTGCAAACGTAAACGAGGCAATTATAGACGCCGGAGTAGATTTGCCAGAAACGATAAGAATAACCCCAGAAATTGCCAAGACCGATTTACAACAAGGCATTGTAATTGTTCCGCCTGCAATGCGAGATAGCAAATGGATAAAAACGCTGGTGCACCCCGTAACAGGCATTTGCTCTGGATGGATGCAGGTACGTTCTCACCGCCGCTGGCAAAGTGCTGATGCAGGATTCGCCTTGAGCGACCATGCAGATTGGCCAGGATTATTAGAAGCCATAAAAGCCACAGAAGCAGAAAAAGTATATGTAACCCACGGATTTACCGCAGCATACAGTAGATTTTTAAATGAAATTGGTATCGAAGCAGAAGAAGTGCAAACCAAATTTGGCCAAGAAGACGATGATGACAAAATGGATGAAGACATTAAAGAAAGCAACCTTGTAACTAAAATCTAAACTGGTATGAAACGTTTTGCAAAACTGTTACAGGAATTAGAAACAAGCAATAAGACAAATGATAAAATTGCCGCTTTAGGCAGTTACTTTAGTGAGGCCAATCCTAAAGATATTATTTGGGTAATTGCACTTTTTACAGGCAAAAAACCGCGTAGACCAATAAAATCAGTATTGCTAAAAGAATGGGCGATAGAAATTACAAATACTCCTTTATGGCTTTTTACAGAAAGCCATCACAACGTTGGAGACTTAAGTGAAACAATCGCATTGTTGTTGCCTCCCGCAGAAAACACTTCAGAATTGAGTTTGCACGCTTGGATAGAAGCTCTACAAAATTTAGAAGGAAAGCCAGATGAAGAAAAGAAGGGTTTTATTTTGGAAGCTTGGAATAAGCTCAACAATCAAGAAAGGTTCATATTAAACAAACTTATCTCAGGTAATTTTAGGCTCGGTGTATCCAATAAAATGTTGGTTAATGCACTCGCGAAGCATCACAATATAGATAGCGCCCAAATTATGCATAGCATTATGGGCAAGTGGGACCCACAGAGCATTACTTATGATGAATTGATAAATGGAGATCATGTAAATACCGATAGCTCTTGGCCCTACCCTTTTTGCCTAGCCTACGCACTTGATACCGAACCAGAAAACTTAGGAGATGTTAAAGAATGGCAGGCAGAATGGAAATGGGATGGTATTCGTGGACAAATTGTAAAACGAAATAATGAATTATTTATCTGGTCGAGAGGGGAAGAATTGGTTACTGAACAATTTCCAGAACTTCATTTTTTAGTTGATATTCTAAAAGATGGAACAGTGCTAGACGGAGAAATTTTGGCTGTTGCAGATAAAAAAGTACTTCCTTTTAGCACTTTACAACAAAGATTAAATAGAAAAACCATTAACAAAAAACAATTGGAAGAGGCACCGATAGGCTTTTTTGCTTACGATGTGTTAGAATTCGAGGGCAACGACATCCGCACAAATCCATTAAAAGAACGCAGAGCGATTTTGGAACAGATTTTCTCTACAATTGATGAGGATTCGATTATCCTGTCGCCAGTCTTAACGCCCAATTCTTGGGAAGACTTGGCTAGTCTGAGAGCAACATCGCGGGAGCTAAATAGCGAAGGTTTAATGCTCAAAAAACTGAGCTCGAGTTACCACACGGGTAGAAAACGTGGAGATTGGTGGAAATGGAAAGTAAACCCGTATACCATAGATGCAGTAATGATTTACGCACAAAAAGGAAGTGGTAGAAGGGCAAATTTCTTTACAGATTACACTTTTGCCGTTAAAGATGGCGACCAATTGGTTACCATTGCAAAGGCATATTCTGGCTTAACAGATAAAGAAATTAAAGAGGTAAATTCTTTCGTAAATAAAAATGCGTTAGAGAAATTTGGCCCTGTGCGAACAGTAAAACCAGAGTTGGTTTTCGAAATTGCTTTTGAAGGAATTGCAGAAAGCAAAAGACATAAGGCTGGATTAGCGCTGAGATTTCCCCGGATTTTTAGATGGAGAAAAGATAAAAATGCACAAGAGATAAACACCTTAGATGACTTGAGGCAGCTTCTGGCATCAACATTAGCATAATTAAAAATTTAGATTTGGTAGCGCAAAGCGATAAATGGATCAAAGTAAAACAAAGGGATATAAACGAATAAAAGCTTGGCTAAAAGCTGATGGCAGAAAACCATTTGCCTTTCAAGAAGAAGCATGGCAAAGTTACCTAAATGGCTATAGTGGGTTGGTAAATGCCCCGACCGGTTTTGGCAAAACTTTTTCTTTGTTCTTAGCGGTTTTGATTGAAGGATTAAATGAAAGTGACGCTGTTAAAAACAAAAAAAACAAACACAATTTACGTTTAATTTGGATTACGCCTTTACGTTCTTTAGCCAAAGATATTGCAAGGGCAATGAGAGAGACATTGCTAGCTCTAGACATTGATTGGCATGTTGGCGTTAGAAATGGAGACACTCCGCAAGCTGAAAAATTAAAGCAAAAAAAATCGATGCCCGAGATTTTGCTCATCACACCAGAGAGTCTGCACCTCATGCTCGCACAAAAAGAATCTTCTACGTTATTTAAAAAACTAAGATGTATTGTCGCCGACGAATGGCATGAACTTTTAGGCAGCAAACGCGGGGTTTTGGTAGAGCTTGCTGTCTCGAGAATTAAAGGGTTGCATCGTCAAGAAAACCTCGACCAACTTAGATTATGGGGGATTTCTGCCACCATCGGCAATATAGAAAAGGCGCTAGAAGTGTTGGTTCCTGAGGAGAATGGGAAAAAAGTAATCATAAAGGCAAATTTAGAGAAGAAGATAATTATCAAATCTATTCTTCCAGATAAAATTGAAACGCTGCCTTGGGCGGGACATTTGGGGTTAAAACTTGCTTACAAACTATTGCCAATTATAGAGAAGAGCAAAACTACGCTCATATTCATCAATACTAGAGGGCAGGCAGAAATGTGGTACCAGCACCTGCTCAACTTAGACCCAAACCTTGCCGGCAGGCTCGCCATACATCATGGATCTATCGATTTTACATTGAGGAATTGGATTGAGGATGCGCTTCATTCCGGACAGTTAAAAGCTGTTATTGCTACTTCGTCTTTAGATTTAGGTGTAGATTTTAAACCTGTAGACACGGTTGTACAAGTAGGTTCTCCAAAAGGTGTTGCAAGGTTTTTACAACGTGCGGGTAGATCTGGTCACTCGCCAAACGAAACTTCTAAAATATATTTCCTGCCAACGCATGCGCTAGAATTAGTGGAAGCCGCGGCGATAAAAGAAGCGGCAAAAACCAATAATATTGAGAGTAGAGAACCATTTGTGATGGTTTTCGATACCTTGATACAATATTTGGTAACGCTTGCCATAGGCGATGGATTTGACGATAAAATAATTTATCAAGAAGTGCTTAATACAAATGCTTTTAAACACATATTGCCAGAAGAATGGGGATGGGTAATGCAATTTATAACCACGGGCGGCGAAAGCTTAGGCGCATACAACGATTTTAAAAAGGTAGTAAAAGATGAAGATGATGGATTGTGGAAAGTAAAAAGCCGGCAGCTTGCCATGCGGCATCGGTTACACATAGGCACGATAGTTAGCGACGCCATGCTAAAGGTAAAATTCCTGTCGGGAGGTTATATTGGCATGGTCGAGGAATTCTTTATCACCAGGTTAAAAGCAGGAGATAATTTTAGATTGGCTGGTAGAGTTTTAGAGTTTGTACAAATAAAAGACATGACGGTTATTGTAAGGTTATCAAAAAAGACGAATGCCATTTCGCCTAGTTGGAATGGCGGCCGGTTGCCGCTATCTTCTAATCTTGGTGCTGTGCTGCGCAAGAAATATAACGAAGCATTAGACAAAACTCATCAAGATGAAGAGTTGGATTGCGTTTATCCATTATTTCTGCTACAAGAAAAACGATCTCATGTACCAAGAAATGATGAGTTGCTTATTGAGTTGATCAACAATAAAGAAGGCTTTCATCTTTTTGCCTATCCGTTTGAAGGGAGATTGGTGCACGAGGTTTTGGCAGCTTTAGTAGCTTACCGATTGAGTAAATTATTACCCATTACCTTTTCCATCGCCATGAACGATTATGGTTTTGAATTGCTTAGCGATACCGAAATACCAATGGATGAATCTATTGCTTATGAGGTTTTCTCGCCCAAAAACTTGACCGAAGACATTACATTAAGTATAAATTCTACAGAAATGGCGAGGCGAAAATTTAGGGACATTGCCTGTATTTCTGGATTGGTTTTTCAGGGTTATCCAGGCAAATATGTGGCCAATAAACATCTTCAGTCATCGGCGGGTTTATTTTTTAACGTGTTTAGCGATTACGACAAACATAACCTACTTTTGCGCCAAGCTTATGACGAGGTATTTTATCAGCAGTTAGAAGAACCGAGGCTGGCAGCCGCATTAGAGCGCATACAGAACGCCGCAATTATAATTACGCAACCAACTAGCTTTACACCATTATCTTTCCCAATAAAAGTAGATAGCTTACGCGAGAACATGAGCTCAGAAGAGTTAGAAAATCGCATTGCAAACATGACCGCAGCATCAGAAAGAAATTTAGCATGACCATTACCGTTAAAGGCGAAGAATTAGTTTTAGATAAAGAGAGAGCGGTGTATTTACAAAAACATAGCCTACTTGCCATCAGTGACTTACATTTGGGAAAATCTGCTCATTTTAGGCAAGCGGGCTTAAACGTTCCGGCAAATATTGCGCTAAACGATTTGCAAAGACTAGATGTACTTTTAAAAAAATACAATCCCGACACCTTATTAATTAATGGTGATATGTTTCACCATGGATTAAACGCCGAAATAGACCATTTTAAAGCATGGAGAATGGAGCGGAATAATTTAAAATTTCTATTGGTAAAAGGCAACCACGATTTGTTGGATACTGCTGAATACAAAGCGATGAACATTGACATTAAGGAACCCAGTTTTTGCCTAGGGCCGTTTTGTTTTATTCACGATGCGCCAAAATGTACGGAGGAAGAACTATACCCCATCAGCGGACACATTCATCCTGGAGTTACCATTATTGGCAAAGCGAAACAAAGCCTAAAATTTCCTTGCTTTTATTTTGGTAACGAATACGCAGTTTTACCAGCATTTAGCTCTTTTACAGGACTATACAAGATACGACCTAAAAAAAACGAACGTATTTTTGCCATTACACCTGACTCTGTGGTAGAAGTTTAAAAAGCCATTTTATATTTCTCAAAAAATTTAGCGCCGAAAACTGTCTTTAACCCAAAAATTCTACTATTTTTATAGCAACAATTTTTTATAAAGATGGATGTTAAAAAAGTTTTGATAGCGGTTGACAACAGCACATGTTCTGAAAAGGCTGCCAGAGTTGGTTATGAAACGGCGCTCCAGTTCGGAGCTGAAGTAGCGCTTGTAAATATTGTAGAGCCTGTCCCTGCAAACGTAAATCCAGATTTGACACTGGCGCCAGTCTTTTTAGAAACTTATGACAACAGTAAAGAAAACAGCGATATGCTGCTCAAAGAGATTGAACTAAAATTTGCTCAGGGCACTAAAACTACTTATTTATCTACCGTAGATACCGCTGCCCATGGCATTATAAAACAGGCAGAAGAATGGGCCGCAGATCTGATCGTAATTGGAACTTATGGCAGAACTGGCCTCTACCACTTTTTAATGGGCAGTGTGGCAGAACACGTAGCGAGAAAATCTGCTTGCCCAGTGCTCATTATTCCGAATAAATGGGAAGAAGATTAGCTAGGTGGCGATGTGAAACAAGAGAGGAACAAAGAGCTAGGAACAAAGATTTTGGTAATGACCTTAAAACGAGATAGAATTTAGGTGTTAGATTGAAAAGTAAAAAATAGCTAATGCTATCCCCTTCATATTTCAAAAAAATAGAGGCGCTTTTTCGCACCCCTATTTTTTTGAACCCTAAAAGTTCAATCTAAAATCGTAATTCTGAAATCTAAAATCACCTTATCCTTCTTGGTGCAACCATTCCTTTTTAGTTAACAATTCTTCCTCGGTTTCTCTTACATCTTCATCGTCTACGCAACAATCTACCGGGCAAACCGCTGCACACTGCGGCTCATCATGGAAACCTTTGCACTCGGTACACTTATCTGACACAATATAATAAACCTCATCAGACACCGCCTCTTGAGAATCACCAGCATCTATCTGCTGATTTCCAAAATCAATCAGTCCGTTCAAATTTGTTCCATCAGAAAAACGCCAAGCTGTGCCGGCGTCATATATTGCGTTATTTGGGCACTCTGGTTCGCAAGCACCACAATTTATACACTCGTCTGTTATTTTAATTGCCATGTTATCGTCTTATTCTTTCCGCTTTTTTATCTTTGGTTGCAAATATAACACATATACATTAAATATTAATTCTAAATATGTCAGCATTATCACAAGAAAAAGCAATAGTTGCATTTAAAAAATTGGGGAGCTGGTTTAAAAATCCATCAGATGTGTTGGAGCAGGGTATAGATAACGCTAAACAATACAATGCATGGTTTACACAAGCAAATGTTAGAAAATCTATTGATGCACTGGCTACAATGCTAAATGAAGCAGATGTAGATCAATGGGCAGCAGGCATTGGCTTTGCGAAAACGCCAAAGAAAGTTGGCCTTATATTAGCAGGAAACATTCCATTGGTGGGTTTTCATGATGTGTTATGTGTTTTGGTTACAGGGAATATTGCTGCAATAAAACTCTCCTCGGCAGACGACAAACTAATGGAAATGGTGCTTTATCAATTGGTTTATTTAGAGCCCGCATTCTCAACACACATTCAATATGTAGATACATTAAAAGATTTTGATGCTGTGATAGCCACAGGAAGCAACAATTCATCTAGGTATTTTGATTATTATTTTGGAAAAGTTCCACACATCATTCGTAAAAACAGAAACAGCGTTGCCATTTTAACGGGTAAAGAAGACAGCAACTCTCTACAAAATCTTTCATCAGACATATTTGATTATTTTGGGTTAGGTTGCAGAAACGTTTCGAAGATATACGTACCCGAAGGTTATAATTTTGAGCATTTCTTTAAAGGAATAGAAATTTGCGCCGCGGTTAAAGATCATTTTAAATACAACAACAACTACGATTACCATAAATCTATTTTCTTGGTTAACGGAGATAAACATTTAGACAACGGCTTTCTACTCTTAAAAAGCGATAAAAATATCACTTCACCACTAGCTGTTTTATATTACGAAGAATATAAAGACTTACCTACTTTAGCGAAAAAGCTGGGAAACGATAAAGATTTGATGCAATGTATTGTTTCTGAAACCCAACTAAGTATCGAAACTTCTCCTTTTGGACAGAGCCAACAGCCAAAGCTCTGGGATTATGCAGACTATGTAAACACAATAGATTTTTTGAATAATTTAAATTGATTGGTCGAAGAAAATCAATTATTAAAATTTATTAAGATATTGCATCAAATACAAAACAAAAAATGCAATTCTTTTTTCGGCTAGGCTTACTATTGTTCACTCTATTTTTTTGGGAGCAAGGTTATGCACAACAAATTTGTTCTGGTTCGCTTGGCGATCCAATTGCCGGTGCAGGTACAGATTTTGGAAGAGGCCAAGATAAATTTGGTAAAGATTTAACAAATACCACGTATCGGTACGTATCAGGAACTCCGGACGACGGGGAGTATACAGTAGCAAAAAGTATAGCTGGGTTAAATGGGGGCTGGTTACAGGACATAAAAAACCATACACCGAACGACCCAGATGGCTATATGATGGTGGTAAACGCCAGTTTTACCAAAGACATTTTTTATTCTGCTACGGTTAGCGGGCTTTGCCCTGGCACAACATACGAGTTTGGCGCCTATATCATAAATATATTAAGAAACTCAGGAATAAAACCCAACGTAAACTTTGCCGTTTATGATTCAAACCACACGTTGTTGGTTCCGAAATACAGTACGGGTGATATTCCAGAAGGCGGCCCAAACGATTGGAAACAGTATGCGCTTGTTTTTAAAACACCTGCAAACAACGGGGCTATTACTATTGAATTAAGCAACGAAAACCCCGGTGGTATTGGCAACGATTTAGCACTAGACGACATTACATTTAGGGCGTGTGGCCCAACCATTATTACCACTGTTGATGACCAAGTGTCGCCAAGCATAAATGCATGTGTGGGTAGCAGTAAGCCTATCAAATTGAAAGCGACCTTATCTTCCGGCTACACCGACCCTGCCTACCATTGGCAAGTTGACAACGGTAATGGCTTTGTAGACCTAAATGGAGAAACCAATTCAATTTTAAATTTAAATACGCGGGGGCTAGCAGTGGGAACTTACAACTATAGAGTTAGGGTTGCTGAGCGCGTGAACATCACTTCGCCTATTTGTGGCGTGGTGGGCAATCCTGTTTCCGTAGAAATCTATCCAATTCCTGTAGCCATTGCTGCTCTTACAAAGCCCGTTTGTGTCGGAGAATCTATCCAACTTGCAGCAACAGGCGGCACATCTTATTTGTGGGTTGGGCCAAACGGCTTTACCTCCACAGATCAGAACCCAATTATCCCGAACGCCAAAAAAAACATGTCGGGTACTTACGCTGTAATTGTTACGGCAAACGGCTGTAGTTCTTCATCAACTGGTACAGAAGCAAAAGTGGTAGATGCTGTTGTTGCCAAAACCAACCAGGCAACCTTAAAAATTTGCCAAGGAGCAACCGCTCAACTCCAGGCAATTGGGCCAAATAGCAATACTTACACTTGGTTTCCAACAGATGGCTTATCAAATCCAAACATTGCAAACCCAACGGTGGCACCTACAAAAAACACCACGTATACGGTTACGGTATCAAACGGGGTCTGTTCTATCACTGATACTACCAGAGTTTTACTTGTAGAAGATCCAGTCATTAGCGCAGGAGCAGATATTAAGCTTTTTTCGGGACAAGCAAAGCACTTAGCTGGCAAAATTACGGGGACAGATTATCAACTTTTTTGGACCCCAAAAGATTACTTAGATGACCCAACTATCCTAAATCCAATTGCTTCTCCCCTAAAAGACATTACCTATACACTACACGTCGTTTCAACTTTTGGTTGTTTTGATTTAACCAGTAGTGTGTTTGTAAAAGTTTATCCCGAAATTATAATTCCAAGCGCTTTTTCTCCAAATGGAGATGGCGTGAACGACACTTGGACCATTGCAGCGGCTGGCGCATTCGACCATGCAAAAATTAAGGTTTTCAATAGGTATGGAAATTTAGTCTATCAAAACCAAGGTATCTTTACTTCTTGGGATGGAAAATACCAAGGCGTATTGCTTCCTACAGGAGTTTACTATTACACCGCCTACTTTAATGAAGATTTCAAGACTTTTAGCGGCCCGGTAACGTTGATAAGATAAAACAACCGTTGTTTCTTTCGCTTGTCGGTTTGAAATGCTATTTTTGACCGAAATGTATGTTATCAAAGTAAAGGGCATTGCCAAGATACCAGATTATGTGCAACTGCGAGATGAAAAATTTACGCTGTTGGCTTATTTTCGGGTAGATAGACCAGAAAAATCTTTAGAAAAGCTGGGCCTGAAAGATAGCATTGAAAAAATAATGGAAATAGTTAGAGATTTGCCATTTGGTAAAATTGCTAAATTAGAAATATAAAATGATAGGGAACGCAGTAATTCAACTACACAATGTCGATGTTTTTCAGCAGAAACATTTAGTACTTTCTAACGTAAATCTTCACATCGCCAAAGATGAGTTTGTATTTCTAATTGGCCAAACAGGTTCTGGAAAAAGTAGTTTGCTCAAAATATTATACGGAGATTTACATATTGGAAATGGTGAGGGTAATATTGCAGGTTTCGATCTTCGAAAATTAAAGGAAAGCCAAGTGCCTTTTTTAAGACGTAAAATGGGTGTAGTTTTCCAAGATTTTCAATTGCTTACTGACAGAACAATAGAAAAAAACCTGGAATTTGTGTTAAAAGCGACAGGCTGGACAGACCAAAAACTTATAAGCGAACGCATTAAAGATGTGTTAGATAAAGTTGGGTTAAGATCTAAAATAAAAAAAATGCCCCACGAAATTTCTGGTGGAGAGCAACAAAGAATAGTTATTGCCCGAGCTTTGCTTAATGATCCCGAAATCATTCTCGCAGATGAACCTACTGGCAATTTAGACCCCGAAACCTCAGAAGAAATTGTTAACTTATTGAAGCAGATAAGCCATACCGGCACCGCAGTTTTAATGGCAACACATGACTATCACATTATCCGAAAAAACCCTTCTCGCATCATAAAATGCGAAAACGGAGTGGTACTCGAAGACGCACAAATAGTTTAAAATTACTGACACACGTCACATTATCAGCCAACTCAGTCATAAGTTTTTTTACAAAACTGCCAGCTTGGCTGATTTTTCTATATGGCAAAAAAGTTGTTATCCAATTAAAAAATTAAACCATTTTATGTTTAATATGAAGAAGAATACAAATAAAGAGGAAATCGAAGATAGACTTGAAGATACCGACGATCAGATTATACAAGATGGAGATATAAATCCAGAACAAGAGGAAATCATTGAAGTTGATGAAGTTGCCGTTTTGCAAAATGAAATAGAGCAACTTAACGATAAGTACTTAAGGCTTTATGCTGAGTTTGATAATTTTAAAAGACGCACCCAAAAAGAGCGTATAGAGTTGTTACAAACTGCCGGAAAAGATGTAATTATATCTTTATTGCCCGTGTTAGATGATTTTGATAGGGCTTTGAAAGCAATGGATGCCGGCTCGGATATTAAACCAATAAGAGAAGGCATATTATTAGTTGATACAAAACTAAAAAATATTCTCGCGCAAAAAGGGCTTAAAGCGGTAGAAAGTATAAACAAAGACTTTGATACAGATTATCACGAAGCAATAACCACCATCCCTGCCCCATCAAAAGACTTAAAGGATAAGGTGATAGACGAAGTAGAAAAAGGATATACATTAAACGATAATGTTATTCGTTTTGCAAAAGTGGTTGTAGGCGGATAGTTGAGTTTGTTACGCAGGATTGCGTTGGTAATGAGAAAATCGCCAAACAGTTAACCTGTTTAACACACTATGATTCAATAAGTAACAAAATGAGCAAAAGAGATTATTACGATATTTTAGGGGTAACAAAAAGTGCCTCGGCCGAGGAAATTAAAAAGGCATATCGCAAAATGGCCATAAAGCACCATCCAGATAAAAACCCTGGTGATGCCCAAGCCGAAGAAAACTTTAAAGAAGCCGCAGAGGCCTACGAAATATTAAGCAATCCAACCAAAAAGTCTAGGTATGACCAATACGGCCATGCCGGGGTTGGTGGTGCAAGTGGTGGTGGTTACGGTGGTGCGGGGATGAATATGGATGACATCTTTAGCCAATTTGGTGATGTTTTTGGCGGCCATAACCCCTTTGAAAGCTTTTTCGGCGGTGGCGGTCAGCAACGTAGCGGCAGACGTGTTGCCAAGGGTTCTAATTTACGAATTAAGGTAAGGTTAAGTTTAGAAGAAATTGCCCACGGCGCCGAGAAAAAAATTAAAGTAAACAAATTAACTCCGTGCAAAACCTGCGATGCAACTGGTGCAAAAGACAAATCATCTGTAAGCACCTGTAGCACATGCGGAGGCAGCGGACAGGTAAGACGCGTTACCAATACTATTTTAGGTCAGATGCAAACTGCATCTACCTGCCCTACTTGTAATGGCAGCGGCCAACAAATTACCGCAAAATGCAATGTTTGCCATGGCGACGGTGTAATGCGTGGAGAGGAGACCATTACCATTAACATTCCTGCCGGCGTTAGCGACGGTATGCAGTTGAGTATGAGTGGCAAAGGAAATGCGGCACCAAACGGTGGAATTCCGGGTGACCTAATTATCCTTATAGAAGAAAACCCGCACGATACTTTAAAAAGAGAAGGTAATAATGTTGTGTATGATTTGCATTTAAGTTTTGTAGATGCAGCCTTAGGGATGAGCATTGAGGTGCCAACCATAGATGGAAAAGCTAAAATTAAAATAGAGCCGGGCACGCAAAGCGGCAAATTGCTTCGCTTAAAAGCCAAGGGGCTACCAGAGGTAAATTCCTATCATCGTGGTGATCAAATTATTCACATAAATATTTGGACACCCAAAGCGTTAAGCAGCGAGGAACGAAACACATTGGAAAACCTAAGAGATTCTCCAAATTTTAAACCTCAACCTGGCAAAAACGACAAAAGCTTTTTTGAGAAAATGAAAGAATATTTCGAATAGACTTTCAAAGAAAACAGAAAAACCGATAGACTTATCGGTTTTTCTGTTTTTAGCCCCTACTGATAAAGTTTCAAAGCGTAAAACTAGCATCGAACTTTATTGTTTATCTAAAAAGCGAAAAAGTTATGAAAAAGGAAATTTTAGGAAAAACTGGCCTGGAGATAGCTCCAGTTGTAATTGGAGGAAATGTTTTCGGGTGGACGATAGACGAAGAGGAATCTTTTAAAATGCTAGATGCTTTTAGAGAAAACGGTTTTAATTTTATCGATACTGCAGACGTGTATTCTAGATGGAAAGAGGGAAATAGTGGTGGCGAATCTGAGACAATTATCGGCAATTGGCAAAGTCGAGGTAAAAGAAGGCAAGACATTATTATTGCAACCAAAGTTGGAATGGATGCGGGCGAAGGTGCCAATCTTAAGCGCGATCACATCATTAAACAGGCAGAAAACTCGTTAAAAAGGCTTAAAACAGATTACATAGATTTATACTTTTCTCATCAAGACGATGAGAGTTTAACTGTAGAAGAACCACTTCGTGCACACGAAGAATTAATTAAGGCTGGCAAAGTAAGGTTTATTGGAGCTTCTAACTTTTCCGCAACAAGATTAGAAGAGGCAATTATATCTTCGGTGCAAAACCACTTGCCACAATACACGGTCTATCAGCCTGGATATAACTTAATAGATAAAGAATATTTTGAAGAAGATCATGAACGGATTTGCCTAGAACACGGTTTAGCTGTGGTAAGTTATTATTCTTTGGCAGCCGGATTTTTAACCGGAAAGTATAGAAGTAAAGATGATTTGACGAAAAGTGTTAGGGGAAAAAAGGCAGAAAAATATTTAAACGAAAGAGGATTTAATATTTTAAAGGCGCTAGATAACGTTGCAGACAAGCATCAATGTACGCAAGCGGCGGTTGCATTAGGATGGTTGATTTTTCATCCCTCTATTACAGCGCCCATTGCTAGCGCCACAAGTCTTTCTCAATTAAATTCTTTTATAGAAGCTGGCAACTTAGCGTTAGATCCATCAGATATTTCTCTGTTAGACAAAGCGAGTATTTATTAAAAGTGGTATCTTTATAATTTCAAAAACTACTAAAATTAACCATTTCTAACAACTGCATCTATTCTAACATGTACGAAAAAACAATTACTTTTTTGCCCAAATTGGCCTTAGTACTTTTTTGTCTATTGGCGATAGGTTATATTTTGGTTCTTGGGCATGCCCTATTAGCACCCCTTTGTTTTTCGCTACTTATGGCTATGCTGCTGCTTCCAGTTTCAAAGTTCTTGGAGCAAAAGCTTCGGTTAAGTTTTACCATTTCGAACATTATTTCTGTATTGTTAATGGTAGTTGTGGTAGCCGCAGTTGTGTTTTTCTTTGCAAATCAATTAAGCAGTCTGTGGCAAGATTGGCCAACTCTTAAAGAAAAAGCAAATGTATCATACCACGACCTGCAAAATTGGATATCGCATACCTTTGGTGTTAACGCGCAAAAACAGTTAAATTATTTAAACGATAGCACAGAAAAAGCCCTCGCAACAAGTGCCTCAATTGTTGCAACTACTTTGGCTACATTATCCTCCACAGCTCTGTTTATTAGTTTTACACTACTGCTTACATTTTTTGTACTCAACTACCGAAAAAATCTATATCATTTTCTTATTTCGGTATTTAAGGACGAGCACAAAGACAATGTGGTCGCAATTGTAAATCAAATACAGTTTATAATAAAAAAATATATTTTGGGTTTATTTCTAGAAATGTTTCTAGTAACACTCCTTATCACCATTGGCCTAACTATTTTTGGCGTTAAATACGCCATATTGCTGGGGCTGATTGCCGGAATATTTAATGTTGTGCCCTACATTGGCATATTTACTGCTTTATTAATTAGTTGCTTAATTACTTTTGCAACTGCAGGAGCAGGGGAAATTTTATTCGTACTTGCATTATTTATAGGTACGCACGCACTAGACGCCAACATACTTCTACCAACTATTGTAGGTTCAAAAGTCAAAATAAACCCGCTAATTGCCTTTATTGGGATTGTTGTTGGAGAAATGATTTGGGGCATTTCGGGTATGTTTCTTTGTATTCCCTACTTGGCCATCATAAAAATAATACTTGATAGGGTAGATTCATTAAAACCATGGGGAAGCCTAATGGGATCAGAAGGGCGAGAGGCCAAAAAAATTCGATTACCCAAACTTAAGAAAAAGCCAAAAGTAGAAAAACCTAGCGAATAGCTCTCGAGTTGTACATTCGCTTCAATAAATTTCACATGCCAAAAAATCCGATACCTAAATCCGAGACAAACCCAGCAGACGCTTTTTTACGTTTGCTTAATGTGTTAGAAACTTTGCGTGCTCAATGTCCGTGGGATAAGAAGCAAACCATGGAGACGCTGCGCCATTTAACCATCGAAGAAACTTACGAACTCTCTGGCGCTATTTTAGAAGGCGATAAAAACGAAATCAAAAAAGAGCTTGGCGATTTGATGATGCACTTGGTTTTTTATTCGAAGATAGCCTCAGAAAACAACGATTTTGACATTACAGATGTGCTAAATGGTGTTTGCGATAAACTTGTTAATAGACACCCACATATTTATGGCGATGTAGAAGTAGCCAACGAGGAAGATGTAAAGCGGAATTGGGAACAAATTAAATTAAAGGAAGGAAATAAATCTGTTTTGGGAGGCGTACCGGTTTCTATGCCAGCGCTGGTTAAGGCAGCGCGGATTCAAGAAAAAGCCAGGGGCGTTGGGTTTGATTGGGATAACAAAATACAAGTTTGGGAAAAAGTAGTAGAAGAGCTTGAAGAGTTTAGGGCAGAGGTAGATGTACCAAAAGAAGAAATGGACCAAGAAAAGGCTGAAGCCGAATTTGGTGATGTATTGTTCTCCTTAATAAATTATGCGCGCTTTGTAAACATAAACCCAGAAAATGCTTTAGAAAAAACCAATAAAAAATTTATAAAGCGTTTTCAGTTCTTAGAGAAAAAAGCAGAAGAAAACGGCAAACAGTTGGCCGATATGAGCTTAACTGAAATGGATGTTTTTTGGGAGCAGGCGAAAACTGAAAAACTTTAAAATCGGCAGTATAATACAAATATACATTGAGGTATTTTTTCCATATTGCTTACCATGGCAGGCATTATAGGGGTTGGCAAAGACAACCTGATGTAAGCAGCGTTCAAGAAGTTGTAGAATTTACACTCTCTAAAATTTTAAAAAAACCAATTTCTATCATTGGTTGCGGCCGTACAGATGCAGAAGTGCATGCAGCACAGTTTTTCTTTCACATAGATCTAGATGAGTGGCCTGCATTTGATTTACTTTTTAGATTAAATAAAGCACTTCCAGAGCAGATAGCTGTTTTTGATATTATACCAGTACAAACCAGAAGTCATGCACGTTTTGATGCGGTACAACGCAAATACGATTACTTTATCCATACGCAGAAAGATCCGTTTTTAAGGGAAAATAGTTCATTTTATCAAATTGACAATTTGGATTTTGGAAAAATAAAAATGGCCGCCGCATTGTTGCCAACTTATAAAGATTATAGGGCATTTTGCACCCAGCCCGATAAAAATGAACATACTCTTTGTAAAGTTTCTGAGGCCTTATTTTATAAAAATGCAGATGGAAGTCGTTTACGTTTTCACATTACAAGCAACAGATTTTTGGCCAAAATGATTAGGATTTTGGTTGGGCAACTTTTAAAAATTGGGAAGGGCGAATTAAGTGTTGATGAATTTGAAAGTCATTTGATTAGTTTAGAACCACCTAAATTATTTGAGGTTGCACATCCAACGGGGCTTTTCTTATCTAAAGTAACTTACCCTTATTTAAATTTAAAACCAAGAGCCAGTTACATGCTAGCATTGGAGGGAGAAAGCTGGGAGGCTATTTAGGCTAGATGTTTAAAAAATATAGTTTATTTAATTGGCCTGAAATTTTGCGTTAACGATAGAAGCGGCAGCTTTTTTGTTCTGCTTTTTCAGCAAGACAAAAAACTATAACGGATAGCGTGTAAAAACGCCCAAATCATCTAGAAAATATTCATAGCGTTTACACACTATTTAAACCGTATTGCCTTTAACGGAGATACTTTACTTATTAAAAAAGAGGGGATAATTAATACGACTAGGCAGATAACAATAGTAAGTAGGTTTAAGATTGCCACATCTGCCAAATGAAACTCTACAGGAACGTAAGACAGAAAGTAAGAGGACTGATCTAATTTAAAGAAATGAGTTTCTGCCTGTAAAAAACCTAAACCAAGACCTAACACATTCCCCAGTATTAAGCCAATAATGATTAGATAGGCAGCATTGTAAAGAAAAATCTTCATAATGCTTTTGTTGGTTGCGCCGAACGATTTTAGCATTCCTATCATATTTGTACGTTCTAAAATCATAATCAACAGGGCTGTTACCATATTTATTACGCCAACTATAAGCATTAAAACCAACAGCACATTTGTGTTTACGTCTAACAAGCCCAACCAGGTAAATATATTTGGGTAATTCTCTTTTACCGAATATGAGCGAAGGTTGTTTGGCAAGTTTTCGAAAATATTTTTAGCAACAGGCTGCAACTTAGAAAAATCTTTAATGCGAATTTCTACCCCGCCAACTTCGTTGGGCTGCCAATTATTTAGACGTTTTACAATGTTTATGTCGCCAACAACAAAGCCTTTATCTATGTCTTCTACACCAATTTCGTAAATGCCGACCACTTTAAATTTACGTCGCCGCGGTGGATCTTGCACAAAATACATGATAAACTCATCACCTGTTTTTAACTTCAAGCGCTTTGCAGTATAATTTGAAATCAGCAATTCTTTCATTGCCGCAGCACTATCTGCAAAGTTGATTACGCGGCCGCTTAGCAAATGGTGTTTTATATAATCCCATGGATAGGTTTTGTCTATGCCCTTGAAATTGATGCCATCAATTTCTGAATTTGCCGATAAAATGGCTGGTTTAGTAGCAAAAGGATAATAAGTCTCGATTTGAGTATTGCTATTTAACTGCTTTTTTAAGCTATCTGTAAATATAAATGGCGAATGCTCAAAAGAATTGTTCAGGTCGTAGCGAATAACCTCTATATCTCCAATAAAACCTCTAACCTTATATTGTATTTCTGTTTTAAAACCTTTAATAATGGCAACAGAAAGTACCATAACTGCCAAACTGAGCATAACACCTACAATGGCTATGCGAACGATTAGTTTAGAAAATTTTCGTTCAGACCTAATTGCAATACGCTTGGCAATAAAATATTCGAAATTCAAAGGTTTATAATTTTGTATTTTAGCAAAAATGCTCAAATCATTTTAAAAAGCCATATTTTAGTTTTTTTTAAAATTGGTAAACAGCATTAATTCTGGCTAGATTGATAATTATTAACTTAGAATAAAAATTTTTGTGATGAAAAACTATTTTGTAATTGCTTTTTTTATCTTGACCTATTTGACAGCTTGTAGTGAACCCAAATCTACGAAAGAAAAGAGTCGAAAGACTAACGATGAAATTAATTCACTCTCTAAACCAATAGACTCTATAAAAACAGGTGCCGACCAAACAGAGAAATATCTGCCATTGCTAAAAGGCAAACGCATTGGTATGGTGGTAAATCTCACCTCTATTATTGCAAACGAAACATCGGTAGACAGCCTGCTAAAATTGGGAATAAAAATTGAAAAAATATTTGGGCCCGAGCATGGTTTTAGGGGAAAAGCTAGTGCAGGCATCAGCGTTGCAGATGACGTAGATGCTGAAACAGGCATAAAAATTATTTCTTTATATGGCAAACACAGCACACCAACCAAAGAAGATCTGCAAGATATTGATGTAATGATTTTCGATATTCAAGATGTTGGCGTTCGGTTTTACACGTACATTAACACCTTGCAACACGTAATGGAAGCATGCGCAAACAACAATAAGCCACTTATTATTTTAGACCGGCCTAACCCAAATGGCTATTTAATTGACGGGCCAATATTGGATCCAAAATTTAAATCGGGTATTGGCCTGCAGGCAATACCAATTGCGCATGGACTTACCATTGGCGAATATGCCCAAATGTTGAATGGAGAGGGATGGCTAAAGGATAATGTAAAGTGCGATATTACAGTAATAAAGGTGGCAAATTACAGGCATAATATGGATTATGTGCTGCCAGTAAAACCATCGCCAAATTTAAATACGCAACAATCTATCATGCTTTATCCAACAACTTGCTTGTTTGAGGGGACATATTTAAATCATGGTAGAGGCACTCAATTTCCTTTTACCGTTGTGGGTGCGCCTTATTTAAAAGGTATTTTCTATTTTAGTTTTACGCCAAAAAGCATAAAAGGCATGGCAGAAACGCCCATTTTTCAAGATCAAGTGTGTTTTGGTTTAGATTTAAGAACCGTTGACATAGCCAAGATTAAGAAAAGCAAACAACTGCAATTGCAATGGCTGATGGAACTTTACAAAAAATCTCCGAAAAAAGCAGACTTTTTTAACACCAAACTAAGTAACCAAATGGGCGTGATAGAAAGACTGGTTGGCGTAGGAGATTTTAGAAAACAGATTGAAGAAGGAAAAACCGAGCAAGAAATTAGAGCAAGCTGGGAACCGGGACTAAGTAAATACAAACAAATGAGAAAAAAATATTTGTTGTATAAGTAAAATAAACCGATTGGTTTAAAATTGAAATGTTTTGTTAAAAACGCGTTTAATTCCTTTTATAAAACAAAAAGACAGCCTGTCGGTTTTCTAAACAATTGATTATAAGTTGAAATAAACAGATTTTTAATTTGAAAACTAAATTTGAATAAAAATGACCGAACCTAAAAAAATAAGCGACAAACCTGGAAGTAATTATCAAGAAGAGCACCCTAAAGATAGCGAACCAACCGACCATAAAACGGTTAAAAAACCTGAAGACAAAGTCTATACCAAAGATGAGCCTCATTATAAAAACCCTGCGAAGCAGCGGGAGAACGATGAGCAGCCGGTACATTCAATTAAAGATCCTCCAAAAGAAGATTAGTTCTTCTTTTGAAGCTTATTTGCATCTTTTAAGAATGACAGTAAAACCTTTTCATCTTCGTGTAAAGCAAATGTGTTTTTGGCATTTGCTTTATTTAGCTTTTTAATATACTTATCGAGGTTATTTTCCTCAAATGCCGTAATAAGCAGAGGATAAACGTAAGAGCTTTTACATACTGCCCGCGTATTCCCCAATTTGGTTGCCACACAATCTAAAACCGACACAATCTGTTTTTTGGCGGTAGTTGTAGAAATTTCTTCACCTTGGCTGCATTTTGCAAATTGCCTAAGCGCTTCTAGCGTTCCTCCCCAAGTTCTAAAGTCTTTTGCCGTAAAATCGTCACCGGTAATTTCTTTAATATATTGGTTAATTTTTCCAGAATCTATGCCTCTATGTTCTTTCCCATCGGCGTAATATTGAAACAATTGCTGACCTGGGATATCTCTACATTTTTTTACCAACTTGGCTAATCTCAGATTAGTTAATTCTAAATCTTGCTTAACCCCCTTTTTTCCAACAAAGGTCATTTTTATTTTACCTCCCTTTATTTTAACATGTTTATCTCTAAGCGTGCTAAGTCCAAAAGAACCGTACAATTGCTTATAGCTTTCGTTTCCTACTCTAATAAGCGAATGCTGTAAAACCTCTATGCAAATGGCCAACACCTTAGTCTCGTCGAAGTTTTTTCGTCTTAAATCTTTTGCAAGTTGTCTGCGTGCTATAGGCAAGGCCTTTCCAAACCTCAGCAAATTGCTATATTTATTTTCAGACTGGCGCTTGGTCCAATTAGCATGGTATTTATATTGCTTTCGTCCGGCAGCATCAATACCTGTAACCTGCAAATGGGCATTTGGTTTTGCAGCTATCCACACGTTTTGCCATGCAGGCGGAATAACAAGCGCCTTAATTCGGTCTAGTTGCGCTACGTTTGTAATGGTTTTTCCATCTTCGTCTTGATAGGAAAAATGCCCAATTTTGCCTTTTCTATAAATCCCAGGCGCACTATCATTTGTATAAACTAACCCGTTTGCTTTAACCTGTTCTAAATCTGGTGCCATCTTTTAATAAAAGAGATTAATATTTTTAGTTATTTTGTCGCTTTAAAACATAGCTTGATGAAAATAGTTTTTATGGGCACGCCCGAATTTGCGGTTGCTTCTTTGGCAGCAATTTTAACTGCAAAAATAGAAGTTGCAGCCGTTGTTACCGCCGCAGATAAACCTGCAGGCCGCGGACAAAAGCTGAATGAAAGTGCTGTAAAAAAGTTTGCGACCGAAAAAAATATACCCGTTTTACAACCCCTTAAATTAAAGGATGCCCAATTTATTGAAGAGCTAAAGCGCTTCGGTGCAGATCTATTTGTGGTTGTTGCGTTTAGGATGTTGCCACCTGTTATTTGGCAAATGCCAAAAAAAGGAACCATAAATTTACATGGCTCTTTATTGCCGCAATATCGCGGTGCGGCGCCAATAAATCATGCCATCATTAATGGCGAAGCCGAAAGCGGTGTTACAACTTTTTTTATAAAAGAAGAAATTGATACAGGCGACATCATCTTTAAAAGTAGCGTAGCTATAGGCGCTGAAGCCAGTGCAGGAGATTTACACGACAAGTTGATGCAGGAAGGCGCTAATTTACTGGTTAAAACCATCAACGCAGTTGAGAGCGGATGCATTAACGAACAACCCCAAAACAATAGCACCCCGCTAAAATCAGCACCAAAAATTTTTAAAGAAGATTGCAAAATCAATTGGAACGAAAGCAGCAAAACTGTTCATAACTTTATTAGAGGATTAAGTCCGTACCCAACTGCTTTTACCCAATTAAATGGTAAAATTCTAAAAGTATTTAAAGCCACCGTAGAGTTTACAGCACCTACACAACAAGTCGGAGAATTTGAAACGGATGGTAAAACTTTCTTAAAGTTTGCAACGCAAGATGGGTATATCCATTTGCTAGATGTACAGTATGAGGGCAAGAAACGTATGCAAATTGAAGATTTTTTACGCGGTATGCGTTTGTAACGTTAAAGTATCTTCGTTAGGACTGTAATAGACTTCCGTCGGCTGCCATAGTGTTAATGCACGTCGTTTATTTATCACGCTGTTTTAAAATACTCGTCAATTTCAGCTCTGTGATAGTCAACTATCCACTCATTCCGTTTTAGATAAATTTCTCTTATTTTGTCAGCTTTGTCGCTAAAAATCTTGCAGCCTCTATCATCGTACATTTGGAACGATTTGTCAGTCAATGAATCAAAGAAAAATATTTTTTGATCAACTATTGGCTCAAATCCCATTTCTGTATTTGCAATTTATGGGGGGTATTTAGAATAACATAACTATGTGAATTATAAAAAAGTGCGAAATTTGTGCGTTAACGATATAACGAAGGCGCTTTTTACGCTAAATTATGTTTTTTGAGAAGGTAGTTAGAAAACAATATTATCTTGGTATTTGCGTGGGTTAGGTTGGATAAGTGAAGTAAATGAGCGATGTTTAAAATAGTCTGATTGGATAACAATATCTTGATCTTTGATTTATACAAGTAACTCTTGAAATGCAACCCCACTTAATTAGTTTTTAACAATTCTACGAAGCTTTTTTATATAAATACTAATGAGGTATTTTAGCAGCATTTAAAACACTAATCCACGCTCCAATACATATAGGTTAACGTTCGATAGAATCGATTTTGGAATCTTCAATTACATCTTTCAACGCAGGTATGTTTTCAATTTCTCTTATAAAAACATCAGTTGCTTTTAAAAATTTTTCCAACGGCAAATTAAAGCCTTCAAGCTTGTCTAACTCGGCTAAAACTACTTTAGAATACGTTTTATAATCAAATTTCAATCCCGTCAAATGCTTTTTATTATCATAGATAGCGGCGAATAAACTATCAAACGACTCGTCGTAAATTATGTTAACCAAATCTACAAAAGCTAAAAAACTTTTTATGTTGGAGTACAAGTTGGCGCTATTTCCGGCTAAAGAATGTAACTCTTTTGCTAGTTTAGCTTGATAGTCTTCTAACTTCCATAGCTGACGCATTCTAACCTTGTTTAAGGCTGTTTGATCAGGCAGTATGTCATCATTGGCAAATGCCTTTTCAAAGTCTGAGTAATCCATATTGCCGTCTGCATCATAACTGGGCAAAAGCGAAGCGTTATGCTTGATTGTATTTTTTAGGTGTACAGAAGACGGGGAATTTAGGTGTACAGACTCGATGTTGTTTTTATTGTCATTTTTTGTTATTTTAATTAGCTCAAAGTTATGCTTGTATACATCTGGATTATCGTCCGATAAAAAGTAATCTGCCGAAAGATTAAACTTCACACACATAGTCTCAATTAGCTCAAAAGTGGGTTTGTTGCGCTCTGATTCAATCATAGTAATACTATTTCGTTTTGTTCCCGTTATCTCTGCAAATTCTTTTTGGGTAAATTCAAAGTACGTTCTAAGCTTTTTAAGCTGATTTCCTGCGTTTGACATTGTCTAAAATTATTTCAACAAAATAAAAAAGTTATGCTAAATGTTGTTAAGTAATTTTAAATAACTTATTATTGCACAACATACGCAGCAAAATTATAAAAATTATGAACAAACAGGAATTAAATAAGATGTTGCCGCACGGCTACAGACAGAAGATTGCAGATAAACTGGGTGTCCACAGGAATACAGTAAGAAATTGTCTTAGTGGCAAAATTGATTCTCCCGATATGGAAATAGCAGTTTTAGAGGTAATTGCTGAATTAAAGGACAAACGCAATGATTTGATTAATAGAATACAATCATAATATGGAAAGGCTGGGGTATAAAGATATTCTGATATCTGTTGATGAGCTCTTATGTTTAGTTCCGACCAAAAATCAAGAAAAGTTCTTTAATACGATTAAAAATGGAATGAAGCGTTGTAGAAAACTCAATGGAGGCACTTGGATTAATGTTGAAGATACTAATGATGGACGTAAGCGACTCGTCCATTATTCTAGCATACCTGAAAATACGAAAGAAATTTACAAGCTTCCCAATTCGACCACGTTGATTCAGAAGGTTAAAAACGAAAAAGACTTTGATAAGATAGACCAAAAGCAATGCAAGATAGATATTGAATCCATGCAAATATTATCTATCCTAAAAGATGCGGCAGAGAAGCAATACATCAAATTTTGCCCAAAATATTTAAAGCTATTCCCCAGCGAACCCGATAAAGTTATCATTTACGCGCGTACACATGCGGTGGCTAGCGCACTTTTAACCCTACGGTATAAGCATAAACTAAGGAGTTTGCAGGGGGGGTATATGCAAATAGCGGGGCTTAAAAGCTACGTTACCAACTATGCAGAATTTTGCAAAAAAATGTCTCAATGGGCTGAAAACGGTATAAATCTAATACATAAGCTTACCGGAACAGACCAAAAACACCTAAAAAAGGTAACGGACTTTCATATTGGGAAAATGGAGCAATATTATTCGCACCCAAACCAGTACACCTATTCAATGATTACAGAGCTGACAAACGCAGATTGCAAAGCAATAGGGCTTAAAGAAATATCAATCGAAAGCGTAAAAAAGTATCTTGGACAACCTTCTGTAAAAAACAGGCTTTCCTATTATCGAAGCAAAGAATTTTTCAAAAAGAACGTGCAGCCGTTTGCACGTAGAAAAGAATCGCTTTTTAGCGGAGACCTTTATTATGCCGATGGTTCGCCTTTACAGATTTTCAGCTGGAACAAAGAACACACAAAGAAGATAAGATTAAACCTTTTTGCCGTAATGGATGTGAAAAGCTCAAAGATTGTAGGGTTTGACCTTGCCGAAAGCGAAGACCGTTACAATTGGTTCGCTGCTTTTAAAATGGGTTTTGATATGGAAATGTTGCTCCCTTATGAGGTTGTATATGACAATGCGAGTGCTACCAAAACGCAAGAATTTAAAACCTTAAAAGAAAAGCTATTGGTTAGGGGCTGTCGCTTTAATCCTGCCGAAAAGGGAAACCCACAGCATAAGGCACAACTTGAGCGCTGGTTTGGAACATTTCAAAGTACCTGCCAACGGATGATTGACGGTTACATTGGAGAGGGTATCCGCTCTAAAAGAACTAACGGGCGTATAGATGCAGAGTTTTGGGGAAAGGCTGTTAGAAAGGATGATTGCTATACATGGGATAGCATGGTAATGATTATTACCCAACTGATAAGCGTGTACAACCAGAAGGCCGCTAAAAATCGAAAAGCGCCTAGCAAGGTATTTGCCGAAAGTGAAAAACCAAATGCACCAATTATAGGAAAAGAAGATATTGCGCAATTGTTCTACCACAGCAAAAAGCTAAAAATTAGCCGCTCTGAGCTAAAGCACACTGTTCGCCACGTTGATTACTATTATGAAGTGTTTGACCATACGCAGGGGCTTAAACTCAACGGAAAAGAAGTTATTACCTATTATAACGAGGGCGATCTATCCACGGTACATATATTTTCCCTCCAGAACGAATATTTAGGGGAGTTAAGACAGAAAATCGGACTTGTACAGGGAAAAGCCAATCAACAGCCATCCGATGTACAACAGATTATAAAAACCAGTAAACATAACAACAGCATCTCTACCACCGTTCGAGACGCCACCCAAAAAATAGCAGATAAGGCCGCCGCAATAAATCAAGATGCCTTCTATAACATTAGTAACCCGTTTACGGTTGCGAAAGAAACCTTTAATACAGCCGAGACCAAATTGATGATGGATTACGTCTCCGAGCATTCCGATGTAAACAGCGAAAGAGTAAAACCATACACGCCAATTGCGTACAATACTCCTTTGAGCAAAAGGAACGATAAGAAACCACTTACAGAGCGCTACAGCAAACAGTTTCAAGATAAAAACCCCGATTTGAGCGTGGTAGAGCAGAAATAACAAAACCGCTAAGGTATGCGGCCAAAGCGGTTTTAAAACTGTTTTAAATGCCTTTTAAAAGCACTTAAAATTTAATCTATACAAATATGCAAAAAGAAAATCTATTTATCGAAGCGCGGCAACTGATTGCCGAATTTCGAGAGCAAAAGAAAATGAGCAATGTTAAGATTGCTGCCAAGGTTGGCGTCAGTAATGCAATATTAACATTCATAAACAATGACCAGACCGAAATGGTGTCTGAGGAAATGTTGTTGAAAATTATTAACGGCCTAAAACCAAAAACGGGTTTTAACATCATCCGCACATCTAATTTTAACACTATTTGCGGGATATGTAACGACAGCAGTAAAATGCACAAGCTTACCGCGATTATCGGTTACACCGGGGCTGGCAAAACTACGGCGCTCTCCGATTACTACCGGAATACTAAAGACGCTTTTTATGTAGAGTGCAAGAACACCATGAACCGAAAGCAGTTTTTCCACAAAGTGCTTTCAGAAATGGGTATCAACTTTATGGGTACCGTTTACGAAATGGTAAACATGATTGCAAACGAGTTGAACACCAGAAAAAACCCATTGTTGATTATTGACGAGGCGGGTAAACTTTCCGGAACGATAATACTAGACCTCCATGATCTGCGAAACGCGACAATGAACAATGCCGGAATTATTATGGCAGGTTGTGAGTATTTCCAAAAGAATATGACCAGAGCGGCCGAAAAGGATAAAACAGGGTACCCCGAGTTTTACAGCCGGATTGTTAACTGGCATATTCTAAACAGACCGACAAAGGCCGAGATTTCCGCGATATACGAAAACAACGGGCTAACAGATAACGAGATAATCAAAGATTTTTTAAGGCTTTCAAATTACAGACAGGTTTATAACTCTATAATTAACGAAAGGGGTATTTATGAGCTATAGGAGAAAGACAATAGCGGAGCTGCTGGAATTAAAGCTGGAAGCCAAAAAGCTTTTTGTCCATGAGGGCAAAACGAACCGCGAAATATCAAAACTTATTGATGTTAGCGAAAACTCTTTAACTGTTTGGTCAAAGCTTTACAACTGGAGCGCTGACCGCGAAAAGGTGTTCAACAACAAAATGAAGTGCGCTGACGAAGTTGAGATTATCAAGATTTTTGAGGCCTTCAAACATTATTCGAGAACAGTTATTCCGGAGCAAATACAAGAATTACCAACCGAAATAACAGACTTTTTAAACTTAATCAAGAAACCATGATTTACGCAACAAAACCGCAGGTACAAAAAATAAATATTCTCTTAATCCAACTGGGGCTTAAAGACGAAAAGAGTGAAGTTATCAGCAATTTCACTGAGGGGCGTACTGTCCACAGTAGCAAAATGAGCATTGAGGAGGCTAGAAATCTTTTGTTAAAGCTTTCAGAGTACAGCCCAGATGAAAGAATAAAAAGTTTGATATTTTCATTGGCCTATCAATCTGGCATAATCTACGGAAGTACACCAGAAGACAAGCGAATGAACACAGCGAAGCTAAATCTATTTTTGAAAGAGCGCGGAACGGTAAAGAAGGAATTAAAGGAAATGACCTACGCGGAACTTATAAAGACACACCGCCAATTTGAAGGGATTGTTAGAAACACCACAAAAAGTGCAGATAATAAAAATGCAGATAAACTGGTGAGAAGCCTTCTAGGTGAATTGAGTTTAACCACAATCAAAAATTAGATATATGGTAAGGATAGGAAAAAACACACTGATTATAGAAATCGAACATTCTAGTCCGTTTGAGTTCTATGGCTCTCTAAAAACTGCATTGCTTACTGGTCTCGAAAATCTACACACTGATAGTTCGAGCGCTACGGATGGGATGCTAGAAAGCATAAGCCGCACCTGCGAATTTTTAAAGCATTTGGAGTTGTCGGATGAACAGCAATCGGCGATCTGCAAGGCAATTGATACTAACGATATTATGAATAAGATTTTCTCAAACAAATAAACCAACCATGAGCGAAAGAATATTAACACCCGAACAAATTGAGGCAATAGAAAGGTTTACAGAACTCATCTCTTATGATGTTGACCTAGAGACAATAGAAGGAGTCTTGGACGTGTCTATTTGGGACATTACCCGCTTTAAGTTGAGTGATAGTGAGTTCACTGGTTATGACGGAGCAGAAAACGAACTGTTCTGGCTAAGAAAGCTTAAAGAGGTTTGTGGCGGTAAAGTTTTCTGGTAACAATAGGCGGTAGTATTATGATAAAACCGAAAACAAGCAGACGCGAAAAGCGGAACGGTGAAATTTTAAAGGACTTTAGAGCAATGTACAACAAAGGTTATCGTGTAGAGGTAATTTTTAAACGCCTTTCAGATAGGTATTTTATTGCACCGGAAACAGCCCAGAAAATAACCTATGCCGAGGCTAAAAAATTTAACACGGATAGTCGACCGCCTTAACATTAAAACAGGAAAGAATAAATAGTTAAAACATCAACACAATTACAATTAGACAAAATGTTAAAAAGCAAGAAGAAATTTATAATTCAGACTGAGCGGGTCAATAGCTATGGCTTTCGGGTTCTTACCGCTGGTGTCAATATCGAACAGTTCAAAAGAAACCCGTTGATGCTGTGGATGCACAGAAGGCCAAACGGCCTTGATAAAAATGAGGTGCTGCCGCTTGGTTACTGGTCGGATATAGAAGTTAGGGACAGTATCATCTATGGCACGCCTGTTTTTGATGATACGGATCAGTTTGCAATGCTGATCTATAATAAGGTAGAGAACGGAACGATAGCTATGGCAAGCGCCGGCCTCATTCCGCTCGAATGGAGCGACGACCCTGATTTGCAACTACCGGGACAAACGAGCCGAACGCTTGTAAAGTCAGTTATAGACGAATGTAGCTTGGTAGATATAGGCGCAAACCCAGATGCAATGGCAGTTGCATTATACAATCCGCATGGCAATAAAATAAACCTTTCAACTACGCCACAGAATGAATGGCCAGTTTTTAAGAAGAAAGGGAGCTATGTTGCAACCTCGAAAGAGGTGCAAGCTGTTCTATCGACCGCGAGAGAAAGTGAAAAAATTGGGGTATATGATTTAAGCTTTTATAGGACAGCTTTAGAAAATAATTTTGAAGATACAAAGGAATTTCTAAACTCTAAAAGAGCAGGTTCAGCCGTAACATCATCTTTAGTAAACAAGCCGTTTGAGGAACTATTTAAAACGAACGGGTTAGAGCTATTAAAAAAGTATGAGCCTGCTGTCTATGCCGAAAAGTTTAAATCAAAATTTGGCAAATACCCGTCAAACATGGGGCTTTAATTTCAATTTTATAAAAATAAAACAATTCAAAATCAAACATTATGCAACCAGTACTAATTTACAAAGACGAATTACGTGTCACACAAGAAAAAGAATATCTGGACACTGTAATCGCATACATGCAAACGCTGTATAACGAATTTAAAACCCTCTCTGTTGATGTTACCTTAACAGAGTTGGTTAGTTTAGGTAGAACACAGGGTAACATTTCACAAAAGAGCAGCGAAAAGAGAATTGATGATTTTGTTATGGACTATCTTATTGTGAAAGCAGGCGAACCTAGTTTCAACGGAGTCAGAATTTCTAGAGAAAAATTAGGCGAGATGATTGAAAAGCCAGACTTAACGGCAGTCTTCGGAGTGTTAAACAGCAGTAATAATTGGAGGAAGTATGATTTTGCTATTGTTGAAGCCTGGTTAAAACTCGATAACGATATTGTCAGCAAATCGGACAATGCCTATGATCTAATTGATGCACTTTACACTTACTATTCAAAAAATGATTTTGGAGCAGTATTGACCACCAAACTTTTTGATTTGTGTGGAATCGTCAACACGTATTATGCCTTTTGCACTGAAAATGGATTTTTGGCGGAATCTACACCCAGTAGCGCTGGAGTGCCAATTTTAGGAATCGAGTTTAAGAACTACTCTCACAGACCAAACCTTGATTTTATAAGAGAAAAGGAAGGCATGAAAGAAGCCTACGCGGCAGTATAAAATTTAGTTGTTATAATTTTGGGATTAAGGCGGCCTTTAACGGTCGCCTTTTTTGCGTTTAATACTAGCAAGCTGTACTTAATTATTTTTTGGAGCATATTATGCTGCTTATTTTAGTGCCAATAAAGTTTCTCAGGCGGCAAAAGATAAAGACACATCTTATGACGAGGTAAACCCACAGAAAGGTTTGCCTTGTTTGCTTAAAAGGCGGCAATGTTTGCATAATTGCAAATCCAATTTGAGAAAGCTTTGATATTTTTAGGATATGATAAGAGGAAACCAAATAATCCAATCAATATTTCCATCGGAAATAGAAGAGAATAGACCGGAAGATAATAGGAAGGGGATATATGCAGTTGAGCGAAATGAGTGCCTTCTTACTAGATTCTACTTTTACTATTACATAAAAAAAAGGAGATTCGATACTACATTATCGGATTTAGCAAAAGAGTTTTATATATCGACACGGACTATCACTAATTACATTGCCGATAATGGAGAGATGCTTAAAAAACTTGTAGCACAAGATTGTAGTATAAAAGATTTGCGCAAAAAATACCCACACTTAATCTGGAATTAAATATAACAAAACATCATTAATATGAGCGACGTACAATTAGACGTAGATTTTAAACTGAATGCGCCCGAAGCCATTGCAGAAGCCAAGCGCATTAAGGCAGAGGTTGCTGGCGTTGGCGAAACCGCCGAAGCTGCATCTACACGTGGGCGAAAATAGCACAGCTAAAAGCAGAATACGATAAGATTATTACCGATGGCGCTGCAAGTGCAGCCGATTTGGCAAAGGTTACTGGCATTGATTTATCAAATGGAGCAGTAACCAGCGGTAAAGGCATTGCAGGCACAATTAAGCGAGAAATTACCGAGCAAACAGGCAGCGAACTTGTGGGCTTGTAGCGCTCTATGTACGATATTGCAAAGCAACATTTGAACGTAGGCCAAAATTCAATGACAATATTTAAGCAACAGCTTCTAGCTGAATATGAAATATCAGCAAACACTGCAAACACAGTTTTAAGGCTTGATACGGTGATTGTAAAACTAGAAACGATAGGTAAAAACACAAAATGCAGCGCAAGCAATGCCTACGATAAAGGAATCTAATTTTTGTACAGGCAAAGCCGTGGATTGCTAGTAAAAATAAAGCCATGTTATAAATAACATGGCTTTAAAAAAAATGCTACCCCTGCATTTTTCAGCAGATGTACCTTTAAAAAGGCTGCTTTCTCCGCTTTATAGCATTTACAAATATACAAACATTAAACAATAGTACGCTTTGAAGTTGGAAATAATGATTGAAGGGCCAAAAGTAGTAGCATTAAAAAAACATGCCGAGAGCCTAAACGCAGCAGTTTAGAGCTTATAAATGCATGCCGTTTAGACTTAACCTATAATCAATTTTTGTATTAGGAAAATACTAGCTGGCGGTTCACATTGTCCATTACATTGTGTATAACTGTTTAATATTAGGATTAACAAGAGCTAGTGAATGATTTGTTTGAAACATAACAGGAGCTTTTATTAATCTCTCTTCACTATTACAAATCCAGTTACTTTTGTTTTGATTGAGGTATTAGTTTTTTGAACTTTAAAGATGCTTTAAAGTCTATAACTATTAAAATAGTTATTAATTCTAGTTACATATTGAAGATGTAATTGCGGTTAAGCAGTAGACAGCCTTGGAGGTTAAGGTTGTGGGCGTGGCGGCTGAAATCAGCGTGATTACTTCAATAATCTCATTTAAAACCCCGCATAAAAACGGGGTTTTTTATTTAATTTCACACGGTTTTTTAAACACATATACTTGTTTTTTAAAGCATTTTAAAATCTTAAACTTTTTAAAAACCGTATTGAATTTTAAATACTTTTTATATTGGTTTTTAAATAGCGTTTATAAATTCCTCTTATAATATTTTCAATATTAATTTCCTTTACTGATAATTTTCCTATAATAACTCGTACTTCGGCCTTTTCTAGAACTTCTTGTCCACTTTTATTTACTGTAAGTTCACAAGTGTTTACTTGTTCTATTTGGTTATAAAATTTTTCAAATTGCTTAATCGGAAATTGTTCATGCAAATATTGTTTTGAGATATTAAAAGAATACGGTTCTAAGTATTGATAAATTAAAATCCAAATCAAATGATTCCGGTTGTCAAATGTGTCGTAAAAAAGTTGGAGTGCTCTGTCTGTGGCTTGGCCTACCCTTTCAATAGTTCCATTTTCTAATATTTCGCCACCTAGCTCAAACCTAATTTGCACTTGCCCGCCAACAGAATACTCTGTGTCAATTTTTGCAAAAGGATAAACCCTGTCAAAGTATGATTGTAATTCTTGTCTTAGCATTTCTGTCAAATTGGGGAAATGGCCTGTAAATTATAACTTTCGATTGTAATTTACCCCTACCCTGAGCGCTTTTAATCCAGCAACGCCTTGCAGTTCCTCTAACTCTAATATTTCAAGGTCATCGTTAAATAATTGCTCGTTGGTTAGATAGTTGATGTATTCGATATATTCTTGGGCTTCTTCATTGGTAAAATAAACGATGGCAATCTTATCTGGCTGTGTCAATCGTTCGCGCCGGTCTTTTATCAAAACCTTATCTATGCGCTTCTTAACTACTTCATATCTAATATTATAAGCACCTTCTACATCAAACCTACGTTCATCAGTTCTAAAGCTGATGTCTATCGCACTAGAATGCACAAAAATTAGTTGGGTGGTTAACAATTTATGGGGAATCTTTTGCTGTATTTCCCTCGTCAGCCTTGTTATTTCTACCATAGAGGTAAGTTGCCAAAGCCTAATGTTTTTTAAATACAACAAATCGAAGGTCTTATAGGGAGCAATATCTTGGCCGATATAAATATCATACTCTACACCATCCGTTCTAAATTTGGCGAAATAACAGGGAAAAGATTCCTGCAAGATTTTTTGTTGCTTGTCTAAATATTTGCCAATTTTTGTGTTTATAAATTGCATGGATATTTCCAGTGCTCTTCTGTTTTTAAATACAATACCATGTTCGGCATCAATTTGCTCAAAGTAATGTGTCAATAAAGAAACGGTAACTGGATAATTTGTCCTCATCATAGAAAAAAGCGGAAATACATCATTTTCTAAAAACTCTGTAAACTGGTTTTCTTCTGTAGTTAAGATTATTTCATTAATTTTTTTAGACCAATTGTTACAAGAATACAGCAATTTATCTGTCAGCTCTAAATTTACAGAGCTACAAATATTTCCCAAAGTTTCTATCAATAAATTGATGTGTATTTCTATGTCTTCTTTAAGTGCCCGGTTTCTTTCTATGGTAGAATCTCTAACATCTATAGCTCCAAATAGTGGGTAAACGTGCTTAAAAACAATTTTCTCAACATCTCTAAAACTGTTGCCTTCTTCATTTTGACGGAGATAATTCCATACCGCTTCGTTAAATTTCCATTGTACAGCGGGCTGAAGAACAGTGAATTTGCTCATCAGAACGGACTCAATCTTACCGTTGAATTCTTCTATGCCATAGTGAAAAAGTTGCCCAATAAGTGGGATGGCATACCCAATTTTAAGTATTAGGTTATCATCAAATGAAACCTCACTGGTTGAGAAAATTTCTACTACGCCACAAAGAACAGCGCTATAAAACACGGGTATTACCGCATAAGAGCGCACGCCATCTTCTTTTAAAACCCTTAAAAAATCATCATTTAAAGCATTTTCTTCTGTAATTCTTCTAACAAATTTCGACTGTGGATTTTCAATGTAATTATTAATGAGCTTGTAAAATACGTCTTCGCCCAAATCTGCTTTTCTAGCAGCAGCAATTAATTTACTTTTAGAAAACCCCGTCTCTTCAAAAACCAACCTATTGTTAACCGTTAAAAATGGCATAAGGCCAAAATCCAGGTCGCTATTTCCAGAAATAATTTTTAGTGCTTCGATTACCTCTTGATACGCTTCATCTTGATAATTGTGATTTACCAAAGTAGCTCTAATATCAGCTAAAGCATGTTGCAGCGTCACATTTTTTATAGAAATGATGTTAAAGCCTTCAAAAAAGAAATTATCCAATGGTACGCATTGTTCCAAATAGACCAGTTCGTCGCCAGACTGTATTCGTTGACTTAATTCTTCGAAATCAATTTTAGGCAGTTCGTTTTTATGGGAGACCTCAACAAAGCTCGAATCCAGTTCTACGCCATAATATTCTTTTAACTTCGTTTCTGGATTTATTCGTGCATAAAAAACATCGCCTTTCAAAGCTGAATCGAAATTATAAAATTTCTCTAAAATCATGTTGTAAATGATTTTTTTTCTGCGTGCAGCAACCTCGGTCAATCCACCATCTAAATTTTTATCTATCGGGTTTGTAGCAAAAAAATCGCCGAAAGCGTTGCTACTCAAAAAGATCTTACTCGGAATTGGCATTCCCAATGCCCAAAAAAGTTCATCCTCATTGGCCAGCAATGGAGTTAAAATACTAAAAATCAGTTCAAGAATTTCGGGTTTGTCTGCAAGTCGATTTATATCTACTTCCTCCAACATAAAATCCATATCTGCAATTTTATCCAAAATAAACCTAAAAAACTCCTTTCTAAAGAAATTTTCGCTCGCTAGCCTTTCCTTTAAATATTTAACCAAAGGCAAAAAAGACAACCTAGATTTCGGGTGCTCTGTTAGGCAACTGTCGTCGAATATTTTAATTACAGAAGTATTCATAATAGGGTCTGTTTCAGTAATCGGTAGCTTACAAATTTAAAAAGTAATCTAGCAAATTATTATTGCTACAAGGTAATTGCACATGATTTAATGTCAATTTATTTTTTTGTTTGCTTTGTGAAAAACCCTCGTAAAACCAGAGGCACCAAAAGTACTTTATGGTACAATGAAATCAGTTCCCATCTATAGCGCAAACAAAACCATTCTAACCAAAGAAATTTGCATAAATAAATGTGCCCAATTCTAATTTGAACTTGTTACAATGCCTTAAAGATTGACTTTATTAGCAGATTTTTTGTTATTTTCGCTATCTGCATGCTAAACATACAATCTAAACTACAAAATACCGATACAAATGTATTTACAGTCATGTCTGCCATGGCAAAAGAATACAATGCCATAAATCTTTCTCAAGGATTTCCAGACTTTTTTTGCGACTCAAACTTAATAGATTCCGTCACAAAAGCGATGCTCGATGGAAAAAACCAGTATGCCCCCATGGCCGGTTTGCCAGCATTAAGCGACATCATTTCCAGCTATATTTTAGAAAATAGAGGCTATAAATATAACGCAAGAGACGAAATTACCGTAACAGCCGGCGCCACGCAAGCTATTTTTACCGCAATAGCGGCTACTATAAATTATGGTGACGAGGTAATTATTTTTGAACCAGCTTATGATTGTTATGCTCCAACTATAAGACTTTTCGGCGGCATTGTGAAAGCGTACCAACTCACTCCTCCAAATTATAACATTGATTGGGAAATGGTTAAAAAACTGTTTACCTCAAAAACTAAAATGATCATCATCAACAGCCCGCAAAATCCAACTGGAGTTACGCTGTCGGTTGAAGATATGCAGGCACTTTCAAAACTGGTTGAAGGAACAGATATTCTTTTGGTAAGCGATGAAGTTTATGGGCATTTGGTTTTCGACGAAAAACCTTACGAAAGTGTAGTGGGTTATGAAGAACTTCGCAAAAGAAGTTTTATAATTTATTCTTTTGGCAAAATGCTACATACCACAGGATGGAAAGTTGGTTTTTGCCTCGCTCCAAAAAAATTGATGGCTGAGTTTAGAAAGGTGCACCAATTTAACGTTTTCAGCGTTAATACTCCAATGCAGCAGGGTATAGCGAATTATATGCAAGAAGGCAACCAACTAAATGGACTCGCTAACTTTTTTCAGGCAAAAAGAGATTTATTCAGAAATCTTCTTTCAGGCAGTCGGTTTGAGCTATTGCCATGTAAGGGTTCCTATTTTCAGTGTGCAAGCTACCAAAACATAAGCGATGAAACTGACGTTGAATTTGCAACTAGATTAACCAAGGAGTTCGGGGTCGCTGCAATCCCCGTCTCGGCTTTTTACCAAAACTCTGACGATTACAAAGTTATTAGGTTTTGTTTTGCGAAGAAAGATGAGACTTTAAGAAAAGCGGCAGATAAATTAATGACGGTTTAAAAACAAAAATAAACAGTATGGCTACACCAATATACACCCAAATCGAAAACCTAAAAATTACTATTTTTCAGGCTTATCTTTTTTGGGAGAATGTAGATAAAAACCTACAGAACCTAAGCCTAAAGCTTTCTGGCGGCGTGAGAGAAAAAACAGATTTAATTGTACTGCCCGAAATGTTTAACACGGGTTTTACGATGAACGCAGCTGAATTTGCCGAAGAAATGGGAGGCAAAACCATGCAATGGATGCAGCAAACTGCCCAAAAATACAATTGTGTGGTGGCTGGCAGCTTAATTATAAAAGAACAAGATAAGTTTTACAACAGGTTAATTTGGATGCATGCAGATGGCAGCCACCAAAAATACGACAAAAGACATCTGTTCGGTTTGGGGGATGAGGATAAGAACTTTTCGCCAGGAAAAGATAGCATTATTGTAAACCTAAAAGGTTGGAAAATACGCTTGGCCATTTGCTATGATTTACGTTTCCCCGTATGGTTAAGAAATACCGATGCGGCTTATGATATTTTACTTGTAATCGCAAGCTGGCCAGATAAGCGCAGTTCACATTGGCGGGCGTTAATTCCTGCAAGAGCGATAGAAAACCAAAGTTATGTGGTAGCGGTAAACCGCGTTGGGCACGATGGAAACCAGATTTATCATGGTGGTCATTCTATGGTGATCGATCCTAATGGAAACACCGTTTATTACAAACCCGAAGATGAAGATTTGTACACCACCACCATCAACTACGAAGAGGTTGTAAAGATACGACGACAACTCCCATTTTTAGCAGATGCTGATGATTTTAAGATTATCAATTAAGATGTAGCAACTTGTCTCTTCAAAAAAAACTACCTGATAACCAATCGACAACTATGTTTAATAGAAGAAAATTTTTAAAAGCATCAGCCCTATCGGCAAGCCTTTTTGCAGTCGACAAGAAGGGATTTGCCGATGCCATTCCGAAAAAGAACAACAAAACTACAGCAGCGCCAATTGTAATTTCTACTTGGGATTTCGGGATTGCCGCAAATGCTGCTGCTTGGAAAGTATTATCTGCGGGTGGCAAATCTCTCGATGCTGTAGAGCAGGGCGTTTGGGTACCAGAAGCAGACCCAAATAACCAAAGCGTAGGCCTAGGTGGCTTACCAGATCGAGATGGCCACGTAACTTTAGACGCGTGCATTATGGACGAACAAGGTAATTGCGGATCTGTAACTGCGTTGCAACATATTTTACATCCCATTTCTGTAGCGCGCAAAGTAATGGAAAAAACCCCTCACGTAATGCTTACCGCAGATGGTGCGCTGCAATTTGCGCTAGAACAGGGTTTCGAAAAAATAAATTTGCTTACTGCGCAAAGCGAAAAAGATTGGAAAGAATGGCTTAAAACCGCCAAATACGCGCCTGTTGTTAATGTAGAGAATAAACTATATAAAAAAGTTGCTCCACAAAAATTACCTGGCAATAAATATAACCACGATACCATTGGCATGTTGGCCATAGATGCAAACGGAAATATGAGCGGCGCTTGTACCACCAGCGGCATGGCCTACAAATTATATGGAAGAGTTGGCGACAGTCCGATTATTGGTGCTGGTTTATATGTAGATAACGAAATTGGTGGGGCAACCTCTACCGGCGTTGGCGAAGAAGTGATACGCAATGTTGGGTCGTTTTTGGTGGTAGAACTGATGCGCCAAGGGCATTCTCCAGAAGAAGCCTGTAGAGAAGCTGTTATGCGCATCATCAGGCGTAAGCCAGAAACTGCAAAAAACATTCAGGTAGGTTTTTTGGCTATGAATAAAAAAGGTGAATACGGCGCTTTCGCGATACAACAAGGTTTCAGTTTTGCCGTTTGCGATGCACAAAAGCAAGATTTGTTGATAAAAGGAAAAAGCCATTATTAGTTTTTAATTTGTCTACAGCCATTAAAAAAAACATGATTGAAAAAGAAACGATTTGTGATGTAGAAAAGATTAAAGAACAAGTTCAGTCAAAAAGTCCACCAAACGCTTTCAAATTAGAAGTCTGTGCAAATTCTTATCGCTCTGCTTTAGCCGCCCAATTAGGTGGAGCGGCGCGGGTAGAACTTTGCGATAATTTGGCCGAGGGTGGCACCACACCAAGCTACGCCCAAATTGCATTGTCAAAAAAAAATCTAGATATAGAAATTTGGCCAATCATTAGGCCTAGAGGTGGCGATTTTCTATATACCGATATTGAGTTTGAGTTGATATTAGAAGATACAAAAATATGTAAATCATTACGTTGTGAGGGTATAGTTACAGGGATTCTTAAAGCGAATGGCGAGGTAGATGAGGTGCGAATGTGCGAAGTTATAAAGCTTGCAACGCCGATGAAAGTTGCTTTTCATAGGGCTTTTGATATGTGCTTAAACAAAGAAAAAGCGCTAGAAGATTTAATTAAATTGGGCATTGTGCGGGTTTTATCCTCAGGTGGGGCATCATCTGCTGTTGAAGGTAGCGAAACACTGGCTGCAATGGTTACGCAGGCGCATGGCAGAATTACTATTATGCCAGGGGCAGGAGTTAATGCCAATAACATTCAAGAGCTGATTAAGAAAACTGGCGCGACAGAATTTCATGCTTCGGCAAAAACGCCCGTAAAAAGTGAAATGATGTTTAGAAATACGGCTGCGAAGATGGGAACCGTAGCAGACGAGTACCAATATGAGCTTAGCTCAAAAAAATTGGTTGAAAAGTTGGTTGGAAAAATGAACGAAACCGACTAGGAGCAAGAAAAAAAGTACAAGCCTCAAAGACAATGTGCTTAAAATCGCTGGTAAATGCGAGATTTTAAAACTCGCTGAAAGACGTAAACGTTTTTACCCGTAATATTACAGGTTAAAATGGGAAACCAAGACTGCAAAAGTTCAATAGGTATTGTAAAAAGAGAAAAGAAGAAACCTAGGCAACTCACATGTTATAACCTTACTTTTTATCTCCACTACCTGGAACGTAACCCAAACCTGGTGTAAGCAAATGCAGTAAAACAACTCTCGAAAAACGATAATTAATTGGCGATAAGAGTAAGACTCCAAATACAATTATCCCCCAATAATAAAAAAAATTCTCATAAAGTAGTGGCAACCCAAAAACATACAAACTTACGCCAATGCTTATAATTTCTGCAACGCTCATTGCATAACTCACAAACATTGCAACATAGAAAAAGCCTGGTTCACGTTCAAATTTTAAATTGCAGCTTGGGCAATTTACATTTGTTTTTTGAAGTTTAAAAGTATACGCATTGCCGATAAAAATATCTCCTTTACGGCAACGTGGGCACTTATATTGTAATATTGCTTGAGATTTAGAAAGCTCTGCCATACTTGTGTTTATCTGTAATGCAAAAATATGAATCATAAACTCGTTAGTTTATGATTCATATCATAAAAATTCACATAAGCACCATTAGAAACCTTTGGGTTAACCTATAAATGCACCTTCAGTTTTAAATCTTCAAAATTCTTCCATGGGTTAACTGCACAACCCCCTTTTTGGCCAGCTGTTTAACAACTCTTATTACCGTTTCTACCCTTAAACCTGTCATATCGGCCAATTCTTGCCTTGTAACTTTAAGAATTTCCCCCGCTGGAAGATCTAAAAACAAAAAATTTATGATGGTTTGTAGACGGTGTT
Organism: Pedobacter sp. UYP30; assembly: GCF_040547165.1. Taxonomy (NCBI): domain Bacteria; kingdom Pseudomonadati; phylum Bacteroidota; class Sphingobacteriia; order Sphingobacteriales; family Sphingobacteriaceae; genus Pedobacter; species Pedobacter sp. UYP30. The sequence continues at coordinate 13,823 of NZ_JBEPPD010000001.1, read as the reverse complement.
CAGCTTTTTCGTTCCCAAGCTCTTCGAGCATCATTGATTTATAAAAAAGCCTATTACTTAAAACCCTGATTAGGTCCGAGTTAAATTCGGCATTATCTTTCAAAAGCTGAAAGAACTCAGTTTTATTTAATTGGATAATTTCCGAATTTTTAGTGGCAATAGTATATGCAAGGTATGGCCGGTTTACCAATAAAGCAGGCTCGCCAAAATATTGGCCAGTTTTGAATATACCTTGGATAAATTCCTTGCCATCCCCGTTTACTGTTACCATTCTTATTTCGCCACTTTTTATAAAAAATACAAATTTTGGCTGTAATCCAGGTTCGTAAATTACGGTATCTTTCGTAAAGTTTCTAATAGGATACCCTTTATCTATAAGTTGCTGAATGTACATTTAGAATTTCAAATTAGATTTCCAACCAAAGAACCTACCCCAGCGTTTCTCGCATCAATTTTGTGTAAAACTCTTTTAAGGTTAAACCAATAGCCGCCACTTGTTGAGGAATAAAACTGGTTGCAGTTTGTCCAGGCACTGTATTTATTTCGATGAAATAAAAGTCACCTTCATCGCCGGTCAAAATAAAATCTATTCGAACCACGCCCCTACAATTCAATTTTTCGTACACATGTTTTGCAATAGTTTGTACTCTAGCATTCGTCTCGTCTCTAATTTCTGCAGGCGTTGTTTCTATGGCGATGCCCGGCGTATATTTCGCCTCGAAATCGAAAAACTCTTTTTTAGTACTTACCTCAGTACTAGGCAAAACCATAATTTCGCCTTCTAATTTTACCACCCCGACCGTAAATTCCCTTCCTTCAATAAATTCCTCTACCAAAACTTGCCTATCCACCTTAAAGGCAGTTTCCATCGCGTTAGCTAATTTATCGCTTTGCGTAACCTTGCTCATACCTATGCTGCTTCCGCCACTATTTGGCTTTACAAAGTAAGGCAATTTTAGGTCATGGATAATTTGGCTAACATTTTTCTCCAGCCCCTGAAAAAGCTGTACGGACTTAGCAACATACAGGTTTTCAATGCCTGTAACAACGGCTTTTGTGTAAGCCTTGTTCATCGTAATTGCAGAGGTAATTGCATCGCAAGTGGTGTAAGGGATGTTAAGCATATCAAAATACCCCTGCAGCTTTCCATCTTCGCCAGGCGAGCCATGAATGGATATAAAAACGCCATCAAACTTCACTTTTCTTCCCTCAATGGTAAGAGAGAAATCATTTCTATCTACTTCTATTTTTATGGAATCTGCTGGCTCGTAAAACCAACTGTGGTCATTTAAAATAATTTTGTAAACATCAAAAAGCTCTAAATCTATATTCTGAGCTATGGTTGCTGCACTTTTTAGAGAAATTACCCATTCATCGGTAGTGCCTCCAGTTAATAGCGCAATGGTTTTTTTCATGGTGGATGATGCTTATTTAAAAATGAACTGATGTTTAAAATATAAGTTCAAAAATATAAATATCTTTGTGCTTTATTAATTTTAACGTAGAATATTACAAGTGTTACTTTTACGCACCGTTAAAGAGGTAGACAGGATTTTATTTGTTGCCCGCACTTTTATACTGAATTATTACGTTTTAAACAGATCTACCTATTCATGTCTAAATTTACACAGTACCTAAAAACATCTTCCTTTAGAAACACGGTAATTGCTGCGTTTGTTACCGTAATTATTTTAGTGGGAGCTGCTTTTTTTAGTTTAAGATATTATACGAAACACGGAGAAGGATTAAGTGTTCCGCAGGTTAAAGGCTTAATTTTGACGCAGGCAGTTAAAAAACTGGAAGATGCTGGCTTAAAATACGAAATTGACTCTGTTTTTATTATGGACAAGCCACCGGGCTATGTAATAGATCAAGATCCAGATGCCAATACTTTTGTTAAGGATAACCGAACAGTTTACCTAACCATAAATGCCGGCAAAATACCCGACACTAATTTTCCGGACGTAGAGTTTAAAAACTTAAGAGAAGCCACGGCAATTTTAGAAAGCTCTAGGTTAAAGGTTGGCGATACTACCTACAAAGCAGACATTAGCAAAGATGTGGTTTTGGAAACATCGTTTGGCGGGCAACCCATAAAAACTGGAGACAACATACCCGTAGGCTCTCGAATTAATTTAGTACTTGGTGATGGAAGGGGCAGCGAAGAAGTAGACATTCCCCAACTTACCGGACTAACTATTGATGAAGCAAAATTTAGTTTAAAAGGATCTATGCTTGCGCTTGGAACAGTAATTTACGATGGCCAGATTACAGATAGTGCCAACGCAGTTATTGTTGCCCAAAACCCAATGCCAGTCGATTCTGTTAGTAAAGTTTCTATCGGAACAAGGATAAACATTACGCTATCTAACAGACCGAAAGTTGTCATCGACCCAAACAATAGCATGGAACAGCCTAAACAGAACGACCCTAACAATCCAAATACTCCTACACCAGTAAAACCTTTACGCTAACAATATGGCAGATCCATTAGAAAAGAAGATGAGCAACGGTAAAAAAATAGCATTAGTAATTATTTGCCTAGCCATTTTGCTGGGTGGATATTTTATGCTCAACTTTTATAGAACTTACTTTTCGCCAAACTTTACGGGGAAACAAAAATACCTTTACGTTAAAACTGGTGGCAATTTAGATGCGCTAATAAATGAGCTAGAAAGCAAAGACCTTGTAAACAGCATTGGCGAATTTAAAAAAGCTGCTACAAAAATGAATCTCGGAGAAAACCTTAAACCAGGTAGATATTTGGTAAAGAAGGGAATGACCAACCGGGTAGTGGTAAATATGATAAAAGCGGGCAACCAGGACCCCGTTAAGTTAAAAATACACAACTTACGCACCAAAGAAAATTTTGCTGCGTTTTTAGCCAAGAACCTTGAGGCAGATTCATCGCAATTTATTAACGTACTAGATTCTAGTAATCTGATTACGAAATACGGATTTAACCAAGACAATATATACGCTATGTTCATCCCAAATACTTACAATGTGTATTGGAATGAAAATCCCGTAGATTTCTTTATAAGAATGAATAAAGAGTACGAATCTTTTTGGACAGCAGCGCGAAAGAAAAAAGCAGCAAGCTTAAATTTATCACCCATACAGGTAACTATTTTAGCCTCTATTGTAGATGGAGAAGCGCTTTATGATAAGGAAATGCCCATCATAGCTGGTTTGTATTTAAACAGGCTAAATAGAGGGCAATTATTGCAGGCAGATCCAACAGTAATTTTTGCCAACGGCGATTTTAACGTAAAACGTGTAACTAACATACTACTTCAAACACCGTCTTTATATAACACCTACAAATATGCTGGCCTACCTCCTGGCCCTATTATGATGCCTAGCATTAACGCAATAGACGCGGTGTTAAATCACGACAAGAACAATTACATTTATATGTGTGCCAAAGAAGATTTCTCTGGCTACCATAACTTTGCAGCTACACAAGCAGAGCACAATGCCAATGCAAGGAAATATCGCGAAGCCCTAAACAGGCGCAAAATTTTTAAATAATGTTTAGCCACGAAACAAAGCTTAGAACGCGATACGGCGAAACGGACCAAATGGGTTACGTTTATTATGGCAACTATGCCGAGTATTTCGAGGTTGCAAGAGTAGAAATGCTTAGAAGTTTGGGCATGAGTTATAGCGCCATGGAGGCTGCAGGTGTAATGATGCCCGTTTTAGAGCTAAATTGCAAATACATCAAACCTGTTTATTACGATGAACTGATTACCATAAAAACAAGTATAAAGGTGCTACCTGCTGCAAGAATCTTTTTCGAATACGAAATTTTTAATCAAAAAGAAGAGTTGGTGCATCTTGGTAAAACAACGCTTGTGTTTGTAGACATGATTACAAAGCGCCCTACCCATCCGCCAGAAAAGTTTATGGAGAAACTTGCACATTTCTTTTAATGTTAAATGGAATGGCTACATAGAAACTTACTAAAACTTAAATTCTACGCAGATTTTATAGAGTGGACAAAACATTGTATCCTTCCGGGTTTCAGTTCCCTCCCGCTCTACACCGTAGCAACCTTTTTTTTTAGAGAAATAGGAAAAGACGAACTTTTAAATAAATCTTCTTCTTTGGCCTACAATTTTATGTTGGCCATTTTTCCTGCCATCATTTTCCTTTTCACGCTTATCCCCTTTGTGCCCATCAATCATTTTCAAGATCAACTGTTGGGTATTATAGAATTGTTGCTGCCCAGCAACGCTTATATAGCATTTGAGGCCACGTTAAAAGACATTATAAAAAATCAAAACGGCGGCTTACTATCATTTGGATTTTTTTCTGCAATATTTTTTGCAACCAATGGCGTAGTAAACTTGATGAAAGCTTTTAACAGATCTTCTCTAATTATAGAAACACGAGGATGGCTAAAAAAGAGGCTAATAGCGCTTGTGCTTACCTTCGCCATCGTCGTCTCTATCATTATTTGTATTGGTGCCCTTGCCGCAAGCGATTATGTTAGGACTTATTTACAACTCCATTTACATTTTAAACATAACGCAACCGTCGACTTTGCTGTTCTGCTGTTAAAATGGGTTTTCTTGGTAGGATTATATTTTATAAACATTTCGATGTTATACAGGTACGGCCCGTCGCATACCAAAAAATGGAAACTTTTTAGTTCTGGAGCATTTTTAGCGACTATTTTGGCATTCTTAACCATTTGGGGGTTTACATTCTACATCAATCATTTTGCGTCATACAACAAAGTATACGGATCGATAGGCACGCTAATCGTAATCATGATCTGGTTGTACTTAAATTCGCTTATTTTGTTAGTCGGTTTCGAGCTGAACGCAAGCATACAAGTAAGTAAACGTGTTTATAAATTGGTAAAACCAAAGTTTAATGCGTTTAAAGAAGCTAACCTAGGCACGCAGCGCAATAAAGATTAACTTTTTCTGCCTAGTTGTTAACCATTTACCAATTTTGATAAAAAAAAAAGCATTCTAAGTTTGCAGAATTGTTTTGAGTTTGTACTTTTGCGGCGGAGAGTTGGCAGAGTGGTCGATTGCGGCAGTCTTGAAAACTGTTGACTTGTTAAAGGGTCCGCGGGTTCGAATCCCCCACTCTCCGCAGCCTTTTTTAGGTAAATGCCTTTAGCTTATAACTAAAGGCATTTTTTATTACAAAAATAATTCGGTGGTGCAATTAGTGGTGCAATTTTCAGTTTTAAAAATGCAAATTATACTATTTGAGTATCCCGTTTTAATGTGGTATTTTTGATTATTCCTTTTGTCGTTATTAGGAAAATCTTAAAAGGGTTTATCATTCAGTTGGTAACCCTTTTTTTTAAAAGTGAGTGTTTACGAAGTATCAAAAAGTAAATTATTGTAAATTGTTCCGTAATTACCATTTTTATTAAAAGCATTTTTTTGAAGATATTTAAGTTAAGTGAAATGTTAAACTTGCTACGCATTATTTCGATAATTAAATTTGGTTAAGAACACCCTAACGAATATTATTTTTATATCTAAAAACTAATCTAATTATTATGAAAATATTGATTGTTTGCCTATTCTGCGTAATACTTTCTTCTTGTGAAAAAAAAGTATGTTGGAAATGCAAAATTACAGCGACCGCAGCAATAGGCAATACATTTGTTAAGGATACAACGGAAACTATTGTATGCGACAAGACGAGTAAGGAGATTCAGGACTATCAAAAATCAGGCTCAACTTACTCAAATAATGGAGGTGCAGGTATAAATCAAAAGATAACCTCTACCAGAATTACCTGCGCAAAAGATTAGTATTTAACGATTTTCTGTTTGGTGAGCTTTATTAAAGTAATCGATTGGAATAAATTTTAAATAGACCTTTATTTAATCGAATGTAGTTTGTTTAAAGTTTTACTAGTTTGAAAATTCGTTTAATCCTAATTAGTTCGACAGCTGGCCGGTAAAAAAGGCTATGCGAAATTAGTGCTATTGACTGTGTTAAAATCTTAATATCACTCTACCCCGTCATTATTTGTCACATCTTATCGGCGTTTCAATCTTTAAACTTAAGATAGTTAAAAAACCTTTCTATTTATCCAATGTCAGAAATTTTGTAGCTTAGCATTGTCAATCATAACCAATGGCTGAAGTAAACCTAAATAATTATAAAAAGATAGATTTTTTTGATCTGCCCGAGGTAGATAATGTTAAAGATCTTAGTGGTGTGGGCTTGGATGTTGCTGTCATCGTTACCTTAGCTTACGAAATTACTAACGAAAAAAGCGACTTGTATTTTAAGTCTAGGCACAAAATTGTCAATCGTGCTAAAGAATTGGATGCAGAATTGATAAAAAAGCAATTTTCGCCGATTAATAGAACAGATACAAGCCAATTTTTTATCTTTTCATCAAACGGGAAATTTGCAGATACTATACTGTTTGCAAAAACCAACATTGTAGAGTTATGACCGACAACGATTTTAAGATAAAATTAAATTTTGGCGGTGGATCAGTTGAAGCGGTTGTTTTAACCTCATGGCGTGGTGAAAATACTATTTCAACATTTGAGATAATAATTGGGGGCAAACGGATTGCACAATTAGAGATGCAGGATCTGCATTGGATAACTATGTACGGTAATTTAGACTATGAGACAGTGCAATATATCGGCTCTCAAATAGACTGGCATTACGAAAACCCTAAATAAAAATGTGCAGCACCGTTAAGACAATCCAGTTAAATTCCGCTTTTGCCATTTCTTTAAAACAGGAAATGACAGAAAAATATAAGCAAGGGGATCTTGTTTTTCCCAAAGGTCAAATCTCTTTGATAACCGATGCAGAACCAAACATCTTGCAAGATGGCTATTGGTCATTAGTTCCTAGTTGGTCTCCTACCTTTACAGCACCAAAGTATTCGACTTTTAACGCTAAAAAAGAAAGTCTTACCACGTCAAAAACTTGGATGCCGTTGTTAGGTAAAAAACATTGTGCCTTAATCTGTGAGGGGTTTATAGAGTGGCATTGGGATGACCCTATTAAAAAGATCGGTTCACATAAATACTATTTACACCAGGCAAATAGCGAAGTCACAATTATTGGCGGGCTTTGGGAAAGTTGGAAAAACAGAATAACAGGCGAAATTTATAAAAGCTGTACAATGATTACGAACCCGGCGAATGAAATGATGGCAAAAATCCACAACGCAAAACAACGTATGCCGGCAATGTTAACGCAAGAAAATTATAAATTTTGGATTGATAGTGAACTTTCATTAACTGATAGGATAAAGACAATAGAACCAATACCAAACGATTTTCTAACCGCTGTGGAGGTGCCAAAATAATGAGACACAACAATCGTTTTACGCTAAAAGAGCAATCAATAGGCGCACTTATTTTGATTGTTATTTTGATAATCTTAAACTTATTTGGAATAATCCATTTTTAGTTACTATGCCAGATATTACATTCAACGGTTTTTTTGATGGCGAGGTTAAAGCTGTTCGATTGTCGCAGCCATCGGGTGCGGCTAATTGCAACTATTATTTAATGGTGGATAATTACGTATGGGGTCAAGTAAATAAAATGTCGGACGGTTGGCGTGTTTACTTCAATAAGCCCGAACTATTCACAACTGCGGACGCTGATAGTTTGATAGAAATTGTTTTAAAAAATCAAACCTCATAGGGGTTGTCAAATTTCGTCAGATTTTAGTATTTTATTACTGTTATATTGCTGTTATTGCAATTAATTGAGCCTAAAAAACTATTTTAAATTACTGAAAATTTTAAGATTTCGGACTAGTTGAAAGTAACCTTTAGTAAACTTTAGAGGGGTGGAAAAGTAGTGTTTTGTAGGGTAGCATCTGAACAAATGTAAACAAATGTTAACATACTTTTCTCTCTGAAAAGGTAAGTTATTGTAAATTATGTAGGGCTTAAAAGGTAAATAAAAGTAAATAAATGTATTGGACAAATGGACACTATAAAAAAGGTAAAGTTTAGTAAAGTTTTTAAAACTAAACTATTCTAAACTGCGGACAACGGATTTAAATTAGTGGCTGAGCGGTCACCTATTTGCGATCTTCCCTTTAGTTTCCTACGTCGTGTTTACTTTCCACCTAGTTCTGTTTTAGATAGTGTTTATATTCTGTTAATTCTTTCATTGCCATATTTAGGCCGATGCCTTTATTACGCAAGCAATCGGTTACGTTTCTCCAGTACCGTTTTACTCGTTCTTGTTGCTGCGGTGCAATCTTACTGTCTTGTTCTAATGTGCTGTATTCGATTTGCAGCTCTATTAATACAAGCGGCAAAATGGTGGGCTTTGTAGGTTCGGGCATCCCCTCACTATGCAGTTTATAAAAGCTAAATTCTGCCCTCATTACGCTGTGGAAAATCTCTAAGGCTTTGGCGTGGTCTGTTTGCTTAATTATAACGCTATCGTGTACGGTTAGAAATGGAATGTTTACCGCAGCGAGTTTTTGCCATACTTTGCGCATTGTTTGCACCTCAATTTTTTGAAGTAACCAGGCAAGATTGTTATAATATGGGTTTACATTCCAGCTTTTGATTTTCTTGTTTCGAGGTTCGGGGTTGCTCTTATACCAATTAACCCATTGCGCCCACTCACTATTGCCATAAAGATTTATAATCTCGTTTAAATCATAATTGAATAAGGTTTTTAGAAACTTCTTTTTTGCTGTATCTCTATCCGGCAAACTTGATTTAGCTAACAATTCATTATAAACGTCTGCACCTGAATAAACCCAATTAGTAAACTCATTGTCTCCTATCACTTCGTTTAGCGTACGGGCTAAAAATAAAGGTTGTGCGGTATTTATGTCTATGTGCGCAGTTGGTTCGCTATCGATTAATAAATAAGGTCTTAAAACCCTGTGTAAATTACTTATTGGAGTGTGTAATCTCCCTACAAAACTATCTTCATTAAAAAAGTGGCTTATATATTGGTGGTTGTGCTTTGCGAACAAATTAAAAAACGGTGGTGTTTTAATCCCATCTTGAATAGTTACACGTTTTAGCATTTCCCGAATATTGATAATCAGTTTATTAGTTGGTTGCTTTTTGCTTTCAATGCTTGTTATATCAATTGCACCCTGTTTAAGTGGTTTAATTAAGTACAAATCATTAAAGTTTTTATAAGTGATAGTTTCACTTTTAACCAGTGCATTAAGTACCGTTTCAAATCCACTACCTAACATTTTTATTAAGGTGTCTTTATGTTTCTTTACTGCTTTACGCTCTTCAACATTTTTGAGATTGTAGGTAAAAAAATATAAAGTGTTTATATGAATTATAAATTTATCCGTTGTCATTGTGTTTCAGTTAACACGGTTACACATTCACTCCACTCATACACTCCCCTATATAAAGAGGGGGAGTGTGTTTGAGTCAGTTAAATAAGGGGTGCAACTCATACGGTTTTAGTCTGTTTCAGTTTGTTCGAGTGGCGTTTGAGTTAATGTTTCAGTTAGTAAAATATAGTGAGCGTTTGGGCTTCGGTCTTTACCAACTTTTGCAATCCAGCCTTTATCATTGATAAAATAATCAATGTACTCACTAACACGTCTAGCTGATAAGTCATCATTTAGTATCTTTTTATAATATGTAATAACACGTGTTTTTAGTTCGCTTAATTTGGGCTTTATATCGCCGGCAAATATTTCTAAAAGAATTTTTACATGGTCTATATTTTCAACTTCGTACGCTGATTTTTTTTGACTCTTACTTTGTTTCACGGGCATCTCAGCTGATAAAAACATCATTGCTTCATTATTCCACTTATAAGCTGTGTTTACGTGGGCATTATTGCGGTTTTTTCCAAAGTCAAAATCAGTTGTTAAAATATGCGTATCGTTTTCTATTCTCGTAGCTAAAAGGATGGTTTCACCTTCCCTGCATATTTCACTTCCAGCATGCCCCCGTGGTTTTTCTGAACCGGGATTTGGATGCAAGGTTGTGAATATTGATAAATTATATTTTACAGTCCATTCCCTAAATAAAATTCTACATTCAATAGCTTGCGGTAAATCGTTTGTATCCGTAACCAAATCGCCTGAACCGTCCAAAATCAAAAGGCTACAAGGGTTATTTTCTAAAAGATTAGTAATTGCATCAAGTCTTTGAGATAATCGAGCTATCGAGCGCATACCTACTAAAATGACTTTATCGGTACTATCTCCAAAATTGATATTTGCCCGTTTTGCCATTCTACTAAAAGAGTTCCAAACGTCCAGCTCCGTACGTTCAAAATCACAATAGATTACACCCCTAAAATCTTTATTTCCCTCAAAACCTAAACAGTCAACATCATTATTTAAGTGGCTTGCACAAATAGCTTCACATATACTACTTTTACCAGCTCCTGGCGAAGCAATTACGGCTGTAATATTGCCGTGTGTTAAAATCCCGACTCCATTTAAACGAAGTACGGGCGGTATTTCGGGTGGTCTGTTATGCCAATTAGGAATAAATATTTTACCGTTAATATCTTCAATAGGTGTATTGTCTTCAATCTCTTCAATAGGTGGCATTTTAAATTTAGTTTCCATTTTGTGCGCCCTCCTTTGCGAAGTAAAAATGATAAACACGTTTGCCAGTTGTAGGGCATCGGGCAATTTTAGCCACTCTAAGCGATTTGCTTTTATAAGTAAGGTTGTATAAGGCTCTGCAAAGCGTCGCTATCTCTAAGCCTGTTAATTCACTTAGTTTGCGCCTCGTTAATGGTTGCTTATATAAGTGTAAAGCTTTAAAGATTAATCGATTTTCTTTATCTTCGTTTGTCGTTGAAGATTTAAAAGGGGTTTTGAAATTTCTCATTTCTTAGCCCCTTTCTTTTTGGCTTCCAAACTATCCAATACTTTATATAAATCGTACCTTATTGAATTACCGATTTGCAAAAAAGGTATTTTGCCCTTTTGCCTCCAGCGTATCAATGTTTGAATTGTAACCCCTAACTTTTTAGAAAGGTCTTCGCCTGTGATAATTTGCGCCTCTTTGGTAGGCTCTTTTTGTGGGATGTTGTTAACGGCAAATTCTACCGCCTCCAGAATTAAGCTTTTAAAAGCTTCATTGGTTGTTATGATTTGTAACATACTTTTGTTGTTTTCGTATGCTCGCAATTTTGGGGATGTGGTGTATAGCTTATTGTATAGTTTTAATAAAAAACAAAAAAGCAACTACCTTAATAATAGATAGTTGCTGAGTGTTGATTAACTTTTTTTGTATAGGGTTGTATAGTGTACAAACGTTTTTATATCACTTATTTAAAATTGCTTTCATTTGGTTAACAAAAACGGTTTCTGTTTTCATGTCCTTTTTGTTTCTGCTTTTTACGTTGTCAAATTGTTTTATTCCAAATCTTTTGCTTGCAATACGATCGTTTGCGCCTGCTATTGAAAGGAAATAATTAAAGTATTTATTTTGTCCTTTAATTAATTTAAAAGGCTTTGGAGTTATGTTTTCGTTAAAACAATCAAAATAATCTTTGTATGTTATTATCGGTTTTTCAAAGTGTTGCTTAAAGTGTTTGTAAGATTTACTTATTTGAACTTCATTTAATCCTAAAATAAATTTAGGTTCTAATAATTGGTCTAGGTTTTCTCCTTTAAAAATCTGTTTGTTTTGCTTATCAGCTAAAAAAAGCGCAATACCTACGCCCTCCGCAAGTATTGGAGGTATATGATTTGGAAATGGAATAAATTGGTAGCGAACAAAATTTTCAACACCGGTGGAATTATCGCAAACCATATTTATAAACATATATCCTAAATCTATTAATTGTAATGGCATTTCTCTGATTGCATTGCGATAGCCTATTTTCCTAATTTCTGCACCGTTATTACAAGACTTTAAAGTTTTTAAAAGGTCTTTTTTAAATAATCTCTTTGCGGTCTCGGTTGATTTTTGGTTATAAAGATTTTCAAAATGTTCTTCGGTACAGTAAATTTCCATTAAGTCCTTTAATGTAGTGGTTAGGGTTAACTTATCATTTATGACAGGAAGTCCCCGTTTCAAAATTTCCAGTATCTCATCTTCACGCATCAAATACTTCCATGTCCGTTTATCAAGTTCCTTTGTAAAAAACATAATATCTTGCCGTTATAAATAAATCCTAAACTACCTTTAATTTTCTTTCCTTTGGTGCGCCCCAGGCTTTCAACATCACTACCTTTTTACGTTTCTCGGTAATGTTTACGTAACGTTTAAAGCTTTTATAATCTTCATGCCCTGAAATAGTCATAACCTCTTCGGCACTCATTCCACGCTCTAAAGATAAGGTTACAAATGTTTTTCGAGCGGTGTGAAAACTAATAAGTTCAAATTTTGGGTAAGTGGTTACAATTCGTTTTTTACCAAAAAAACGTACTATTTCGATTTGTTTCGCAATGCCTGCCAATTCGCATAACTCTTTTATGTACTCGTTTAGTTTTTGGTTACTGATTGTAGGTAAAGGCTTATTTAGTTCGCTATATTTTTCAAGTATGCCAGCTGAAAAAATATTTAAAGGCACTGTTAAGGCGGTTTTAGTTTTCTTTACTACTATGTTTATACTTTCATTATCTAAATGTTCTGCTTTAAGTTGCTGAACATCGCTAAAACGTAAACCAGTAGCGCAAGCGAAAACAAAAATATCTCTAACTTTATCAAGTCTTTTATTATTGCTTAAATCAAAATCAATTAAGTTTTGCAGTTCGTTTTGCTCTAAAGCTATAACCTCTAATTTTTCACGCTTTATTGTGAAATCTCTGAAACTATCATTTACTTTTACACCCTCTTTCTTTGCATAGGTTAAAAAGGTTTTTAGGGTGCTTAATGCTTTGGCTATGGTTGTATTATTCAGCATCGGGTTAATATTTCCAGCTTTATCCGTTTTGGTTCGCTTAATCAAAAAGTTTTGGAACTTATTAAAAAAACTATAATCTATGCCCTCAAAGGTTACTTTGTGATTTGTTGCGTCTTGATAAGCTTTTAAATGGTTTTTTATGGATTTGTAAACCGATAAGCTTCCAGCTTCCCTGCTTGCTTCGTGTTCTACAATATACCTATCAATATAATCAAACACCAAATCGGTTTTTTCTTCTACTTTAAATGCATCGGGCTTTTTGCTTATTAAAGCATCAATTACAGTTTGAGAACTAAAAGGAATTGATAACGCCAAAAACTTATCTTCTATGGCTTTTATGTCAATCTCTACACTATCCAAAATATCATTAATCTCATTTATCTCTATTTCGGTTAATAGTTGATTAACTGGTAAATGATTTAATTTTCTCTTTGCCTCACGCTGCGGTATATAAAAAGCTCTTTGCTCTTTTGCATCCCAATACTCTGATAAAATAGTCTGATCTAAACTAAAACGTTTGCGGTTGCCCTTAATAGAATATATTAGGCTTACAGGTAGTTTGCCATTTTCTCCCCTCACTCCTTTGCGAAGTTCAAAACGGATTGTTCCGATTGTTTTTTTTTTACTCATAGATTGCCGTTATTAATCTTAACCAAATATAAACAATAAAATTTGGTGGTGCAATTGGTGGTGCAGTTTTTGTGTTAACTAAATGTAATCGTATTTAATTAAAAAATGATAAATCTTGTTTAATCATGTTCTAAAGTAGTTTTTGTTAATATTGATTGTAAGGGTTTTACATACGTTCAAGTCCCCCACTCTCCGCAGACTATAGCCCCAATTAATTGTTAATCAATTAATTGGGGCTTTTTCTTTGTACTGTGTGTTTTGACCCCTATAAAACAAGAGTATTCTTTTAAATTTCAAAGATTAATTATGCGGTTAATTTTCTCATTAAAATTGTGTGTTTATGCTGGTC